>NZ_JBOHDT010000046.1:0-16059 GCF_050700635.1 Aeromicrobium sp.
ACGTGGCCGAGGCTGATCCCGCGATCAGTCCGGACCTGCACCACCGGCTCAGCGACTTCGTGGCCGGCTGCATCGCCGCAGCCCTGGCTCGCCTGAACGCCGAGATGCAGCGGCGGCTCGGGCGGCCCTAGGGTGTGTCTCCATCGCGCTCCCGACTTGGGTTGACTCCTATGCTCGACAACCATGGGAAGCAAGGGGGATCACATCGACGGCGACGCGCATCCGACGACCAGAGGGCACGAGAAGCTGAAGCTGCCCGAGGGCGTTGAGATCACCGTCGAGCCTCCGGTGCAGTTCAACGGACGCTTCCAGTTCAGCGAACCCACGCGGATCGGTGCCTTCACGTACTTCTACAGCGGGCTCGCGGTGCGCTGCAGGTCGATCGGTCGCTACTGCTCCATCGCGGGCGGTGTGCGGATCGGCGATTACGAGCACCCCACGCACTGGCTCAGCACCAGCGCGTTCCAGTACAACGAGGCGCGCTTCGACTTCCACGACTCCGCCGACACCTACGACAAGGTCCCGGAGGAGCGCGCCGACTTCCGCGGCGACGGTCCGGTCATCGGCAACGACGTCTGGATCGGCGCACGCGCCACGATCACCCGCGGAGTCACGATCGGGGACGGCGCCGTGGTGGCCGCCTCGGCAGTCATCAGCAAGGACGTGCCGCCGTATGCCCTCGTCGGAGGGGTGCCGGCGACAGTCATCCGGCACCGGTTCGACGACGACACGATCAAGCGACTGCTCGACCTCGAGTGGTGGCGCTTCACGCCGAACCAGCTCGACGGCGTTCCGTTCGACGACATCGACGCTGCGATTGACGAGGTCCAGCGCCGCATCGACGCGGGCATGGAGCCGTACGAGCCCGCCTCCGACACGCTGCCGCACCCGCCCCCGCCGCCGCCGCCGCCACCGCCAGAGCCCCCGCCACCTCCTCCTCCGACCGGTCTGACCCGCATCCGCCGGTCGGTGCGCCCGCGCACCAGGTGGCGGGCGTTCAAGCGGGGCTGAGCCTGCGGACGGTGTCGATGGTGTCGGCCTCGGTGGCGCGCTTGTCGTCGCGGTAGCGGAGCACGCGGGCGAACCGCAGCGCCAGACCACCGGGGTAGCGGGTGCTGCGCTGGAGTCCGTCGAAGGCGACCTCGACCACTTGCTCGGGACGGACGTGCACGATGTGGCCCTCGCGGGAGGTCTCCAGCTCGAGGAACCGCTCGGTCTGCCAGGCGAGCATCTCGTCGGTCATGCCCTTGAACGTCTTGCCGAGCATCACCCAGCCGTCACCGTCGCGGGCACCCATGTGGATGTTGGACAGCATTCCCTTGCGCCGGCCGCTGCCCCACTCGACGGCGAGGACGACGAGGTCGAGCGTGTGCCGTGGCTTCACCTTGACCCAGCCGGATCCGCGGCGACCCGCCTCCCACGTGCTGTCGACGCCCTTGAGGACCACGCCCTCGTGACCGTCGGCGAGAACACGGGCTTGGAACTCAGCAGCGGCTTCTGCGGTTTCGGCGAGCAGTCGAGGGACGAGGTGCTCCTCGGGGACGAGCCGTGACAGGATGTCGGCCCGCTCCGTGGCCGGTGCGTCGATGAGGACGCGTCCGTCGAGGTGCAGGACGTCGAAGAAGTACGGGCTCATCACCAGGTCGGACGCCGTGACCGTCATGGAGCGTGACGCGGTGTCCTGGAAGGCCCGCGGCCGTCCGTCGTCGTCCACCAGCAGGGCCTCGCCGTCAAGCACGAACGACTCGACCGGCAGCGACCGGGCCAGCTCGACGAGCTCAGGGAACCGCCCGGTCACGTCGTCGAGGCTCCTCGACCAGACCGAGACGTCCGTGCCCGCACGGTGTACCTGGATCCGGATGCCGTCGAGCTTGCCGTCGACGAGGCAGGGCAGTCCGACGGCCTCCAAGGCGGCGGTCAGGTCGGGTGCGCTGCCGGCGAGCATCGGCTGCACCGCGCGTCCGACCTCCAGGCCCACGGCCGCGAGCGCCTCCGCCCCGCCACTGGCTGCGGCGTGGGCCGCGAACGGCGCCGACCCGGCGAGCATCACCGCGCGACGCACGATCGGCACTGGAATCTCGTACGCCGCCGCGATGCCTTCGACCAGCACACCTTCCAGCGCACCGGTGCGGATCTCCCCGGTGATCAAGCCGGCGAGCAGCTTCTGCTCGGGCTCGGTGGCCGCACCGAACAACTCGTCCAGGAGGCGACGCCGTTCGGCTTGCGAGCCCGAGCCGGAGACGGCGGCGATCTCGTCGAACGCCGCATCGACGGTCGAGACGGCGAGCGACGGCTCGGTCGCGGGTGCCGGGAGGTCGGTCAGTGACCGCCAGCCGACGCCGGTGCGCCGTTGGGTGAGTGCCCCAGAGAGGTACGTTGCGACGACGAAGACGTCGTCGCCGGCCTGGCGCAAGCAGTCGGCCACAGCGGCGATCTTCGCCTTGCGCGAGCGCGTGGCGCGCACGGCGTCGAAGGTGGTGACGAGGTCGGTCAGCCGCACACCGCCCATTCAAGCGTCCAGCACCCACGATCGGCGCTCTTCACCGTCCCAGCGGCGCATTCCGGCGACCGATCCATCGGCGCCGATCCGCCCGCCGAGCAGGTCCACGGCCGCCGACAGGTCGGCCGAGCCGACCCTGCGGGCGAGCGTGACATGCGGTGTCCAGCGGCCCGGCGCCATCGTGTCCGGCATTCCAGGGCAGTCCCGGAGGGCCGTCCACACGGTCGCCTGAAGTTCGAGGAGCGGCAGGCTCGGAACCACGAGACGGACCAGGACAGACGATCGTCCGCCGAGCAACATCAGTCCGCCGAGACGGAGCTCGAGCCCGACGCCGTGGTCGATCTCGCGCAGCGCGTCCTCGACATGGGCGGGAACCGACGCCGCGACCCCGACGGTGATGTGAGGGACCGCCGGCTCGCCGCCGCGGCGCAAGGTCCTGGTCACGCCGGCATCGACCAGCGCTTCCCACTCGTGCCGCACCAACGCCTCGAGGCGGGCGTCGAACAACAGCTCCACGGACTGGACCACGCGATCACCCTAGGGCGGGTCCTAGTCTCGAACCATGACCGAGCTGCACGACCTCGACGCCACCGCGCAGGCCGCACTGCTACGTCGTCGCGAAGTGTCGGCGGTCGAGCTCATCCAGCACCACCTCGACCGCATCGACGCCCATGCCGAGGCGCTGGGCGCGTTCATCACCGTCACCGGCGACCCGGCGCTCGAGCGCGCGGCCGAGGCGGACCGAAAGTTGGCCGACGGCGACACCGCGCCATTTCTCGGTGTGCCGACGGCGTTCAAGGACCTGACCTCAACGGCTGGTGTCCGCACCACCATGGGCTCGGTGGTGATGCAGGACAACGTCCCGGAGATCGACGCCTACGTGGTCGAGCTCGTCCAGCGGGCCGGATTCATCAGCCTCGGCAAGACCAACACCCCGGAGTTCGGGCTGTCCTCCTACACCGACAACGACCTCGTCGGGTCGGCCCGGACACCCTGGGACGTCACACGCAACGCCGGCGGGTCGAGCGGCGGTGCGGCGGCCGCGGTGGCGGCGAGGCTGGTCCCGGTCGCCGAGGCCAGCGACGGCGGCGGATCCATCCGGATCCCGGCCAGCTGCTGTGGCGTGGTCGGGTTCAAGCCGAGCCGTGGCCGGGTCAGTGCCGGACCGCTCGGCAGCGACTGGAGCGGGTTGGCCGGCGACGGCGCGATCACGCGCACGGTGCGCGACGCCGCCGCGATGCTCGACGCGATGGCGCACCCTATGCCCGGCGACCTGCGGCCGCTCCCCGATCCGGACACGGCTTTCACGGCGTGGGCGGCACGCGAGCCGCGGCGCCTGCACATCGCCCGCTGGTCGACGCCCTACCTGCCCGGCATCGAGGCGTCCGAGTCGTCGGTGGCCGCATGGGAGGCCGCGAGTCGCCTGCTGGAGTCGCTCGGCCACGAGGTGGTCGACGTCGACAACCCGTTCCCGGCCGAGCTCGAGCCGCAGTTCAACGTCGTCTGGTCGAGCGCCATGGCCGCCGCACCCGTCCCCGAGGAGGCGATCACCACGCTGCGGCCGAACACGCGCTACTGGCTGCTCCGCGGGCGGGAGGCGTCCGGCGTCGACCTCGCCCGCGCGATCCAGTTCCTCGAGGCGACCACCCGCGACGTCGTGACGTCCATGCGTGAGTACGACGTGTGGCTGACGCCCACGCTCGCGCTCCCGCCCCAGCCGTCCGAGTGGTTCACCGAGTCCGGCGACCCGACCGAGGACCACCGGCGCGAGCTGCTCTTCACGCCGTTCACCGCCGTCTACAACATGGCCGGCGTGCCCGCCGCGAGCCTGCCCCTCGGATGGACCGACGACCCGACATTGCCGGTCGGCGTCATGCTCGCAGGGCGACCAGGGGAGGACGGTCCGCTGTTCTCGTTGCTCGCCCAGGTCGAGGGGGCCGCGCCGTGGGCCGACCGTGCGCCGCCCGGGCCGTGGTCAGCGTGATCGCCGGTACGCGGCCGTCCGAACGTCGCATGTTGCGGACGAACCCGCTCGGGTCGTGGCTGCTCGGTCCCGGCGACGAGGGAAGTCGCCGGCTGCGGGTCCGCGTACAGATACTGCTGACCGCGTCCGTGGTGCTGGCCAACATCATCGGCATCCTGCTCGTGGTCCTGCTGATGACCGTGGTGATCCCAGGGGGCGAGATGCTGAGGGCCGATCTCGTGCTGGTCAACTTCGTCGCGGTCCCCCTGTACGCCGGGGCGTCACTGGTGGTGGGCTCGATCTGGGGCACCGTGTGGGCGTTGAAGTCGCTTCGCTGGTCCATCGAGGACCGCGACGCCGACCGGAAGGACCGCATCGCCACGCTGCGGGTGCCGTGGAAGCTGACGATCGTCTCCGGTGTCCTCTGGCTGGTCGGCACGGCCGCGTTCACCCTCATGTACGGGCTGACCGACGCCGAGCTGATCCTCAAGGTCGCGTTCACGACCGGCATGGCAGGCATAGTCGTGTGCGCCAACACCTATCTGCTCAGCGAGTTCGCGCTCAGACCTGTCGCCGCACGTGCCCTCTCCACCGCGCCGCCGAGGCACGCAGTCGGCTTCGGCATCACCCTGCGGTCGTTGCTGATCTGGCTGCTGAGCGCGATCCCGGTGGCCGGTCTGATGATCGTCGCCATCTCCGCCCTGGTGCGGGAGAACGTCACGACCAACCGCTTGGCGATCACCATCCTCGCGCTCGGCGGCATCGGACTCGTCTTCGGGCTGCTGCTGATCTGGATGAACACGCGCGCGATGGTTGCTCCGATCCGCACGGTCACCGCCGGTCTGGCCAAGGTGCAGCGCGGCGACCTCTACGCCGAGGTGCTCGTCTTCGACGGCACCGAGCTCGGCCTGCTGCAGACGGGCTTCAACCAGATGGTCAGCGACGTCCGGGAGCGCGAGCGGATCCGCGACCTGTTCGGCCGACATGTCGGGGAGGACGTGGCCGAGGCTGCGATGTCGCGGCAGATCGAGCTCGGCGGCGAGGTGCGTGACGTCGCCGTGCTGTTCATCGACGTCGTCGGGTCGACCGCGATCGCCACGGAGCAGCCACCGCAGGACGTCGTGAAGCTGCTGAACCGGTTCTTCGCGGTCGTGGTCGCCGAGGTGCACGAGCACGGAGGGTTCGTCAACAAGTTCGAGGGTGACGCGGTGCTGGCCATCTTCGGTGCACCGGAGGACCTGGACGACGCCGCCGGCAAGGCGCTCGCAGCCGCCCGGACGATGACCGCCCGGCTGCGCGACGAGGTGCCCGAGTGCGAGGCGGGCGTCGGGGTGTCGGCCGGCCAGGCCGTCGCCGGCAACGTCGGTGCCGAGAGCCGGTTCGAGTACACCGTGATCGGCGACCCGGTCAACGAGGCCGCCCGGCTCTCGGAGCAGGCCAAGGGCGTCGACGGCCGGGTCGTCGCGTCGATGCGAGCGGTCGAGGCGGCATCGTCCGACGAGGCCGAGCGCTGGCATGAGGTCGACGAGGTTCAGCTGCGTGGCCGCATCGAGGCGACCAGGATCGCGGTGCCCGCTATTCGCGTGCAGTGAAGACGATGGGGTCGCCGTCGGTGATGGCGATCGTGTGCTCGGAGTGGGCGCCGCGGGAGCCGTCGACGCTGCGGATCGTCCAGCCGTCGGCGTCCATCCTGATCTCGTCGGTGGTCTCGAGCAGCCAGGGCTCGATGGCGATGACGAGTCCGGGCTTGAGCGGGAACCCCCGGCCGGCGCGACCGTCGTTGGGCACGTGCGGGTCGCCGTGCATCGTGCGGCCGACGCCGTGCCCGCCGAACTGCGTGTTGACCTTGTAGCCCGCGTCGCGCGAGAGGTCGCCGATGGTCGCGGAGATGTCGCCCAGTTTGTTGCCCGCTCTCGCCACGCCGATCGCGGCGTCGAGTGCGCGGCGGGTTGTGTCGATGAGGCGGACGTCCTCGTCGCGCGGCGTCCCGACGATCGTGCTGACGGCGGAGTCGCTCACCCAGCCGCCGACCGCGACCGCGAAGTCGAAGCTGACCAGATCGCCGTCGCGCAGCCGGTAGTCGAATGGAAGCCCGTGCAACACCGCGTCGTTGACCGATGTGCACAGCACCTTGCCGAACGGCATCGCGCCGAACGACGGGTGGTAGTCGATGTAGCACGACTCGGCGCCACGCTCGCGGATCATCTTGTGCGCGAGTGCGTCGAGCTCCAGCAGGTTCATGCCCACGTCGGCCACCTCGACGAGGCGCGTCAGCACGGTTGCGACGAACTCACCGGCCGGACGCATCTCGTCCAGTTGCCTGGGAGTGAGGAGGTCGATCGCCATGGCGCCACGGTATCGAGGTGGGACACGGCTGCTTCACTGGTCCCGTGCCCGAGACGCACTTCGACTACTCCAACCTCAGCGGACGTCCGCCCGGTCCGGTGATGTCGATCGCGGCTCGGCTCCTTCCGAGTGTCCGTGGGGTGCAGGCGCAGGTAGAGCCGTACGCGCGGGCTTGGGAGGAGCACAACCGTGCGGCCGTGCGGGCCGACGGGCCGCTGTGGGTGGTGCTGGGCGACTCGATGGCCCAGGGCATCGGGGCGAGCGCGTACGACCGTGGTTGGGCCGGGCAGCTCGCCGACCGGCTTCCCGGCTACCGGATGGTCAACCTGTCCGTCTCGGGTGGGCGCCTCACCGACCTCCTCCACCGTCAGATCCCGGCCATGGAGGCACTCGGCCAGCCCGACCTCGTCACGGTGATCGTCGGCAGCAACGACCTCATCAGCCGGCGCCTGCGCGAGGCGCTCCCGGCCAGGCTCGCGGAGGTGCTGCGCCGGCTGCCCGTGGGCAGCGTCGTCGGCACGCAGCCGGGCGGCCGCTCCGGAGCGCTCCAGTTCAACCGACTCGTCGACGAGGCTGCGGCGTCCCGCGGGCTGGTGGTCGCGGAGTTCCGCGACCCCAGGATGCGCAGCTGGAAGGGCAAGCTCGCCGCCGACCACTTCCACCCGAACGACCTCGGCTACGCGGGCATGGCCGAGATCGTCGCGGAGGCTCTCGAAGTACGCTGAGCGGCCCCGCCCGTGGTTACGGCTTCAGCGTGATCGCAGCAACTTCTCGGCGAACTCGATGATCTTGTCGGCTTGGCGGAGTGCCTTCGCGAGACTCGCCTCGCTGACCGGCTGCTGAAGGTACTGCCATGAGGTCTTGGAACCCACGAGCCGCTGCAGAGCTGCAGCCGCCTCGGCCGAACCATTCACCCGTCGCAGCAGCGTGTGCCCCTGTGTGTGCTCACCCTTCCACGCCAATCCGAGCGCCGCCGCGCACGCTGCATCGGCTGCGGCGATGGCGGCGAGAGCCGCCGACGACGCCGCAGCCTTCCTCCCCGCCGCGGCGCCGATGCGGTCGGCCGTGATGGCAGCCTGGAGCCGAAACGCCCGCGCGTCTTCCATTCGCGCGCGGGCGAAGGAGTTGTCTACGTCGCGGGTGTCGGTGCCGCGAGGTGACATCACCGCTTCTTCCCGTGCATGACCGCGCTCCTGACCTGCTGCATCTGTTCCCGCAAGCGCTTCATCTCAGGAGTCTTCTCGAGAGCCTCGGTCAGGCTCTTTGTCTGGCGCTTGGTCTCGACCATCTGCGCAAACAGCCGGGCAATGTCGGGGCTCGGGACCATGGCATCGATTCTGTCGCCAGCTAGAGACACACGCTCTGATCGAATTGACGGCTCGTCGTTCGCCTTCGCTTCCACCAGTTGTGGAGGATCCATGACCAGGATCTCGCACACGTTTCCGGTCCAACGAAGGACGGCATCTCGCAGTGAATCGACCTGAGCATCCCAGGCGTCCTCGGCATCAACCGTCAGGTGGGGACTGACGATCATGAGATCTACATCCGATTCGCCCGTGCTTCGTCCAGTGGCAACCGAACCAAAAAGCTCCACCGACATCGGAGGAATGGACCACGTCGCCACCTCTGTCTGAATGCGCTCGTCCAGCAGCTCGTGCGCTGACGCAAACGCCTCCACCGCGGGCCACAGCAAATGCTCTCGATTGGCGCGGTATGTGAATCGGCTGCCTACGTGTTCCTCGACAACGATTCCTTGGCCGACGAGACGCTTGAGAACCTTGCGGACCCCAGCGTCGCTTCCGCTCTTTGACAACCGGTGGATCTGCGCCCGAGTGAGAGCGGCGTCGGAACCTGAGAGGGCGTGCAAGACAGGGCCGTCAAGGGTCGGCGTCACCACACGAAACGGGTTGGAAAAGTCCATAACAGAAATCGTACTTTAGTACGGCTATTCGTACAATAGTTTTGTTATTCCACTGAGCGTCGGAGGCGTTGCATGCCGGCGAGCCAGTGGTCGCGGTCGGCGGCCTTGCCCAGCTGCATGGCGTCGACCTGTGGATGAGGGAGCGCCAGAAAGCGTCCCTCCTCGACGGCATCGAGGACGACGCCGGCCACGGCCAACGGATCGAGCATCTCGCCCGAGCCGGCAACCGCGGCGTGCGACACCCGGGCATCGGGGTGCTCGCTGGTGTCGCCGCCCTCCACCATCGGGGTGCGGACGCCCATCGGGCAGAGGCAGCAGACCTGCACACCACGGTCGCCGTAGGTGGCGGCCAGCCACTCGGAGAACCCGAGCGCCGCGTGCTTGGAGGTCGTGTACGTCGCCGAGCCGAGCTGCACCAGCAGGCCGGCCGCCGAGGCGGTGCTGACGAAGCAACCGCCCTGGTCGCCGGCCGAAGCCCGCTCGACCCAGCGGGGCACGAGCAGGCGCGCCGCCCGGACGTGCGCCATCACGTTGACGTCCCAGCTGGCCGCCCAGGCGTCCTCGTCGGCTTCGAGCCCGAACCCGCGGAAGACGCCGGCGTTGGCAAAGTACAGGTCTACGTCGCGCGACGTCAGCGCTCGCAGGTGGGCCTCGTCGGTGACGTCACCGGCCAGGTGGTCGACGCGATCGGGGTACATGCCGGCCAGTCGTTCAGCGGCGACGTCCAGCCTGCCTGCGTCGAGGTCGGTGAGCACGACGGACGACGCGCCCCGTTCGAGCAAACGCTGCGCGATCGCATCCCCGATACCCCCGGCGGCGCCGGTGACGATCGCAGACGCGCCCTCGACGTTCATCGATGCTTCGCGAGCTCGGCGCGGGCGAGGCTGTTCTTGTGCACCTCGTCAGGCCCGTCGGCGAAGCGCAACGTGCGGATGCCGGCGAACCACTCGGCGAGCGGGAAGTCCTGGCTCAGTCCGCCGGCCCCGTGCACCTGGATGGCCTTGTCGAGGATCCACTCGACGGTCGCCGGGGTGGCGATCTTGATCGCCTGGATCTCGGTGTGGGCGGCCCGGTTGCCCTTCTCGTCCATCAGCCACGCGGCCTTCAGGACGAGCAGACGCAGCTGCTCGATCCGCACGCGCGACTCGGCGATCCAGTCGCGCACGACGCCTTGGTCGGCGATCGGCTTGCCGAAGGCGACCCGCGATGCGGCCCGTTGACACATCAGCTCGATCGCGCGCTCGGCCAGGCCGATGGAGCGCATGCAGTGGTGGATTCGGCCCGGACCGAGCCGTGCCTGCGCGATCGCGAAACCCTCGCCCTCGGCGCCGATGATGTTCGACACCGGCACCCGGACGTCGTTGAACGCCAGCTCGGCGTGGCCGCCGTGGTCGCGGTCGGAATAGCCGAACACGTGCATGCCGCGCTTGATCTCCAGGCCCGGGGTGTCGCGCTCGACGAGGACCATCGACTGCTGGCGATGGCGCTCGGCCTCGGGGTCGGTCTTGCCCATGACGATGAAGATCTTGGAGTCCGGGTTCATCGCGCCGGTGATCCACCACTTGCGGCCGTTGATGACGTACTCGTCACCGTCACGGACGATGCTGAGCTCGATGTTGGTGGCGTCCGACGATGCGACCTGCGGCTCGGTCATCGCGAACGACGACCGGATGGTGCCCTCGAGCAGCGGCTCCAGCCACTGCTTCTTCTGCTCGTCGGTACCGAACATGGCGAGGACTTCCATGTTCCCGGTGTCCGGCGCGGAGCAGTTGAACGCCGCCGGCGCCATCTGGATGCTGCGGCCGGTGATCTCGGCGATCGGCGCGTACTGGAGGTTCGTGAGCCCTGCACCCCCTTTTGAGGGATCCCCCGGCAGGAAGAAGTTCCACAGTCCCTGGGCCTTCGCCTTCTCGCGGACGTCGCCGACGATGGCCGGAAACGTCCAGGAGTCGTCGGTGGCGAGCTGGTCGATCTGCTCACGCAGCGTGGCCTCGGCCGGGTAGACCTCGGCGTCCATGAACGCCTCGACCCGCTCGATCAAAGCCTTGGTCTCGTCGTCGTAGTCGAAGTGCATGTCAGGCCGCCATCACGTAGACGACGTCCGCGATGCACGCCGGCTTCGCGGCGCCTTCACGCTCGATGACGAAGGAGATGACCGCCTGGGTGCCGATCGGGATGTCGCCGACCTCGCGCAGCGTGGCGGTCGCCCTGATGCGCGAGTCGACCGGCACCGGATCGGGGAAGCGCACCTTGTTGGCGCCGTAGTTGATCCCCAGCGTGAGCCCCTGGACGTCGTAAATGCTCTGGGCGAGCACCGGCAGCATCGAGAGCGTCAGATAGCCGTGGGCGATCGTGCCGCCGAACGGCCCTGACGCCGCACGCTCCGGGTCGACGTGGATCCATTGGTGGTCGCCGGTAGCGTCGGCGAACAAGTTGATCTGCTGCTGCGTGACGGTGATCCAGTCGCTGGTGCCGAGCTCCTCCCCGGCGGCGGCGCGGAACGCGTCGAGGTTCTCGAACGTACGAGGCATGAACACTCCTGAGTGGCCGGACTAAGCGCTTGCTTAGTCGGCACCCTAGCCGCCGAGCAGGAAAGCGACAACGGGCACGGCGCCGAGGGCGGCGGCGAGCGCGAGCCCGGTGAGGTCGAGGCGCGTCCAGGTGGCCGGTTCGGCCCAGGTGCGGGTGTCGGCGGTGACGAAGCCGCGTGCGTCCATCGCGACGGCCGAGCGGGTGGCGCCTCGCATGGCGTGGACGAGGAGGGCGAACGTCATCCCGCCTACGTAGCGGGCAGTCACGATCGGGTTGCGCGACGGGCCGAGTCCGCGGGCGCGGCGGGTGCGCTCCAGCTGGGTCCAGGCGTGACCGAACGAAGTGACGCGTTGCAGCGCCGCACCGAACGCGGCGACGAGGCGGGCGGGGAGTCGCAGCGTCTGCGCAAGGTAGTCGCTCAGCCGGGCCGGGTCGAGGTAGCCGACGGCCACCGAGCCGGGCCAGGCCAGCACCACCAGCCGGAGTCCCTGCACGAGACCGGCCTCGAGGCCACCGCTGCTCAGCCGCCAGGCCGAGTACACGACGGTGAGCGCGGCGAACAGCGAGAAGGCCAGGCAGATGAGTGGGTACCGCCAGCCCGGCAGGAGCACCAGCCCAGCCAAAACGTACGCGGCGAGCGCGATGCCACCGATGGTCAGGTCGGTGATGAAGAACGAGCCGACCAGCGAGAACGCCCCGACGGACAGCAGCACGAGCGGGTTCGCGCGCAGGATCTGGGTTCTCATGACCTGACCCCATGACGTAGCGGCACGGTGACGTCGACCGGGAGGTCGTCGTCGTGGGTCGAGATGCCGACGGCCGCGCCGGTACGGGCCGACGCCGCGACCCAGCCCGCGACCGCAGCCCACGTGTGTCGGTCCTGGCCGACCGTCGGCTCGTCGAGGAGGACGAGCCCGGGTCGGTGGGCGAGCGCCGCCGCAAGCGCGAGCCGGCGCTGCTCGCCTCCGGACAAACGATACGGGTGCGCTGCGCCGAGATGCCCGAGCCCGAGGACGTCGAGCACCGCGCCGACGTTGACCGGACGCTCGATCACCTCACCGGTGCGGGCGACCTCGGACTCGACCTGCGACGTCACGAAGCCGAGCTCAGCGTCCTGGGGCACCCAGCCGACGTCCCGCGCAAGCTGGCGACTGCGCCGGCGAGTCGGGTCCGGGGTGATCGTGCCGGACAGCGGCTTGATGAGACCACCGAGCACCGCGAGCGCGGTGGACTTGCCGGCACCGCTGGGTCCGACGATCGCGGTCCGCGTGCTCGACCTCAGCTCGAGGTCCAGGCCATCGATGGCCCTGGTGCGCTCGTTTCCGCGCAGGGTGCGGGTGACGAGGTCGACCGTCACGCCCTCGGCCCGCACCTCGAGCACGTCACCATCCGGGCGGACGAGCTCATCCGGCACATCGATCGGCGTGGGCGCCGGTAGTCCGGGCATCCAGAGCCCGTCGATGGGCGGGGCGGCGAGGAACGCCGCGACGGATCCGTCGAAGGCGAGACCGCTGTCGGCCAGCACCACGACCCGGTCGACGTGCTGGAGCCAGGGCTCGAACCGGTGCTCGACGACGACCATCGTCCGCTCGCCGGCGACCTCCAGAACCGCGTCACGGACCGCAGCGGCGTGACCGGCGTCGAGCATCGACGTCGGCTCGTCGAGGAGCAGCAGGTCAGGCCGGAGGGCCAGGACCCCCGCCAGTGCAAGCCGCTGCCGCTCACCGCCTGACAGTGCGGTGGTGAGGTGGGCGCGACCGTACGGAAGCCGGACGGAGTCCAGCGCCTCGTCGACCCGTTGCCAGATCTGCTCTCGCGGAAGGGCGAGGTTCTCCGGCCCGAACGCGACGTCTCGTCCGATGCGGTCGGCGACGACCGCGTCGTCAGGATTCTGGGGCAGAAGCCCGAGTCGTCCGTCGACCTCCGCCACGCCCGTGACCTCGCCGGCGATCGTGGTGCCGAGCGCCCCGGCGAGGGCGTGCAGGAGCGATGACTTGCCGGCCCCGCTGGCGCCGAGGACCAGCACCCGCTCACCCGCGGTGATCTCGAGGTCGAGATCCCGGATGACCGGCTCGCGGCGACCGAGCGGGCGCCAGGTGAAGCCCGCGAAGCGGACTCCGCCTGTGCTCATCTCGTCGCTAGACCTCGGTGGCGGCGTCGCGTCCGGGCCCGAACGCATCGAGCACACCCGCGCGGGCCAGCGCCTGCACGAGCAGCCACCCACCGATGCCGGCGATGACGATGCCCGCCAGCGTGAGGAAACCGAGATGGGCCAGCTTGTAGCCGAAGTCCCAGGCGGCGGTGAACGGCTGCGTCCACTCGTAGAAGGCCTCGACGATGCCCGCGAGTGCGCCCGCCGCCATCGCGACCAACAGGCCGAAGCGCTTGTAGAAGACGGCCAGGAAGACCAGCTCGGCACCGAGGCCCTGGAAGAAGCCGGACGCGAACACCGTGAGGCCCCACTCCGTGCCGCCGAGGACGACGGTCGAGACGGCGGCCGCGAAGAACTCGGTGGCGAACGCGGCTCCGGGCTTGCGGACGATCAGGCCACCGACCACGCCGGCCATCAGCCAGGTGCCGGCGAGCAGTGCCGCGCTGGGCGGGAACGAGAAGACCGCCAGCGCGCTGAGCGGGGCGTACACCTTGCCCCAGGCCCAGAAGATGACGCCGAACGCGACCGCGAGCGTGGCGATGGTGACGAGGTCGATCGTGCGGTAGCGCACGTCGGGCCTGGTGGATGAAACGGCAGAACTCATGATGTGACTCCCTTCGCCGGTGCTAACCGGAGCAGGTTCGAGGGTCTACGGTCTCCCGCACTCTCAGCGCCGTGGCGCTCCCCTGTCGGACGCCCCCATCCTACCGGCCGGTGAGTCGGTCGCCCACTCGGGCCAGTCGGCTGGGACGCAGCAGACCAGCATCCTCGCGTCGGTCGGCGGCCCGGTAGAGGCCGTACATCGCCCGCACCCCGAGCCAGCGCAGCGGCTCCGGCTCCCACCGGCGCACCCGGCGCCCGACCCACGGAAACGTGACGAGCTCGGAGTCACGCTCGAGCACGAGGTCGGCCAACGTGCGGCCGGCGAGGTACGTCGTGGTGAGGCCGCTGCCGACGTATCCGCCGGCGCTGCCGAGACCCTGCCCGTAGGTCACGCTCGCGCACCAGTCACGCGGGACACCGAGCACGCCGCACCACGCGTGCGCGATCCGCACGTCGCGTGTCGAGGGGAACAGCGCGTGGAGCGTCCGGAGCAGGGACTCGATCGTCCAGTCCTGGGTCCGGCCGTCGGTGTCGGTCCGCGATCCGAAGCGGTACGGGATGCCGCGACCGCCGAGGGCGATGCGTCCGTCGGCCGTGCGCTGGGCGTAGCAGTAGGCGTTTGCGCAGTCGCCGAGCAGCTCGGACCCGCTCCATCCGATCTCGTCCCAGACCCGATCGCCGAGGGGCTCGGTGACGATCATCGCCGAGTTCATCGGCAGCCAGGTCCGACGCTGGCCGCGAATGCTCGCCGTGTAGCCCTCGAGGCACCGCAGCACCACCGGGGCACGGACCACCCCGGCGTCGGTGGTGGCGGCACCACGATCGATCCGCGTGACGCGGGTGCGCTCGAGGATCCGTACACCGCGGCTCTCGACGGCGGCCGCGATGCCGGCGACCAGGCGGGCCGGATGCACCCTCGCCGCGTGCGGATTGAACCGCGCCCCGAGCGCACCGTCGACGCGCACGCGCGCCGCCACCTCGTCGGCGTTCAGCTCGGCACCGGAGAACCTCTCCCGCATCCGCACGAGCTGTGCCGGCGACCGAGCAACGAGAAGGACGCCGCTCTTCACCACGTCGGCCGCGATGCCCTCGTCGGCGCAGACGCCGATGACCTCGTCGACCGCTTGCTCCATCGCGGCGACGAGAGCCGGTTCCGTGTATCCGGAGAGCTGGGCCGACAACCAGCCGCCGTTGCGTCCGGACGCACCGAATCCCGCGAACTCGGCCTCCAGCACGATGATGTCGAGGGCGGGATCGTGGTGCGAGAGCCAGTAGGCCGTCCAGAGGCCCGTCAGACCGCCGCCGACGATGCACACGTCGCAGTCGAGGTCGCCCTCGAGCGCGGGCCGCGGGGCAGGGCGTCCGACCTGGGTCCACCAGAACGAGACGTTGCCGTTCATCAAGGCCATGGGGACACAATGGCTGCTATGCCTTCGCTTCGTACACCTGACCCGAATCCCGGCTGGCTCTCGGAGATCGCCCTGGACGAGACCCGAGCGCGGGTGCCGATCCTGTACGTCGAGGCCGTCCCGGTTCGGATCGACGCGCTCGGCCAGGTCGAGCACGTCGGCGTCCTGCTGCGCGGGTCCGCGACCACCGGTGAGCTCACCCGCACCCTCGTGTCGGGTCGCGTGATGCACGGCGAGTCGGTTCGGGAGGCACTGCTGCGCAATCTCGAGAAGGACCTGGGATCCACGGCGTTCCCGCAGCTGCCTGCCTCGACGGTGCCGTTCACCGTGGCCGAGTACTTCCCGCTGCCTGGCGTCACCCCGTTGCACGACCCGCGCCAGCACGCCGTCGCACTCGCCTACATCGTGCCGGTCAACGGCGACTGCAAGCCTCGCCAGGATGCCCTCGAGCTCACCTGGCTCACGCCGGAGGAGGCCGCGAGCCCGGAGGTGCTCGACGATCTCGAAGGCGGGCGCGGCACCCTGCTCATGCAGGCGCTCGCCGCGGCCGGCGCCCTCCCCCGCTGAACCATGGCTCCCGCCGGCGACGCGCCGAGCCGGTGGACGATGCTGGCGGTCGGGATGCTGGCGCAG
>NZ_JBOHDT010000047.1:0-7462 GCF_050700635.1 Aeromicrobium sp.
TGCAGACGTTCGGCGGTCCGGCCGGACAGATCGCGGTCATGCAGCACAAGCTCGTCGACGAGAAGCGGTGGATCGGCCAGCAGCGGTTCCTGCACGCGCTCAACTACTGCATGCTGCTGCCGGGGCCCGAGGCCCAGCAGCTCGCGGTCTACACGGGCTGGTTGCTCAACGGTCGCCGCGGTGGCCTCATCGCCGGTGTGCTCTTCGTGCTGCCCGGCATGGCAGCGCTGCTCGCGCTCTCCGCGATCTACGTCGGGGCCGGATCGACCGCCGTCGTCACGGGACTCTTCGCCGGTCTGGCGCCGGCCGTCATCGCCATCGTGATCCAGGCTGTGTACCGGGTCGGCACGCGCGCCCTCCACCACCCGGTGCTGGTCGGGCTGGCGATTGCGTCGTTCCTGGCCCTGACCGTGTTCAGCGTGCCGTTCCCGGCCGTGGTGTTCGCTGCCGGTCTGCTCGGCTGGGCCCTGGCAAGACGACTCCCGATGCTCCGAGTGTCGAAGGCGCACGAGGACGCCGGCGGGCCGGCCCCGTTGATCAGCGACGACGCCCTGCACCACGACACGCCGTCGAGCGGGCGGTCCATGCGGATCCTGTTGCTCGGGCTGGTCCTGTGGTTCACGCCCGTGCTGGCCGCTGGCATCGTGTTCTCGCGCGAGAGCGTGTTCGTGGACCAGGGTCTGTTCTTCTCCGGCGCTGCCGTGGTCACGTTCGGAGGTGCGTACGCCGTCCTGGCCTACGTCGCCGACCAGGCGGTGAACGTCTACCACTGGTTGGCACCGGGGGAGATGGTCCGAGGACTGGCGTTGGCTGAGTCCACGCCGGGTCCGCTGATCATGGTGGTCCAGTTCGTCGCGTTCGTCGGCGCCTATCGCGACCCCGGCTCCCTCGACCCGTGGGTCGCGGCGGTCATCGCGTCGCTGCTGGTCACCTGGGTGACGTTCGTGCCGTGCTTCCTCTTCGTCTTCCTCGGGGCGCCTTACGTCGAGCGCCTGCGGCGCAACGAGCACCTCACCGCCGCACTCGCGGGGATCACCGCGGCCGTGGTCGGCGTCATCGCCAACCTGGCGGTGTTCTTCGCCCTGAACACCCTGTTCGACGAGACGCGGCGCATCTCCTGGGGCGTGGCCCACCTCGACGTCCCGATCCTGTCCACATGGCAGCCGCTCGCGTTCGCTCTCACCGCACTTGCCCTCGCCCTGCTGTTCTGGCGCGGCTGGAGCCCGCTCCGGACACTGGGCGTGTGTGCCGTTCTCGGACTCGTCGTCACCCAGCTTGTCTGACCATGTCGACCAGGTCGGCGATCGAGTCGACGATCCGTGTCGGCCGGTACGGGAACTGCTCGATCTGGTCGGGACGGGTTGATCCGGTCGTGACCAGGATCGTGCGCATGCCGGCTTCCAGCCCGGAGATGATGTCGGTGTCCATCCGGTCGCCGATCATCAACGTCGACTCCGAGTGCGCCTCCAGCTGGTTCAGCGCGCTGCGCATCATCAGCGGATTGGGCTTGCCGATGTAGTACGGCTGACGTCCGGTCGCGGTGCTGATCAGCGCCGCCACCGAACCGGTGGCCGGAAGTGTTCCGTGGATGCTCGGACCGCTCACGTCGGGGTTGGTGGCGATGAAGCGGGCCCCGCCCTCGATCAGCCGGATCGCGCGGGTGATCGACTCGAAGGAGTAGGTGCGGGTCTCGCCGAGCACGACGTAGTCGGGGTTGCGCTCGGTCATCACGTAGCCGATGTCGTGCAGCGCAGTGGTCAGCCCCGCCTCTCCCACGACGTACGCCGACCCGTCCGGCCGCTGGTCGAGCAGGAACTGCGCGGTCGCGAGCGCGGACGTCCAGATGGCGTCCGCGGGGACGTCGAGGCCGCTGGCCAGGAGCCTCGCGCGCAGGTCGCGTGGGGTGAAGACCGAGTTGTTCGTCAGGACCATGAACGGGCACCCGGATTCCTTCAGGGCCTCGACGAACTCGACGGCGCCGGGTATCGGATCCTCCTCGTGCACGAGGACGCCGTCCATGTCGGTCAGCCAGGTCTCGATGGGCCGCTGTTCGCTCATGGTCACATTGTGTCGTGACCGGTCCTATGAGCCGCGCCGAGACGCTCGATGGCCGGCCCGACGTACTTCAGGTAGCGGTCGACGGCTTCCCGAGCTCGTGGCTCGTTCGCGTGCTCGGGCAGCGCGCGCAGGACGTTGAGCCGGCTGGCCGCGATCCACGCGGTCACGTCGGGCTCCTGGAACCAGGTCAGCTCGGTGCTCCACGTGCGGTGCATCAAGGGTCCCCAGTCCTCGGTGCGGCTGGTGTACGGGTGGGGAGGACTGAGGCGGTTCCTCTCTTCGTCGTCGTCGCGATGCGCCTCGACGAAGGCGAGGAGTGCCGCGTTGAACGTGGGCGACTCGCGTCGCACCTGCTGGATCACGATCCGGCTGGGGCTGAAGACGGGCACCGGTGCCGCATCGCTCAGACCGATGGCCGAGCAGTCCACGTGCAGGACCTCCGCACTGGTCGGTAGCTCTCCGTCATGAAGCACGATCCGATCCGCTTCGATGGCTCGCAGACGGCCGAGGCGGACCACATTCTCGATCTCGCGCAGGTCCGTGAGCTCTCGCCGGCTGAGCATGGTCCCTCGGTACATGGTCGGCGACACGCGTGGGTCGAGCCTCATGAGTCGGCCTCGGTCCTCGAGCCGGTCGAACAGGTCGGAGAGGTCGCGTGCCAGGGCGGCTGCCTCGGTGTCGAAGGAGATGCCCTCCATGAGTGCGGCCACCTGGTCGAGCGGCTGTAGATACGCGCGGTCGGCGAACCAGGAGTCGCGGGGCCGGACCCAGCGAATCTGGTCGGGCGACACGTCGTTGTCGAGCAGCCACAGGCAGGCGTCGGCGCTCGTCTTCCCGCCCCCGATGACGGTGTAACGCCGATGTCCGTCGACGGAGTCGGGCAGGTCGTTGACCGGGACGAACGCAGCGTCGGGAGCCACGGTGAAGGACGGCTGATGGGTGGCGGGGATGGATCCCTCGAGATATCTCGCGTCCACCATGCGGCGGCGCACGCTGATCGTGTGGATGTCTTCGCTGTCGAGGTCACGGACCCGGTGGTCGCTGCCGCCGCCACCGAGATGATCGTGCCTGGCCAGGAACCGCGCCCGTCCGGTCGAGGCCAGGTGCTCGACGACGCTCTCGAAGTACGCGCGGATCTCGGCTGCGCCGGCTTGCTCGTAGAAGCCTTCGTTCCGGCCGGACTCGATCACCTGATCACGGCCCAGCGGCATCGAGTTCACGCCGTAGTACGCCGACGGCGTGTGCAGCCGCACGAACGGGTACGCGTCGCGCCAGTGACCGCCGGGGAGGCTTCGTCGATCCACCAGCACGACGTCGACGTCTGCTTCTGCCAGCAGCGAATCGGCGAAGGCGAGGCCGGTGGCTCCCGCTCCCACGATCAGGTAGTCGGTCTCGATGTCCATGTCACTCCAAGGCGCAAGCCCCTGTCGACGCTATTACCTCGCTAGCCTCCTGACATGCAGATCACCGAAGCGGGCGATGGCGTCTTCGCCGTCGAGGGCTCAGCCGTCAACTGGACGCTGATCGCCGAGGGTGATGCTCTGACACTTGTCGACGCCGGCTACCCCGGCGACCACGACGACGTGATCGCGTCGATCAGCGAGATCGGCTTCCGGCTCAGCGACGTCGTGGCCGTGCTCGTCACCCACGCCCACGTCGACCACATCGGTTCCCTTCCGCGCCTGCTGGAGGCGCACCCGGTGCCGGTGCTGCTCTCGCCGACTGAGGCCAGGCACGCTCGACGCGAGTACCTCGAGCAGGCGGGCACGGCGGTCGTCGTGCGGAACCTGTGGCGTCCTCGGGTGCTTCCCTGGGCCGTGCACCTGATGCGGAAAGGGGCGATGAACGACGCCGTCGTGCCCGCTGCAACCGACTTCGGCAAGGCCGACGTCATTGATGTCCCGGGCCGGCCCGTGCCGGTCGCGACACCCGGCCACACCAGCGGTCACACCGCCTACCTCGTGCCCGGCGCCCGGGTGCTGCTCACCGGCGACGCCCTGATCACCGGTCACCCGCTGAGCTCGACCACCGGCCCGCAGGAGCTGATGGGCTTCTTCCACCACGACGTCGCCGCCGTGAAAGCCGCGCTCGACGTCATCGCCGACGTCGACGCGGACGCGATCGTCCCCGGCCACGGCCCGGTGTATCGCGGCTCGCCGCGCGACGCCGTGACTCACATCAGGCGCGGCTGACGCGGCGAGCGACTCGCCAGAGGACCCACACGACCAGCGCGACCGCGAGCCAGGGCACCAGCACTCCGGCAAGCGACACGATGCCGTTGACCGTCTCGACGAGGGCGTTCCAACCCTTCGTCAGGCCGCCTTGGAATCCGCCGGGCGAGACCGACGCAGCCGAGCCCTTCTCGATCAGCTCGACGTGGAGGGTCGAGAGCGCGACCTGCTCGCTGAGCGCCTTGCGCTGGGTCTGGAGGCTCTCGAGCTGCTCCTGGCGCTGGGTCAGCGCACCCTCTGCGCGGACGACCTCGGCGCTCGAGTCGGCATCGGCCAGGATCTTCTCCAGCCGGTCGATCGAGATCTCCAGCGCCCTGATGCGGGCGTCGAGGTCCTGGCCCAGGGCGGTGACGTCCTCGTTCTGGATGTCGACGGTGCCGACGTCGCCATACGTGGCGAGCTGGGTGAGTGCCTTCGACATCTGGGCGCTCGGCACCCGGATCGTCAGTGACGCGGAGGTGCGGCCCTCGTCGTCCTTGCTCTCGGTGCGCCCGTCGATCCGTCCGTCTCGGGACTCGACCCAGGCGGAGAATCGCTCGGCCACGTCGCGTGGGTCCTTGACCGTGACGTCCACGCTGCCCGTGGTGATGACCTCCCGCGTGTCACGGGGTGCGACCTCCGGAGCAGCTTTTTCGGTGGAGTCCTGGAGCGCGTTGTCGCCGGCGACCCCGGGCTCGGTGGCCGCGCGACTGCCGGCCGAGTCGCCCGACTCGGACATGCCCGCGTTCGGGTTCGCCAGGTTCGAGAAGCCGACGCCGCCGACCACGACGACGAAGCAGGCGGCCGCGAGGACGCCGAGGCCGCGACGGGTGCGACGGCCGCGGCGGGCGACGTCCGCGTCGACGGTGTGCATGATCGACGACCGCATCGCCTCGATGCGACGCTCGTCGAGCTCCGGTGTGGTCATGATGTCTCCCTCATGGAACGCAGGTCCGCCCGCAGACGTGTGCGCAGCCGGTGCAAGCGGTTGCGGACGACGGCGTGCGAGACCCCGAGCTCGCGAGCGGCTTGCTGGTACGTGCGGTCGCCCTCGACACACAGCTCGTAGAGCCGCTGGTCGTTCGGGGCGAGCGCAGCCACCGCCTTGTCGATCTCGGCCCGCACGAGAGCCGCTTCGACCTCGCGCTCCACCGAGGAGTCCGCGCCCTCGGGCACGTCCTCGTCCAGCGCGTGGCTCTGCCTCCGCGCCGCCCGGCGATGGGCGTTCAGCGCGGTGAAGCGCGCCGTCACCAGCAGCCACGGCAGCAGCGACCCGTCGACCGGCGTGATCGCGCGGATGCGCCGCCAAGCTGTGACGAAGACGTCCTGGGTGACCTCTTCGGCATCACCCGGGTCGCGCACGACCGAGTACGCCTGCCAGTAGACCGGTCGCACGTGCCGGTCGTAAAGGCCTGCGAACGCGGCCCGATCGCCGGCCTGGGCGCGCGTCAGCAGCTCGACGTCGTCGGCGACCTCGGTCGATGTGCTCATGTCGCCCCTCTGGGTGGCCTACACCTTGTTCATGTCGGTTCCGCGCTCACCGTCTCAGGTCTGGACCATGAATTTCCACGTAAACTCGAACGATGGGACGGGGCACGGCGTGAGGCGCGTCGGGTTGGTCATGCTGGCACTCGGCGTTCTGACGCTGGGCGTAGGCGCCGTCACGCACCTGTTCTCCGACGACGACCAGGTCGACCCGTACGCGCAGTTCCTGATCGCGCACCTGGACGTCATTTCCGAGGGCCCTGTGTATGTCGACGGCGACGCCCGGTTCTCACGCACCATCTCGCGTGGCGCCGACCTCGGCAGCGCCGACTCGGCGCTCGACGCATGCGCCGGTCCGGTCGCCGTCGATCTCGGTGAGTCGCGCCCGGTGCTGGTCGCCGAGCACGACTACTGCGGGGGATCGGTCTGGATCCCGAAGCTCGACGCGGGCGATGTCGTCAGCCTCGTGGGGCCGGGCATCCGACGTGGCCTCTACGTGGCCGACGACATCAAGCTGGTGCCGCGCGACGACTCGAGGGTCAGGGATCTCCCGGACGCCGCGGTGGTGCTGCAGACCTGCATCTCGCAGACCACCATGGTGCTCGTCGGGCTGCAGCCGGCCGTGGCCGACGCTACTTGACATACATCTGCCACTTGTCAAGTGGCTTGACATGTCATACCTTGGTGTCAAGCAACCCGAGGAGTTAATCCGCCATGACCATCGAGGCAACCATCGACGGCCAGCTCGTCCGCTGGCGCGACAGCAAGCGCTACCTGTGGCTGATGGGGGCGATCATCCCGCTGATCCCGCTCGCCATGTGGGGCCTCTACGCCTGGACCGGCTCGACGCTCTCGTGGTTCTTCGGCCCGTTCTTCGTGTTCGTGCTGATCCCGCTCTTCGACCTGCTGGCGGGCCTCGACCCGAACAACCCACCCGACGAGGTCATCGAGGCGCTCGAGGAGGACCGCTACTACCGCGGGATCACCTACGCGTTCATCCCGATGCAGCTCACCGGGCTCGTCTGGGGCGCCTACCTGCTCGGCGGCGGAACGCTGCCCGGCATCGACGACCCGCTGACGGTCGTGCAGAAGATCGGTCTCGCCACCGGCCTGGGCATGGTCGCCGGCATCGGCATCAACACCGCGCACGAGCTGGGCCACAAGAAGGAGCAGATGGAGCGCTGGGCCGCCCGCGTCGCCCTGGCGCAGACGTTCTACGGCCACTTCTACATCGAGCACAACCGGGGCCACCACGTCCGCGTCGCCACGCCGCCGGACCCGGCCAGCGCCCGGCTCGGCGAGACCCTGTGGGAGTTCTTCCCGCGCACGGTCTGGGGCAGCCTGAAGAGTGCGTGGGGCCTGGAGAAGAAGCGCATGGACCGCCGTGGCAACTCGCCATGGTCACTGCGAAGCGACCTGATGAATGCCTGGATTTTCTCGGTGGTGCTCTGGGGCGGACTGATGCTCGCCTTCGGCTGGGAGATCTTCCCGTTCCTCGTCATCCAGGCGATCCTCGGCATCGGACTGCTGGAGTCGGTCAACTACCTTGAGCACTACGGCATGAAGCGTGAGCTGCTCGACTCCGGCCGCTACGAGCGCCCGAACCCGAGCCACAGCTGGAACAGCAACAACATCGGCACCAACGTGCTGCTGTACCACCTGCAGCGCCACAGCGATCACCACGCCAACCCGACCCGTCGCTACCAGGC
>NZ_JBOHDT010000048.1:0-18359 GCF_050700635.1 Aeromicrobium sp.
GACAGGGGCAGGCGGGACGGGTCGATCGGTCACTGTGGTGTCTCTCTGTTCGTTGCGGTCAGGCGTTGGTGGGCCGTTCCATCGGAGGCCGCGGGGTGGTGCGGCTCTCCCTCGACTGTATCTCGTCTGAAGACCTATCGGCGCCGGGTGCGGCGCGCGAGCGAGGCGTCCATGCGCCGGAACAGCGGCCGGGTGACGGCGGTGATCACGCCCGGCGCGGTCGCCATGCCGAGCTCGCCGAACCGGCCGGTGATGCTGGTGACGCGGGCCGGTCGTGACTCGGCGGCCTTGACCAGCCAGCGGGCCGCCTTGCGGGCACTCATCATCGGCATGGCCTGGTAGATCTCGGTGGCCGTGGACATCTCGGTGCGCACCATCGGGAAGTGCACGATCGTCGTGGTGATGCCCCGATCGCCGAGCTCGGCGGACAGCGACCGGGCGAACGACTCGAGCGCGCTCTTGCTGGCCAGGTAGGCCGAGAACAGCGGGATGGGGATCTGCGTCGACATCGACGTCGACACCACCACGTGTCCGTGGCCCTGCTCGAGGAAGCGCGGCAGCAGGCCGAGCGTCAGCCGCACTGCCGCGAGGTAGTTGATGTTGATGGTGCGTTCGTAGTCGTGCACGCGGTCGAGCGACTCGGTGATCGGCCGGCGGATCGAGCGAGCCGCGTTGTTCACCAGGACGTCGATGCGGGGGTGGTCGGCGAGCAGCTGCTTGATGGTCGCGTCGGCCGCCTCGGCGTCGACGAGGTCGACCGCATAGACGTGGGCGGTGCCACCGGCGGAGGTGATGCGGTCGCGGACCTGCTCGAGCTCGTCGGCACGACGGGCCAGCAGGCACACGGTGGCGCCGCGCTTGGCCATCTGCCGCGCAGCGTGGGCACCGATGCCGCTCGAGGCGCCGGTGAGCACGACCGTCTGGCCGGCTAGGCTCACCGGCTGCCATCCCCGACCAGCGCGGTGAGCAGCCGGACGCAGCGTTGCATCATGGCCGCCGCGGACTCGTCGGGATGCTCCATCCACCAGTTCATGAGGGAGTCGACGATACCGAGCCACACGGCGGTCATGGCGGAGACGTCGACCGGATCGGTGTTGCCCGCCAGGCTCATCAGCTCGGAGACGCCCTCGTCGGCGAGCTTGGCGATGCGCTGCGTGTAGTGGTCGACGGCGTCCGCGACGGCACCGGTGGCCGGCGCGGTCGGGTCGTACGGAAGCTTCCACAGGTATGGCTGGGGCTCGAGGATCGTGAACATGCCGTCGAGGGTGCGCATGCCGCGCTCGACGCCGACAGCATCGCCGCGGGCTATCCGTTCGATCTCGTCGGCGACGATCGTGCCGGCGCGGTCGAGGCAGGCCAGGAACAGGCCTTCCTTCGAGCCGAAGTAGTTGTAGACGAGGGGCTTGGAGATGCCGGCCCGCTCGGCGACCGTCTGGATGCTGGTCGCGGCGTAGCCGTCGGTGCCGAACACCTCGGAGGCGACCTGCAGGATCTGCGTCTCCCGCTCCAGGCGGGGGACGCCCTTGGTGCCTGCGTTTGCTCGTGCCACGAAAGACACTCTAGCGGATGATATGAACTCGTGGTAACTTACCAGGAAGTCATATCACGCCGTGCCCCGAAGAGAAGGCCAACGATGTACGAGCTGCTCGATCCCATGAAGAACCCCGTCACGTACGCGGCGCCGTTCTTCATCCTGACCATCTTCATCGAGCTCGGGGCGCTGAAGTGGCTCGACCACGACGACAACGTCACCGGCTACGCGCTCAAGGACGCGCGAACGTCGATCTCGATGGGCGTCGGGTCGTTGTTCTTCCTGACCATCTTCAAGGTGGCCACCTTCTTCGGGTACGTCGCGATCTTCACGTACCTCGCGCCGTGGCACCTCCCCACCGACACCTGGTGGTACTGGGTCCTCGTGATGCTCGGGCTCGACCTCGGCTTCTACTTCCACCACCGGTTCTCGCACCGCGTGCGCATCGGCTGGGCCGGCCACCAGGCGCACCACTCCAGCGAGTACATGAACTACGGCACCGCGCTGCGACAGAAGTGGAACCCCTGGTTCGAGTTCTTCTTCTGGCTCCCGCTGCCGCTGCTGGGCTTCGCCCCGTGGACGCTCTACGTGGCGTTCGGCGTGAACCTGATCTTCCAGTTCTTCGTGCACACCGAGATGATCGACAAGATGTGGCGCCCGATCGAGCTGATCTTCAACACGCCGTCGCACCACCGTGTGCACCACGGCAGCGACCCGGAGTACCTCGACAAGAACTACGCCGGCATCCTCATCATCTGGGACCGCATGTTCGGCACGTTCACTCCCGAGCGCCAGCGCCCGACGTACGGGCTCACCTACAAGGTCGACACGTACAACCTGCTCAAGCTGCAGTACGGCGACTACGTCCAGATGGCCCGCGACGTACGCAGCACCAAGCGGTTCCGCGACAAGCTCGGCTACGTCTTCGGGCCGCCCGGCTGGGCCCCTGAGCACCAGGTCGGCGGAAAGGATGCCGAGCGCCAGGTGGCGCACGAGGCCGAGCACCAGAGGGCCTAAACCGACGGAACTCCCACCGAGGGTGATGGTGGTTTCGATGAGGCCTCGTTCCTCGGCCTACTCAACCGCCGGAAGTAGGGATTGATCCGCGCCGCTTCAGCTCCGCGATGATCGCTGGCACGACCTCGTGCATGTCGCCGACGACGGCGTAGTTGGCCTTGGTCATCATCGGCGCCTCCGCGTCGGTGTTGACGGCGAGGATGACCTTCGAGCTGGCGCAGCCGGCCCAGTGCTGGATGGCTCCGCTGATGCCGCAGGGGATGTAGACCTCGGGGGAGATCCGACTGCCGGTCTGGCCGACCTGCTCGTGGTGCGGGCGCCAGCCGAGGCTGGTGACCACGCGGGACACCCCGAGGGAGCCGCCCAGTTGCTCGGCGAGCTCGCTGACGGGTCCGAAGCCAGCGGCGCTTCCGGCGCCTCGGCCGGCACCTACGACGACGCGCGCGGACTTGAGCGAGTCGGACTGGTCGACCTCCTTCTGGCCGGTCGCGGTGACGCGAGCGACGAGATCCCGCTCGGCGATCTCAGGAGTGAACTCGTGCCATGTCGGGTTCGTCGGCTCGTCGGCGGGAGTGGCGGCCCAGGCGTGCCCCGCGACGGTGAAGACGGCCGGGGCACGGTCGAGTGCCATCTCCTCCAGCGCGGCGCCACCTACCACCTGACGCGTCACCACGACCGGTTCGGAGCCTGCGGCGCCGATCGCGTTGGCGGCCATCGGCACGTCGAGGCGGGCAGCGAGATGGGCCAGCACCTCGCCGCCTCGCGGAGTTCCTGCTGCCGTGACAACGGTGGCCCCGGTCGATGCCTGTGCCTGCTGCAGCGCAGCCGCCCACGCGGCTCCGGCGAACGACTCGAACGCCTCGCCCACGGCCTGGTGCACTGCGTCGACGCCGTGCGCTCCGAGCTCGGCGGTGAGGGCGTCCCGATCCGTGACGTCACCGATGACGACCGCCTCGGTCCGGTCGGACCCGAGCGACCGGGCCAGGGCGAGCGTCTCCAGCGAGACCTCGTTCGCAGAACCGTTCTCGAGCTCCACCAGCACGAGGATCATCGGACCACCGCCAGACGCTCGAGGAGGTCGACCACCGCACCGGCGGCCTCGGGACCCTCGCCCAGGACCTGGACGGTGCTCGGGTCGGGCGGCGGGAGCAGCAGCTTGACGCGGTGGGCACCCACCGGTTCACGGGTCGTGGAGCGGGTCTCGATCTCAACCTTCTTCGCCGCCATCCGGCCCTTGAGAGTCGGATAGCGCGGCTCCACACCGCCTTCCAGCACGGACGCGACCGCCGGCAGCGGAACCGTGTAGGTCTCCTCGCCCTCGGGGTTGTCGACGTGGGCGACCAGTACTCCGTCGGCGACCTCGACCGTGGAGGCGCCGGTGACGATCGGTCGACTCAGGGCGTACGCGAGCCGGATCGGTACCTGGAAGTCACCGCTGTCAGGCGCGTCGTTGCCCAGCAGCACCAGGTCGTAGGACGTCCCGGCGGCCGCGTGCTCCGTGACCACCTGGGCGATCTCGTGGGCGACATCCTCCGGGCCGAGCGAGGCCGGGTCGGCCTCGACCAGGACCCCGGCATGGCCACCGAGGGCGAGCGAGCTCCGGAGCTGGTCGACCGCCTCCGCCGGGCCGACGGTCAGGAGCGTGACGGTGCCTCCGGTCGCGTCGGCCACCCTGATCGCCAGCTCGATCGCGCTGTTCTCGTGGTCTCCGACGGTGAAGCCGACGAAGCGCGCGTCGATGCCCTGGGCGTCGTCGGTGAGCATGATCTGACCGGAGGAGTCCGGCACCCTCTTGACGCAGACGAGAACGTTCGTCATCTCAGTGGATCCGATCATTGTCGGGGTCGAGCACCGGGCTGGCGTCGGCGGACTCGATTGTCACCGGGTACAGCTCCTCCATGTACGAGACGGCGAGCTTGTTGCCGACGGTCGCCTGGTCCGGTGGGAGGTACGCCATCAGCAGGTGCTTGCCGAGGCTGGGCGCGGACCCTGCCGTGGTCACGTACGGGTGGTGCCCGTGGCCGTCGGTGAGCGTACCGCCATCGAGGGTCAGGATGGGCTCGCCGCCGAGCATGTAGCGCTTCACGCCGCTGGCAGACGTGTGGTCGTCGACGGACATCGTGCACAGCACGGTGACCGGATCGTTCTCGCGCTGGGCGAGGTAGGGCTCCCGGCCCACGAAGTCTGCCTTCTTCACCTTCGGCCGCTGCATGCCGGCCTCGATGATCGTGCGCTCGGAGTCCAGCTCGAATCCGTACGCGCGGTAGCCCTTTTCGATGCGGCCGGTGGTGCCGTAGACACCGATGCCGGCCGGACGCGCACCGTGCGGGGCACCCGCCTCCAGCAACGTGTCCCACAGCGCCGCGGCCGATCCCATCGGGACGTACAGCTCCCAGCCGAGCTCGCCGACGTACGAAATGCGCGACGCGAGTATGGAAAGAGCCTCGCCGCCCGTCGACGTCACGGTGATCTCGCGGCAGGTGAGGAAGCCGAATCCCTCGTCGGAGACGTCGTCAGAGGTCAGCGACTCGAGGATCGTGCGGGCCTTCGGCCCCCACAGCCCGATCGTCGAGATCTCCTCAGTGCGGTCGGTGAGGGTGGTGCCCACTCCGTCAGAAGGGGGCGGCAGCTGGTCGGAGAACGTCTTGCTGTCGACCATGCCGTGGGCGCCGCCGGTGACCACGCGGAAATGATCGTCGCCGAGACGCATCACCGTGAGGTCGGACAGGAAGCCGCCCTTTGGGTCGAGCACCGGGGTGTAGACGACCTTGCCGACGGCGACGTCGCACTGGGCGACGCAGGTGCGCTGCACGGTGTCGAGCGCGCCAGGGCCGACGATGTCGAGGATCTCGAACGCGGTCAGGTCGATGACGGCCGCCGCCTCGCGCATCCGCAGGTGCTCGGCGTTGATGATCGGGCTCCACCAGCGGGAGTCCCACTCGTGCTCTCGTGGCATCACCGCGTCTCCGTACACCTCGAGCAGGTCGCTGTTGGACTCGTACCAGTGCGGCCGCTCCCAGCCGGCGGTCTCGTAAAAGAACGCCCCGAGCTTCTTCTGTGAGTCGTGCATGGGCGCCAGTCGCTGCTCGCGGTCGGACTCGTACTGCTCGGACGGATGGATGATCCCGTAGGTCTTGATGAACGCCTCGGTGGTGCGCAGCCGCGTGTGCTCGCGGCGCATCTGGTGCGGGTGGAACCGGGCGATGTCGCTGTGGCTGATGTCGATCTCGCTGTGGCCGTGGGTCATCCACTCCGCCACCGCGCGCCCGACACCGGGGCCCTCTTTGATCCAGACCGCCGCGGCAGTCCAGAGGCCCTTGACGAGGCTCTCGCCGAGGATCGGGCTGCCGTCGCAGGTGAGCGAGAGCAGGCCGTTGATCGCGTAGCGCATCTCCGCGCCGTCGGCGCCGAGCAGGTCGGGCATCAGCTCGAAGGCCTGCTCGAGCTGGGGATCGAAGTCATCGGACGTGAACGGCATCTCCGTGGGCGAGAGCTTGGCCTGCTCGAGCGTGGGGATGTCCTCCGGCTCGTGCAGAATCGCCCGGTGGGCGTAGGAACCGACCTCCATGTCGGCGCCGTGCTGCCGCTCGTAGCAGAAGGTGTCCATGTCGCGGACGATCGGGATCGAGATCTCGCCCTCGGTGTCGGCCAGCTGCGGGCACGGGCCCACCGAGATCATCTGGTGCACGGCCGGCGTGAGCGGGATGGAGATGCCGGCCATGTCGCCGATCTTCGGGCTCCACACGCCGCACGCGATCACCACCGTGTCGGCCTCGATGTCGCCGCTCGACGTCTGGACGCGATGGATTCGGCCATCCTCCACGTCCAGGCCGGTGACCTCGACGTTCGGCACGACCGTCAGCGCGCCGGACTCCATCGCCCGCTCGCGCATGATCGTGCCGGCTCGCAGGGAGTCGACCACGCCGACGCCCGGGGTCCAGAAGGCGCCGATGAACTGGTTTTCCTCGATGAAGGGAACCTTCTCCTTGACGAACGCCGTCGAGACCAGTTCGGCCTCGATGCCCCACGCTTTGGCGCTCGACATCCGCCGGCGAAGCTCTTCCATCCGCTCCGGCGTGCGGGCGATCTCGAAACCACCCGACTGGGTGAAGACGCCCATCTCCTTGTACTGGTCCACCGAGTCCAGCGTCAGGTCGGTGATCTCGCGGGAATGGTCCACGGTGAAGATGAAGTTGGAGGCGTGTCCGGTGGAGCCGCCGGGGTTGGGCAGCGGTCCCATGTCGAGCTGGACGATGTCGGTCCAGCCGAGCCGGGCCAGGTGGTGGACGAGGCTGTTGCCGACGATGCCCGCGCCGATGACGACGGCCTGGGCGCGGTGGGGGACGGTGGCCATGAACTACTCCCTGTTGCATGATACGCAACCAAATGCGTGATACGGAACAACACTAGGATCGACGTCACCCCCGCACCGTGTCAAGACGCTGAGTCAAGGCACGGGGCGGGGGTGATCGATCGATGGAACTACTCGAGCCAGGCCTCGACCTTGTCGGGGTTGTCCTCGACCCACTTCTTCGCCGCGTCCTCGGGGTCCATCTCGTCCTTCGCGATGTACGTGGACACGACATTCTGGTCGTCGTTGGTCCACTCGAAGTTCTTGACCAGATCGACGGCCGGCGAACCGGAGTCCTCGAACTTCTTCGCGATCAGCTTGTTCAGCTCGTACGGCGGGTAGTCGCAGGCGACCTTCGCCGGATCCGCGTCACAGCCCTCCTCGTACTTCGGGAGGTTGACGTGCACCAGCTTCATCTCCGAGAAGAACCACTGCGGCTCGTAGAAGTACGCGAGCAGCGGCTTCTTGTTCTTCTCCGCGGACCGGAAGCTCTGGATCAGGCCGGCCTCGGAACCACCGACCACCACCTCGTAGTCGAGCTTCAGGTTCTTCACCAGCGCCTCGTCGTTGGTGACGTACGACGGGTCACCGTCGAGCAGCTGGCCCTTGTCGCCGGACTCCGACGTCTGGAACATCTCGGCGTATTTGTTCAGGTTCTTCCAGTCGGTGATGTCCGGGTACTTCTCGGCCATCCACGGCGGCACGTACCAACCGATGATGCCCTTGCCGCCGGTCGGACCGGCGTCAACGACGGTCTTCTGGTCGGTGATGTACTTCTTGATCAGGTCGTCGTGACCCCAGTTCTCGACCACCGTGTCGATCGATCCGGATGCCATGCCCTGCCAGGCGACTTCCTCCTTCACGTCGGGGTAGGTGACGTTGCAGCCGAACTCGGTCTTGGCGACGTAGCCGATGACGTGCGCATTGGCCACGTACCCGGTCCACGGGTTCACCGCGATGCGAAAGTCGCCACAGTCGCCCTTCCCGGACGTCTCCGTGTCCTCGATGCCGCCACCACCGCAGCTGGCGAGCCCGAGACTCGCAACCGCGAACGCGACGAGGCCGACCAACCGTCTGCGACCCCGTGTTCTGAGTCCTCCAGCCATGCCGTTTTCCCTTCTTCTGCTCCGCGGACGACCCGCGAAGACGTCTGTTGCCCGGCTACCTGCCGGTCCGTGCGGCCGCGTGGCGCGCGATCCGGTCGAGCATCACGCCCAGTGCGGTGATCGCGATGCCGGCGGCGAGTCCCTTGCCGAAGAGCTGGTCCTGCGAGAAGCCCGAGACCACGATGTAGCCGAGGCTCCCGCCGCCGACCATGCCGCCGATGACCACCATGGAGAGCACGTAGAGGATGCCCTGGTTCGTGGCCAGTACCAACGCCTCGCGGGCCATCGGCAGCTGCACCTTGGTGATCATCTGCCACCGGGTGCTTCCGCTGGCGTTGGCGGCTTCGACGGTGGTGGGAGAGATACCTCGAATGCCGTCAGCGACCAGCTTGGTGGCGATCGGCACGGCATAGGCCACTGCCGCCATGATCGCGGTGAAGCGGCCGACGCCGAAGAGTGCCAGCGCCGGCACCAGGTACACGAACGGCGGGATGACCTGGAACGCGTCGAGGAACGGCCTGATGAAGGTGTCGGTACGCCGGTTCCGACCCATCGCGACACCGAGCACCACCGCGACGATCATGACCAGGACGGTGGCGATGAGCGTCATCGCCAGGGTGACCATCGAGTCGTTCCAGAGGCCGGTCGCGAAGATGATCGCCAGGCATACGGCGGAGATGATCAGGGGGCGCACCCCGCCGAGCACGAACGCGACGCCGAGGATCACCAAGCCCATCAGCCACCAGGGCGAGTCGGCGAGCAGGCTCTCCAACGGGTTGATCAGCCCGTTGGTCAGACCGTCCTTGAGGGCGAGGGTGACGACGTCGACCTTGTCGATGACCCAGTCGGAGAGGTCGTTGATCGCGGCGGTCAGGCTCTTGCCGTCGATCGGCGCGATGAATGGCCACACCTCGCGGTTGGGGAAGGTGGCCAGGTTGATCTGGCTGCGGGAGAGCGCGACCGCGACGATGACCGGGATGAGCCACAGGCCGCGCACCATCCAGAGCCCGGCGTTGGTCAGTCGAGGCTGACGCACGCCCTTGCCCGCGTCCTCCGTCGCCCAGCGTGGCAAGTGCTCGAGTTTCACCCCCATCATCATCACGTTGAGGCCGCTGGCCGACGCCAGGCTCGGGCCTCCGGTAGCGGAGCGCTCGCTCGCCGCGGTGGTGGAGCGGTCGAGCGCGATCGCCATCAGGACGATGGCGATGCCGGCCACCGAGGCGGCGCCGATGTTCTGCACCTGGAGGGCCGCGACGACGGGCTTGCCGAGGCCGGGCCCGTTGACCAACGCGGCGATCGTCGCCATCGAGAGGGCCGCCATCATGCTCTGGTTGATGCCGACCACGATCGTGCGGCGGGCCATCGGCAGCTGGACCTGACGCAGCATCTGACGGTTGGTCAGGCCCATCGACCTGGCCGCCTCGATGGTGGTCGCCGGGACGGCGCGGATGCCGTGCTCGGTGATCCGGACCAAGGGCGGCAGCGCGTAGATGACGGTCAGCACGATGCCCGTGGTCGGGCCGATGCCGAAGCCCAGGGCGACGGGGGCCAGGTAGGCGAACGGCGGCAGCGTCTGCATGATGTCGAGCACCGGGGTGAGGACCGTGGAGACCTTCCGTTTTCGGGCCATCAGGATGCCGGTGGGCAGGCCGATCACGAAGCAGATGATCACCGAGAGGATGGTGACCAGCAGCAGGTCCATGCTCTCGGCCCACAGGTCGAAGATGCCGAACAAGATCATCGACACGGTGGCCAGGATCGTCGAGCGGATCCCGGCGACGGCCCAGGTGACCCACGCGACGATGGCGACGACGCCCAGCCAGCCGATCTCCGGCACCGGTCGCGGGAAGGCCGGGATGCTGATCAGCTCTTGCAGGAACACGAAGACCGCGTCGAAGACGTCGCCGATCGTGCCGAGCACGCCGCCGAAGAACCAGTTGTCCGGCCCGTTCAGCTGCACCCAGTCGCGGATCTCGTTGAGCCACTGGTGGAACCCGGTGGTGTCCTGGAAGCTGAGCTCACGGGTCTGGGTGCCGCGCAGGACCAGCCAGAGGCCGACCCACACGACCACGATGGCGAGGATCTTCAGCCCGGTGTGACGGTTCTTGCCGTACTCGACCTGCGGCTGTTCCTCCTTCGAGGCCGGCGCCTGGGGTGCGGTGGTCGTGGTGGTCATGTCAGTGCGCTTCCTCGGCCACGACCACGCGCAGGATGTCCTCGTCGTCGACCAGGCCTACGGTCGTGTCGCCGTCGACGACGCGGCACGGTCCGACGGTGTCGAGCACGATGCGGGCTGCGTCCTTGACGATCTGGTCGACCAGCAGCACCGGGCTGTCCGCGCCTGCGCTGCCATCGTCGGGCCGCATGACCCACTTCAGCGTGAGCACGTGCGACTTGGGGACCTCGCTGGTGAAGTCGGCCACGTAGTCGTCGGCCGGGGCACCGACCACCTCGTCGGGCGTGCCGATCTGGACGATCTCGCCGTCGCGCATGATGAGGACGCGGTCGCCCAGCTTCAAAGCCTCGGCCAGGTCGTGGGTGATGAAGACCATGGTCTTGCCGACCTCCTCGTGCAGACGGATCACCTCGTTCTGCATGTCCCGGCGGATCAGCGGGTCGAGCGCCGAGAACGGCTCGTCGAACATCAGCACCTCGGGGTCGGCGGCGAGGGCGCGGGCGAGGCCGACCCGCTGCTGCATGCCGCCGGAGAGCTGGTCCGGGTAGTTGTTCTCGTAACCGGACAACCCGACCAGGTCGACCATCTCCTGGGCACGGTTGCGCCGCTGCCCCTTGCCCTCGCCGCGCACCTCGAGCCCGAAGGCCACGTTGTCGACCACCTTCCGGTGCGGGAGCAGGCCGAAGTGCTGGAAGACCATCGAGACCTTGCGCCGGCGGGTGTCGAGAAGCGCGGAGTCGGCCATGCCGGTGATGTCGTCGCCGTAGAGCTCGACCGTGCCGTGGGTCGGTTCGATCAGCCGGGTCAGCAGGCGGACCAGGGTGGACTTGCCCGATCCGGACAGGCCCATGACCACGAACACCTCGCCGGGGGCGACCTCGAACGAGACGTCACGGATGCCGACCACGTGACCGGTCTTCTCCTGGAGCTCCTTGCGCGACAGGTTCGCCTCCTCGGTGCCGATGATCTTGTCGGCGCGGGGGCCGAAGATCTTCCACAGGTTCTCGACACGTACCGCTGGGGCTTCTGACGTGCTCGCGGTCGTCTCGGATGAACTGGCCGTCGTCGTCATGCGGTGTCCTCACGGTTGCGGCTGTCGCCGGGTGGGTACAGAGGCGTGCCGTCTCGGTAGCGGTAGTAAGGCACATCTGCGGGTTCAAGGGGAGTGTTTCCCGCGATCAGGTCCGCCGCTTTCTCGGCGGTCATCATCACCGGGGCGTAAATGTTGCCGTTCGTCACGTACGGAAACACCGATGCGTCGACGACCCGAAGGCCCTCGATGCCGTGCACCTGCAACGAGCCGGGGTTGGTCACCGCCATGGGGTCGCGCTCGATGTCACCCATCTTCGCGGTGCAGGACGGGTGAAGCGCCGTCTCGGCGTCGTCGCGAACCCAGTCGAGGATCTCCTCGTCGGTATCGACCGACGAGCCTGGCGACAGCTCGCCGTCGTTGTACGGCGCGAACGCCGGCTGGTTGAGGATGTCGCGGGCGACCCGCACCGCCTCGACCCACTCCTTGCGGTCGGTCGGGGTGGAGAGGTAGTTGAACTGCATCGACGGGTGGACCTTGGGGTCGTCGGACCTGATCCGCACCCAGCCGCGGGTGTCGGCGTACATCGGGCCGATGTGCACTTGGTAGCCGTGCCCCTTCGTCGGCGCGGAACCGTCGTACCGGATCGCGATCGGCAGGAAGTGGAACATCAGGTTCGGGTAGTCGACGTCGTCGTTGCTGCGCGCGAAGCCGCCGCCCTCGAAGTGGTTGGTGGAGCCGAGTCCCTTGCGCTGGAACAGCCACTGGTACGCGATCTTCGGGCGTTCGCGATAGCGCAGGCCGGGCGCGATCGAGACCGGCAGCTTCGACTTGTACTGGATATAGACCTCGAGGTGGTCCTGCAGGTTCTCGCCGACGCCGGGCACGTGCTCGACGACGTCGACCCCGTGCTGCTCCAGCAGCGTCTTGTCGCCCACACCGGAGAGCTGGAGGATCTGTGGTGTGCTGATCGCGCCGGCGCACATGATCACCTCGCCGGCGGTGACGCTGTGCTGCCGTCGCCCGGGCCGGGTGTAGTCGACGCCGACGGCGCGTTTGCCCTCGAAGTTGACCTTGGCGACGAACGCGTGTGTCTCGATGCGGAGGTTCTTCCGGTTGCGCACCGGCCAGAGATAGGCCCGGGAGGCCGACATCCGCCGGCCGCGGTGGATGTTCCGGTCGAACTTCGCGAAGCCCTCCTGGCGGTAGCCGTTGACATCGTCGGTCAGCGGGTATCCGGCCTGCTGAACGGCTTCGAAGAACGCTCCGAACAGCGGGTTCTCGGCCGGCCCTCGCTCGAGCAGGAGCGGGCCGTCGCCGCCGCGCCAGTCGTCGGCTCCGGCCAGGCAGGTCTCCATGCGCTTGAAGTACGGCAGGCAGTGCAGGTAGTCCCAGGTCTCCATGCCCGGGTCGGTGGCCCATCGTTCGTAGTCCATCGGATTGCCGCGCTGGAAGATCATCCCGTTGATGCTGCTGGAGCCACCGAGCACCTTGCCGCGTGCGTGGAAGATCCGGCGTCCGTGCAGGTACGGCTCGGCGTCGGTCTCGTACTTCCAGTCGTACAGGCGGTTGCCGATCGGGATCGGCAGTGCCGCCGGCATGTGGATGAGCGGGTCCTGGCGGTAGTCGCGACGCCCGGCCTCGAGGACCAGGACCTTGGTGGACGGGTCGGCGCTGAGGCGGTTGGCCAGGGCGGCTCCGGCGGACCCGCCGCCGACGATCACGTAGTCCCAACGATCCGTACCGCGGCTCATGACGAAAACCAGTGCTGGGGCTCGGGGGCGATGTTGTGCCAGATGTGCTTGGTCTCGCGGTACTCCTCCAGGCCGGCGTGCCCGAGCTCGCGGCCGATGCCCGACTGCTTGTAGCCGCCCCACTCCGCCTGGGCGACGTACGGGTGGTAGTCGTTGATCCACACCGTGCCCATGCGGAGCCGTGCCGCCACTCGCTGGCCCTTGCCGGCGTCGCCGGTCCAGACCGCGCCTGCCAGCCCGTAGATGCTGTCGTTGGCGATGCGCACGGCCTCGTCCTCGTCCGCAAACGACTCGACGGTGAGCACCGGGCCGAACGACTCGTCCTGCGTGACGCTCATCGAGCTGGTGCAACGGTCAAGCACGGTCGGGAGGTAGTAGAAGCCGTCGGCGAGCGCCGGATCCTCCGGCCTCTTGCCCCCGCAGCGGAGCTCGGCTCCCTCGGCCAGGCCGGCGGCGACGTAGGCCTCGACCTTGTCGCGATGCGCGGCGCTGGTCAGTGGCCCGGTCTCGGCCTTGTCATCGAAGGGACCGCCGAGCCGGATGCGCTGCGCCCGCTCGACGATGTCGTCGACGAGCCGGTGGTGCAGCGACTCCTCGACCACGAGCCGAGCGCCGGCCGAGCAGACCTGACCGGAGTGGAGGAAGACCGCTGTCAGGGCGAAGTCGAGAGCGGTGTCGTAGTCGGCGTCGGCGAAGACGATGTTCGGGTTCTTGCCGCCCAGCTCGAGGGCGATCCTCTTCGCTGTGTTCGATGCCGTGGCCATGATGCGCTTGCCGGTGGCCAGGCCGCCGGTGAACGACACCAGGTCGACGCGCGGGTCCTCACTCAGCAGGGCGCCGGCGTTCGCGCCGTCGCCGAGCACGAGGTTGGCCACTCCGGCGGGCAGCCCCGCCTCGTCGAGCAGCTTCATCAGGTGGATCGCGGTGTGCGGGGTGAGCTCGCTGGGCTTGAGGACGAAGGTGTTGCCGGCGGCGAGGCAGGGCGCGACCTTCCACGAGACCTGCAGCAGTGGGTAGTTCCACGGGGTGATGAGGCCGCAGACGCCGACCGGTTCGTGGACGATGCGACTGACCACGCCCGGGTTGCCGGTGTCGACCATCCGGCCGGCCTCGGCGTCCGCGATGTGCCCGAAGTGCCGGACCACCGAGACGACGTCGGCGACGTCGTACTCGCTCTCGACGAAGCGCTTGCCGGTGTCGAGCGACTCGGCCTTCGCGATCACCGCGGTGTCGCGCTCGAGGAGGTCGGCGAGCCGGAGCAAGAGGTTGCCACGCTCACGTGCGGAGGTGTCGCGCCAAGGGCCGGTGTCGAACGCCTCGCGGGCGGCGGCGATCGCGGCTTCGGTGTCCTCAGGTCCGGACTCGTCGACCTCCGCGACCAGGGTCCCGTCGGCAGGGCAGCGGATCTCCCGGCGCCCACCAGCCCGGGCGCCCACCCATGCCCCCGCGATCCAGTTGTCCGGCACCGGACCTGCTTTCCCTCAGTTGCGTATAGCGCAACTCATTGCTCTGGACGCAACATTGACGTTTCTGAGCATGGTCCGTCGGGGAACCGGCGTCAAGATCTTTGCGGGATTCGTGCGTCTTACCGGGCTGGCCTACTGATGTGGGCCTACTGAGCAGCGCCTACTGATCGGGGAACTTGTCAGCGTGCTGGACGGCGCGACGGAGGCGGGGCGAGAGGGTCGCATCGAAGGTCTCCTTGCGCAGGGCCATCATCAGCGAGACGCACATGCCGACGAGAATCAGCATGAACGGCCCGGCGACGAGAATCACCAGCGTCTGCAAACCGCCCAATCCGCCGGCCCAGAGCAGCACCGCGGCCACGGCGCCGGTGGCGACGCCCCAGAAGACCACCAGCCCGCGGCGCGGATGCTCCTCGCCGCCTTGGCTGAGCATCCCCATCACGATGGACGCACTGTCGGCACCGGTGATGAAGAAGATCGCGATCAGCAGGACCGCGAGTGCGACCGTGAACCCGGCAAGCGGAAACTCCCGCAGGGTCTCGAACAGCGACGCCTCGAGGTCGACGGCCCCGTCGACCATGGGGGGTTTCCAGCCTTGGTTGAGCTGCAGGTCGAGGGCCGAGCCGCCGAGGATCGAGAACCAAGCGAAAGAGACCAGGCTGGGCACGCCGATCACGTAGACGACGAACTGACGGATGGTGCGTCCCTTGGAGATGCGGGCGATGAACATGCCGACGAACGGCGTCCACGACATCCACCAGGCCCAGTAGAAGATCGTCCAGCCGCTGAGCCAGTCGGCGCCACCGAAGACGCCGGTGGTGAAGGCCATGCCCGGCAGCTGGGTCAGGTAGTCGCCCATCGAGTTGGTGAACGTGCCGAGGATGAAGACCGTGGGGCCGACCACGAAGACGAAGAGGGCCAGCAGCGCGGCGGCCACGGCGTTGGTGTTCGACAGGTACTTGATGCCGCGCTCGACACCCGAGACCGCGGACAGCACGAAGCACAGCGTGAGCACGACGATGACGGCCACGGCCAGCCCCTTGCTGCCGGCGCCACTCCCGAAGATGTTGTCGAGGCCGCCGGTGATCTGCAGGGCGCCGAGTCCGAGCGAGGTGGCGGAGCCGAACAAGGTGGCGAAGATCGCGACGATGTCGATGGTCTTGCCGGGTCCTTGGGTGGCCCGCTCGCCGAGCAGCGGGCGGAAGGTGCCGGAGATCGTGTTGCCGTGGCCCTTGCGGTACGCGAAGTAGCCGATCGAGAGCCCGATGACGGCGTACATCGCCCACGGGTGGAAGCCCCAGTGGAAGAACGTGTACTGCATGGACAGCTCTGCCGCGGCGTTGGAACCGTTCTCCGCCATCGACATCGGCGCCGCGTTGAGGTGGGTCAGCGGTTCGGCGACGCCGTAGAACATCAGGCCGATGCCCATGCCTGTCGCGAACATCATCGAGACCCAGGAGAAAGTGGAGAACTCCGGTTCGGAGTCGTCCGGACCCAACTTGATGTGGCCGTAGCGGGTGGCGGCGAGGTAGATGGCGAACAGCAGGAAGCCGGCGCTGACCAGCACGAACAGCCAGCCGAAGGACTTGGTGGTCCACGTGAGCGCCTCGGTGGTGCTCTCGCTCATGTCCTGGGGCCAGATGGCGCCCGCAGCGACGAACAGGACGGCCAGTGCGGCTGCCACCCCGAAGACGACCTTGTCGACCGGCATCTTGTGGTCGTCGGTCCCGGCTCCGGCTCCCGCCGGATCCTTGATTTCAGTCATGCCGTTCCCACCCCTACATGTCGGTTGCGCATGGCGCACTCTCGCGTGGAACCCTACCGGTGTCCCCAACCGAGCCGGTGGGAGATCTCCACGGCCGCGTCCAGCAAGCGTGGTATGACTTCCTTGGTCTTCGCCTCGTCCAACCGGAAGGTCGGTCCGCTGACGCTGATGGAGGCGATGACGTCGCCGTGAGCGTTCCGCACCGGCGCCGCGATGGCGGTCAGCCCCTCCTCGAGCTCGTCGACGGCGACGGCGTACCCCTGCTCGCGGACGACCTCCAGCTCATGTCGCAGTGCCGACCGCTTCGTGACCGTGAGGCCGGTGAACGCCGGCAGCTCGTGGAGCACGTCGTCGAGCTGGTCGTCGGGCACGCCGGATAGCAGCACCTTGCCGTTGCTCGTCGCGTGCAGCGGGATGTGCTGCCCGACCCAGTTGTGGGTCTGGATCGCCGAGGAGCCCGCGACCTGATCGAGGTAGAGGGCCGACGACTCGGAGAGGACCGCGACGTTGACCGTCTCGCCCGTATCGGCGGCCAGTCTCTTGGAGATCGGGCGGGCCTCCTGGACGACATCGAGCCGAGCCGTCGTGGCGCCCGCGAGTCGGAGCAGGCCGATACCGAGTCGGTACTTGCCGCGCTCGCCGGCCTGCTCGACCAGGCGGTGGCCCTCGAGCGTGCTGATCAGCCTGAAGGCCGTGCTCTTGTGTACCCCGAACTCGGCCGCGACCTCGGTGACTCCGAGCTCGCCGCGCCGCGCCAGCACCTCGAGGATGGTGAGCGCCCGATCGACGGACTGCACACCGCCGCTCGATTCCGTGGCATTGTTGCTCATCGCGCAACACTAGCGCAAAGTTGTTGCGCATCGCAGAATGCGTTTCTGTAGACGCAACGAATCGAGGAAGCATGTCAGAAACCGTGCCAGCGGGCACCCGCGCTGCTCCCGACGGCGCCTTCTTCACGGCACCACCCGGCTCGGCGTCCGGCGACTTCGTGCTCACCCTGGCGTGCCCGGACGGGCCCGGAATCGTGCACGACGTGTCCGGCTTCCTGGCGAGACGCGGCGGCAACATCGTGGAGAGCCAGCAGTTCGGCGATCACCAGACTGGCCGGTTCTTCATGCGCATCGACTTCGAGATCCCCGGCCCGGCCTTCGCCGACGAGCTCCGCGTCGAGTTCGCGCCGGTGGCCGAGCGCCACGACATGGTCTACGAGCTGTGGGCGGCGCACGCTCCGTACCGCGCCCTGATCATGGTCTCGAAGCACTTGCACTGTCTCAACGATCTGCTGTTCCGGTGGTCGACGGGGTCGCTGCAGATCGAGATCCCGGCCGTGGTGTCGAACCACCCCGATGCCGCGCGGCTCTGCGATGCCTACGGGCTTCCCTTCCACCACATCCCCGTCACGCCGGACACCAAGACGGATGCCGAGGCGAAGCTTTTCTCGCTCATCAAGGAGCACGGCGTGCACGTCGTGGTGCTGGCCCGTTACATGCAGGTGCTGTCCGACGATCTGTGCCGCGCGCTGGCCGGCCGGGTGATCAACATCCACCACTCGTTCCTGCCGAGCTTCAAGGGCGCCAAGCCCTACCATCAGGCCCACGATCGCGGCGTCAAGCTGATCGGCGCGACCGCGCACTACGTCACCGCCGACCTCGACGAAGGCCCGATCATCGAGCAGGACATCGTCCGGGTGGACCACTCCTACAAGCAGGACCAGCTCGTCGCCGCCGGCCGCGACGTCGAGGCGCAGGTGCTCTCCCGCGCCGTCCGCTGGCACTCGGAGTCACGCGTGCTCCTCAACGGCCACCGGACCGTGGTTTTCCGCTAGTCGGCAACGGAGTCGCGGAAGGAGGCGAGCAGCGCCGTTCGCGTCGAGGCAGGAAGGTGTTCCGGCTCGGGAAGATCCCGCAGCAGCTCGATCGTCTGCTGAACCTGCTCGAGGTAACGACTGCACCCGAGGCACCCACGGACGTGGTTGGTGAAGCGAAGCTCGGCATGCGGATCGAGGTCGCCCTCGAGGAACTCGGTGACCAGCTCGAGACCTCGTTGCAGTCGAGCGTGTCGATCTCGTTCCTGCGCTCGACCAGGCACCTCCGGACGTCGCGAAGCAGCCGCGTGGTCAGTGCCTCGGCTGCCGACTTCGACAGGGGTGGCTGTTGTTGCGCC
>NZ_JBOHDT010000049.1:0-5212 GCF_050700635.1 Aeromicrobium sp.
TGGTGAGGCTCCCGGATCCGGCACCCGCCTCAACCACGCGCGCGCCGGGGAAGATGTCGGCCATCGTGACGATGTGGGCGGCGTCCTTGGGGTAGATGATCGCGGCACCGCGCGGCATCGAGACGACATACTCCGACAGCAAGGGCCGGAACACCTGGTACTGGCCGCCGAGCGACGACTCCAGAATCATCCCCTCGGGGCGGCCGATGATGTCGTCGTGCCGGATCTGGCCCTTCTTCGTCGAGAACTCCTGACCCACCGCGAGGCGGATGTTGTGCTTGCGCCCCTTGGCGTCGCTGAGCCGCACCCACTCCCCTTCCTCGAGCGGGCCCCTCTTCATCGGCTCCTCCGGTAGGCCTCGTCGACCCGTGACGTGCGGAGGATCCCGGCGATGGATCCGTCGCGCTCGACCACGGCATAGGTCTCGGCGGGTCGGGCCGCCATCGCTCGCAGGAGCACCTGGCCGCGGATGTCGACCGGCAGCCTGGGTGCTCCCTCGGGGGCCTCGCCCGGCTCGAGCAACGTGCGTGCGTCGAGCAGGTCGACCCGGGCGGTGCGCCTGGCCTGCGCCAATGCATGCCCTGCGCCCTCCCAGAGGAACCACGCCACGAGGCCCGAGATGATCAGGTCGAAGGTCCAGCGATCGTCCGAGAAACCGGTCCGTTGCAACCAGAGCAAGGTTGCCACCACCAGCCCGACCGCGGCGAGACGTCCGATCCAGGCGGCGAAGCGCGTGCCGGTGGCCTCGTGTCCGGTCAGCTGCCACACCACGGCCTTGAACACCCGGCCGCCGTCGAGTGGCAGCCCGGGCAGCATGTTGAACACCGCGACGAGAATGTTGATCGAGCCGATCAACGCCACGATGTCGTGCAACACTCCCGGCTCGACGCTCTCGGCCACCTGCCTGGCCGCGAGCCCGATGCCGAGCGAGACCAGCGGCCCGACGATCGCGGTCGCGAGCTCCTGCCACGGGGTGCGGCTCTCGCCCTCGATGGCCGTCTCGCCGCCCAGGAGGTGCAGCGTCACCGACGGCACGCGCATACCGAAGGAGCGAGCCGCCACCACGTGCGCGATCTCGTGAAGCAGCACGGACGCATAGAGCACCAAGACGAACACGGCTGCGATGACGTACGGATTGGTCTGGGTCTGCGACTCAAATCGCGGCGCGAACAGCACGACGAGGATGACACCCATGACGAGAAGGGACGGCTTGGCGAGCAGCTCGACGCCCGCGAAGCGCCCGACCCGCCACGTGCCCGCCGACCTTGGACGGGCGTCGGAGAAGCTCACGATTCCAATCTATGGGGAAGCTCCGAACAGTTCGCGCAGACCGTCCGGTTGAAGTCTCTCCAGGCTGGCAACCTGCACCCGTCGCGGGGCATCCGGCACGTTCACGAAGTGCGGCACCACGAGCACCTGGCAGCCGGCGGCGTTCGCGGAGGTCGCCCCGGTCCCGGAGTCCTCGATGGCGAGGCATTCGGCGGCGTCGACGCCGAGCAGCTCGGCTGCTCGCAGGTACGGCTCAGGGTGGGGCTTGCCGTGCTCGACCTGGTCTCCCGTCACCACGGCCGCGAAAGGTAGTGCGTCGGCCACCGGTCTGGCGATCGGCGCGTAGGACATGGTCACCAGGGCTTGCGGCACGACTCGGCTGTCGAGGGCGGTGACGAGCTCCCGCGCCCCGGGGCGCCAGGGGATCTCGCGGTGCAGGGCGTCGGCCAGCCGGACGACCAGGAACTCGACGATCTCCTCCGGTGCGAGATCGGAGCCCAGGCGCCGCTTGATGTAGTGACCCGACTCGATCAGGGAGTTGCCGACGAGGGCGAGTCCGTCCTCCTGCGTCCACGTGGCGCCGTGCGCGTCGGCGAGGTCGTGCTCGCTGGCCATCCAGAGGGGTTCGGTGTCGACGAGCGTCCCGTCGAGGTCCCAGAGCACGGCAGCGAAGTCATCCACGCCGCACAGCGTACGTCCGCCCATAAGACCGTCGGGCATACCAGCAGATGAGACACTGGTCCGGAGGATGGAATGCCCGCCCGCGCTCGCGAGTTGCGCATCGTATCGTCGAACGCCCAAACCCCCCGAGGACGCCTGTGACCACCCCGACCCTGACCGAGCATCGCCCTGACGCGACCGAAGCGTTGTCGTCGATGCTCCGTGAGCGCATCCTCGTGCTCGACGGCGCCATGGGCACGGCCATCCAGCGCGACCGGCCGGACGAAGCGGGCTACCGCGGTGACCGCTTCGCCGAGTGGTCGTGCGACGTCGTCGGCAACAACGACCTCCTCACCATCACGCAGCCGGAGATCATCGCGTCGATCCACCGCGAGTACCTCGCGGCCGGCGCCGACATCATCGAGACCAACACCTTCAACGCCACCGCGATCTCGCTGAGCGACTACGACATGGTCGAGCTCGCCTACGAGCTGAACTTCGAGTCCGCCCGCCTGGCACGGCGCGAGTGCGACGCCATCACTGCCGAGACTCCCGACCGCCCGCGGTACGTCGCCGGAACGCTCGGCCCGACGACGCGCACGGCGTCCATCTCACCGGACGTCAACGACCCCGGCGCGCGCAACGTCTCGTACGAGGAGCTCGTCGACGCCTACACGACCGCGACCCGGGGTCTCCTCGACGGCGGGTCCGACCTGATCTTCGTCGAGACCATCTTCGACACGCTCAACGCCCGCGCCGCGATCTTCGCGATCGAGACCGTCTTCGAGGAGTACGGACGTCGTTGGCCGGTCATCATCTCCGGCACCATCACCGACGCCTCGGGACGCACGCTCTCGGGGCAGACGGCGGAGGCGTTCTGGCACTCCATCCGGCATGCCAAGCCCCTGCTCGTCGGGCTCAACTGTGCTCTGGGGGCCAAGGAGATGCGGCCCTACATCGCCGAGATCGCGCGCCTGGCCGACTGTTTCGTGTCCTGCTACCCCAACGCCGGCCTACCCAACGCCTTCGGTGAGTACGACGAGACGCCAGAGGAGACCGCCGCGATCCTCCGCGACTTCGCCGACAGCGGCTTCGTCAACCTCGTGGGCGGCTGCTGCGGCACCACGCCCGATCACATCGCCCACATCGCCAAGACGGTCGACGGCCTCACGCCGCGGGTGCCGCCAGCGGTCGCGCCCGCTCTGCGGCTGTCAGGGCTCGAGCCGCTGACCGTCACCGAGGACTCGCTGTTCCTCAACGTCGGCGAGCGCACGAACATCACCGGCTCGGCACGTTTCCGCAACCTCATCCGTGACGGCGACTACGACACCGCGCTCTCGGTCGCCCGCCAGCAGGTCGAGAACGGGGCGCAGGTCATCGACGTCAACATGGACGAGGGCATGATCGACGGCGTCGCCGCCATGAACCGCTTCCTCAAGCTCATCGCGTCCGAGCCCGACATCTGTCGCGTTCCGGTGATGGTCGACTCCTCCAAGTGGGAGGTCATCGAGACCGGACTGCACTGCCTGCAGGGCAAGCCGATCGTCAACTCCATCTCCATGAAGGAGGGCGAGGAGAAGTTCCGCGAGCAGGCGCAGCTGTGCCGCAAGTACGGCGCCGCCGCTGTGGTCATGGCGTTCGACGAGGACGGCCAGGCCGACAACCTCGAACGTCGCAAGCAGATCTGTGAGCGGGCCTACCGGATCCTGGTCGACGAGGTCGGATTCCCGGCCGAGGACATCATCTTCGACCCGAACGTGTTCGCGATCGCGACCGGCATCCAGGAGCACCAGAACTACGGTGTCGACTTCATCGAGGCCACCCGGTGGATCAAGGAGAACCTGCCCGGCGCGCACGTGTCCGGCGGCATCTCGAACGTGTCGTTCTCGTTCCGTGGCAACAACCCGGTGCGCGAGGCCATCCACGCGGTCTTCCTGTACCACGCCATCCGGGCCGGCCTCGACATGGGAATCGTCAACGCCGGCGCCCTCGTCGTCTACGACGAGATCCCACCGCCACTGCGCGAACGCATCGAGGATGTCGTGCTCAACCGGCGCGACGACGGCACCGAGCGTCTGCTCGAGATCGCGAATGAGTATGCCGGTGACGGCCAGAAGGCGGAGGTCGAGGACGAGAAGTGGCGCTCGCTGCCCGTCACCGAACGCATCACGCATGCGCTGGTCAAGGGCATCGACCAGTTCGCCGTGGAGGACACCGAGGAGCTCCGCGCCGAGATCGCCGACCGTGGTGGTCGGACGATCGAGGTCATCGAGGGCCCGCTGATGGACGGCATGAACGTCGTCGGCGACCTGTTCGGTTCCGGCAAGATGTTCCTCCCCCAGGTCGTCAAGTCGGCCCGCGTCATGAAGAAGTCGGTCGCCTACCTCATCCCCTACATCGAGGACGAGAAGCAGCCCGAGGACGCCGGCCGCAGCAACGGTCTCGTCGTCATGGCCACGGTCAAGGGCGACGTCCACGACATCGGCAAGAACATCGTCGGCGTCGTGCTGCAGTGCAACAACTACGACGTCATCGACCTAGGAGTCATGGTGCCGGCGCAGAAGATCCTGGACACCGCGACGGCCGAAGGCGCCGACCTGATCGGCCTGTCCGGGCTCATCACGCCGTCTCTCGACGAGATGGTCAACGTGGCGTGCGAGATGGAGCGTCAGGGTTTCGACATCCCGCTGCTCATCGGCGGTGCCACCACGTCGCGTGCCCACACGGCCGTCAAGGTCGACGAGAAGTACCACTCCCCGGTGGTCTGGGTGAAGGACGCCTCCCGCTCCGTGCCAGTCGTCTCGAAGCTGCTCTCCGACGATGCCCGACCACAGCTGCTTGCCGATCTGAAGGAGGACTACGACTCGCTGCGCGAGCGTCACGCCGCCCGACAGGACACCCGCAAGCTGCTCACGCTCGAGGACGCGCGCGCGAACCGCACCGCCATCGAGTGGGAGGACTACGTGCCGCCCGCACCGCAGGGCATCGAGATCGGCACCCCGCTCGTGCTCGACGACTATCCGTTGGCCGACCTGCGTGAGTACATCGACTGGCAACCGTTCTTCAACTCCTGGGAGATGAAGGGCAAGTTCCCCGACATCCTCAACAACCCGACGAGCGGTGAGGCGGCCCGCAAGCTGTTCGACGACGCGCAGGCGATGCTCGACCGCCTCATCGAGGAGAAGTGGATCACGGCGCGTGGCGTCGTCGGTCTGTTCCCGGCCAACGTCGTCGAGCACGACGACATCGAGGTCTACACCGACGACTCCCGGTCCGAGGTCCG
>NZ_JBOHDT010000050.1:0-5218 GCF_050700635.1 Aeromicrobium sp.
TGGTGAGGCTCCCGGATCCGGCACCCGCCTCAACCACGCGCGCGCCGGGGAAGATGTCGGCCATCGTGACGATGTGGGCGGCGTCCTTGGGGTAGATGATCGCGGCACCGCGCGGCATCGAGACGACGTACTCCGCCAGCAAGGGTCGGAACACCTGGTACTGGGCGCCCAGCGACGACTCGAGTACCACCCCCTCGGGGCGGCCGATGATGTCGTCGTGCCGGATCTGGCCCTTCTTGGTCGAGAACTCCTGACCCGCCGCGAGGCGGATGTTGTGCTTGCGTCCCTTGGCGTCGCTGAGCCGCACCCACTCCCCTTCTTCGAGCGGGCCCCTCTTCATCGGCTGCTCCGGAAGGCCTCGTCGACCCGTGACGTCCGGAGGATCCCGGCGATGGATCCGTCGCGCTCGACCACGGCATAGGTCTCGGCGGGTCGGGCCGCCATCGCGCGAAGGAGCACCGAGCCGCGGATGTCGACCGGCAGCCTTGGTGCTCCGTCGGGAGCCTCGCCCGGCTCGAGCAAACTGCGAGCGTCGAGCAAGTTGATACGGGCGGTGCGCCTGGCCTGCGACAACGCATGTCCCGCGCCCTCCCAGAGGAACCACGCCACGATGCCCGCGATGATCAGGTCGAAGGTCCAGCGGTCTTCGGCGAAGTCGACCCGAAGAAGCGTGACGACCACCAACGCGACCGCGGCGAGACGTCCGATCCAGGCGGCGAAGCGCGTGCCGGTCGCCTCGTGTCCGGTCAGCTGCCACACCACGGCCTTGAACACCCGACCGCCGTCCAGCGGCAGGCCGGGCAGCATGTTGAACACCGCAACGAGGATGTTGACCCAGCCGATCAACCAGACGACGTCGTGCAGCACTCCCGGCTCGACGCCCTCGGCCACCTGCCTGGCCGTAAGCCCGATGCCGAGCGAGACCAGCGGCCCGACGATCGCGGTCGTGAGCTCCTGCCACGGAGTGCGGCTCTCGCCCTCGATGGCCGTCTCGCCGCCCAGGAGATGCAGCGTCACCGACGGCACACGCATGCCGAAGGAGCGAGCCGCCACCACGTGCGCGATCTCGTGAAGGAGCACCGACGCATAGAGCGCCACGACGAACACAGCGGCGATGAGGTACGGATTGGTCCGGGTCTGCGACTCGAAGCGCGGGGCGAACAGCACGACGAGGACGACACCCATGACGAGAAGGGACGGCTTGGCGAGCAGCTCGACGCCCGCGAAGCGCCCGACCCGCCACGTGCCGGCGGACCTTGGACGGGCGTCGGAGAAACTCACGATTCCAATCTATGGGGAAGCTCAGAACAGGTCGCGCAGACCGTCCGGTCGAAGTCTCTCCAGGCTGGCCAGCTGCACCCGTCGCGGGGCGTCCGGCACGTTCACGAAGTGCGGCACCACGAGCACCTTGCAGCCGGCGGCGTTCGCGGAGGTCGCCCCGGTCCCGGAGTCCTCGATGGCGAGGCAGTCGGCGGCGTCGACGCCGAGCAGCTCGGCCGCCCGCAGGTACGGCTCGGGGTGCGGCTTGCCGTGCTCGACGTGGTCGCCCGTCACCACGGCCGCGAAAGGCAGCGCGTGGGCCACCGGTCTGGCGATGGGCCCGTAGGACATGGTCACCAGGGCCTGCGGCATGCCCAGGGTGTCCAGAGCGGTGACGAGCTCCCGCGCCCCTGGACGCCAGGGGATCTCGCGGTGCAAGGCGTCGGCCAGCCGGACGACCAGGAACTCGACGATCTCCTCCGGCGTGAGATCGGAGCCCAGGCGCCGCTTGATGTAGTGACCCGACTCGATCAGGGAGTTGCCGACGAGGGCGAGTCCGTCCTCCTGCGTCCAAGTAGTGCCGTGCGCCTCGGCCAGCTCGTGTTCCCTTGCCATCCAGAGCGGCTCGCTGTCTATGAGCGTTCCGTCGAGGTCCCAGAGCACGGCAGCGAAGTCATCCACGCCGCACAGCGTACGTCCGCCGATTACGTCCGACGGGCGTACCAGCAGATGAGACACTGGTCCGGAGGATGGAATGCCCGCCCGGGTTCGCGGGTTGCGCATCGTATCGTCGAACGCCCAAACCCCCGAGGACGCCTGTGACCACCCCGACCGTGACCGAGCCCGCTTCGGTTGAGCATCGCCCCGACGCGACCGAAGCGTTGTCGTCGATGCTCCGCGAGCGCATCCTCGTGCTCGACGGTGCCATGGGCACGGCCATCCAGCGCGACCGGCCGGACGAATCCGGGTACCGCGGTGACCGCTTCGCCGAGTGGTCGTGCGACGTCGTCGGCAACAACGATCTCCTCACCATCACGCAGCCGGAGATCATCGCGTCGATCCACCGCGAGTACCTCGCGGCCGGCGCCGACATCATCGAGACCAACACCTTCAACGCCACCGCGGTCTCACTTGGCGACTACGACATGGTCGAGCTCGCCTACGAGCTGAACCTCGAGTCCGCCCGCCTGGCACGGCGCGAGTGCGACGCCATCACCGCCGAGACGCCCGACCACCCGCGATACGTCGCCGGAACGCTTGGCCCGACGACGCGCACGGCGTCCATATCTCCGGACGTCAACGACCCCGGCGCACGCAACGTCTCGTACGAGGAGCTCGTCGACGCCTACACGACCGCGACCCGGGGGCTTCTCGACGGCGGGTCCGACCTGATCTTCATCGAGACCATCTTCGACACGCTCAACGCCCGGGCCGCGATCTTCGCGGTCGAGACCGTCTTCGAGGAGTACGGACGTCGCTGGCCGGTCATCATCTCCGGCACCATCACCGACGCCTCGGGACGCACGCTCTCCGGGCAGACGGCGGAGGCGTTCTGGCACTCCGTCCGGCACGCCAAGCCGCTGCTCGTGGGTCTCAACTGCGCCCTCGGCGCCAAGGAGATGCGTCCCTACATCGCGGAGATCTCGCATCTGGCCGACTGCTTCGTGTCGTGCTACCCGAACGCCGGCCTGCCGAATGCCTTCGGCGAGTACGACGAGTCGCCCGACGAGACTGCTGCGATCCTCCGCGACTTCGCCGACAGCGGCTTCGTCAACCTCGTGGGCGGCTGCTGCGGCACCACGCCCGATCACATCGCCCACATCGCCAAGACGGTCGAGGGCCTCGCGCCGCGGGTGCCGTCGGAGGTCGCGCCCGCTCTGCGCCTGTCGGGACTCGAGCCACTGACCGTCACCGAGGACTCGCTGTTCCTCAACGTCGGCGAGCGCACGAACATCACCGGCTCGGCCCGATTCCGCAACCTCATCCGTGACGGCGACTACGACACCGCGCTCTCGGTCGCCCGCCAGCAGGTCGAGAACGGCGCGCAGGTCATCGACGTCAACATGGACGAAGGCATGATCGACGGCGTCGCCGCCATGAACCGCTTCATCAAGCTCATCGCGTCCGAGCCCGACATCTGTCGCGTGCCGGTCATGGTCGACTCCTCCAAGTGGGAGGTCATCGAGACCGGGCTCCACGGCCTGCAGGGAAAGCCGATCGTCAACTCCATCTCGATGAAGGAGGGCGAGGAGAAGTTCCGCGAGCAGGCGCAACTGTGCCGCAAGTACGGCGCCGCCGCTGTCGTCATGGCGTTCGACGAGGACGGCCAGGCCGACAACCTCGAGCGCCGCAAGCAGATCTGTGAGCGCGCCTACCGGATCCTGGTCGACGAGGTCGGCTTCCCGGCCGAGGACATCATCTTCGACCCGAACGTGTTCGCGATCGCGACCGGCATCCAGGAGCACCAGAACTACGGTGTCGACTTCATCGAGGCCACCCAGTGGATCAAGGAGAACCTGCCCGGTGCGCACGTGTCCGGCGGCATCTCGAACGTGTCGTTCTCGTTCCGCGGCAACAACCCGGTGCGCGAGGCCATCCACGCGGTCTTCCTCTACCACGCCATCCAGGCCGGCCTCGACATGGGAATCGTCAACGCGGGTGCGCTCGTCGTCTACGACGAGATCCCGCCGCCGCTGCGCGAACGCATCGAGGACGTCGTGCTCAACCGCCGCGACGACGGCACCGAGCGACTGCTCGAGATCGCCAACGACTACGCCGGTGACGGGCGGAAGGCGGAGGTCGAGGACGAGGAGTGGCGTTCGCTGCCCGTCACCGAACGCATCACCCATGCGCTGGTCAAGGGCATCGACCAGCACGCCGTGGAGGACACCGAGGAACTCCGCGCCGAGGTCACCGATCGTGGTGGTCGGACGATCGAGGTCATCGAGGGCCCGCTGATGGACGGCATGAACGTCGTCGGAGACCTGTTCGGGTCCGGCAAGATGTTTCTCCCCCAGGTCGTCAAGTCGGCCCGCGTGATGAAGAAGTCGGTCGCCTACCTGATCCCCTACATCGAGGACGAGAAACAGCCCGAGGACGCCGGCCGCAGCAACGGTCTGGTCGTCATGGCCACGGTCAAGGGCGACGTCCACGACATCGGCAAGAACATCGTCGGCGTCGTGCTGCAGTGCAACAACTACGACGTCATCGACCTCGGGGTCATGGTGCCTGCGCAGAAGATCCTGGACACCGCGACGGCCGAGGGCGCCGACCTCATCGGCCTGTCCGGGCTCATCACGCCGTCTCTCGACGAGATGGTCAACGTGGCGTCCGAGATGGAGCGCCAAGGTTTCGACATCCCGCTGCTCATCGGCGGTGCCACCACGTCGCGTGCCCACACGGCCGTCAAGGTCGACGAGAAGTATCACTCCCCCGTGGTGTGGGTGAAGGACGCCTCCCGCTCCGTGCCAGTCGTGTCCCAGCTGCTCTCCGACGATGCCCGGCCACAGCTCCTAGCCGATCTGAAGGAGGACTACGACTCGCTGCGCGAGCGTCACGCCGCCCGACAGGACACCCGCAAGCTGCTCACGCTCGAGGACGCACGCGCGAACCGCACCCCCGTCGAGTGGGAGGGCTACGTGCCGCCGGCGCCACAAGGCATCGAGATCGGCACGCCGCTCGTGCTCGACGAGTATCCCCTGGCCGAGCTGCGTGAGTACATCGACTGGCAGCCGTTCTTCAACTCCTGGGAGATGAAGGGCAAGTTCCCCGACATCCTCAACAACCCGACGAGCGGTGAGGCCGCACGCAAGTTGTTCGAGGACGCGCAGACGATGCTCGACCGCCTCATCGAGGAGAAGTGGATCACGGCGCGTGGCGTCGTCGGTCTGTTCCCGGCCAACGTCGTCGAGCACGACGACATCGAGGTCTACACCGACGACTCCCGGTCCGAGGTCCG
>NZ_JBOHDT010000051.1:0-10786 GCF_050700635.1 Aeromicrobium sp.
ATTGTCAGCGGGCGGCTGCGCCAGCGGTCGTACGAGACGCGTGAGGGCGAGAAGCGCACGGTTATGGAGCTTGAGGTCGACGAGATCGGCCCGTCGCTGCGGTACGCCACGGCGAAGGTGCAGAAGATGTCGCGCAGCTCGCAGGGCGGCTTCGGGTCCGGTGGTGGCAACAGCGGCGGCGGGCAGGCGGACGACCCGTGGGCCAGCGCCGCGCCGGCTAGCGGCTCGGCTGGCGGCTCGGGCGGTTCCGGGTTCGACGAAGAGCCACCTTTCTAGATAGATCACATACAGAGGCAAACGGAGCACGAGGAATGGCAAAGGCTGCGGCGCTACGCAAGCCCAAGAGGAAGGTGAATCCGCTCGACAAGGAGGGGATCACCTACATCGACTACAAGGACACTGCGCTGCTGCGCAAGTTCATCTCCGACCGCGGCAAGATCCGCGCTCGCCGCGTCACCGGTGTCACCGTGCAGGAGCAGCGCCTCATCGCCAAGGCCGTGAAGAACGCCCGCGAGATGGCGCTCCTGCCCTACACCTCGAACGCCCGTTGAAAGCAGGACGCAGATGAAGCTCATCCTCACGCACGAGGTCTCGAACCTCGGCGAGCCCGGCGACATCGTCGATGTCAAGGACGGCTACGGTCGCAACTACCTGCTGCCGCGCCAATTCGCCATCCGCTGGACGAAGGGTGCCGCCAAGCAGGTCGAGTCCATCAAGGCCGCCCGCGATGCGCATGCCATCCACGATCTCGAAGACGCCCAGCAGCTCAAGGGCCGGCTCGAGGCCGAGCCCGTCAACGTCGGTGTCCGCGCCGGCGAGGGCGGCCGGCTCTTCGGTGCCGTCACCGTCTCCGACATCGCTGACGCGCTCGCCGCGGCCGGTTCCACGGTCGACAAGCGACGCATCGAGGTCGGCAACCCCATCAAGTCGCTGGGTGCCCACGACGTGGCCGTGCGAATCCACCCGGAAGTCAGCGCGCAGGTGCGCCTCAATGTGGTGGCCTCCAAGTAAGCACCGATCGACTGCAGGGCTCGGGGTGTTCCTCGAGCCCTGCGTCGTTTCGGAGCTGACATGAACCGTCGTCACCTCGCCCCCCGACACGGCCGGCGGCCGCTCCTGCTGGCAGCCATCGGCCTGCTGGTCGTCGCCCTCATCCTGGCCGGCGGGTACTGGTGGTTCAACCGCGACGACACCTCGACCGCGGGCCCGGTGGACGACGCGTCCGACGCGCTGCCCACCACGGCGTGGACGCGCGCGAAGCCCGAGTCCGTCGCCGATGGCGGCCGCCTGCGCCTCGCCGTCGCAGCTCTACCGGGCAACTTCAACCCCGTGCAGGCCGACGGCGCCGGGTCGTCCAGCGCCCAGGTGCTGGCACCCACCACAGGTAGCCCGGTGCGCATCACCGACGACGGTGGATGGCGGGTCGACACCGACTACGCGCGCGCGATCGACGTCGTCGGCAAGAAGCCCCTCACCGTGCGGGTCCGGCTCAACCGCGACGCCGTCTGGCAGGACGGCACGCCCATCGCCGCCACCGACATGGCGGCGTTCCAGCGTGCGATGAGTGGCAAGGTGAAGGGTCTCGAGGTCGCGTCCACCGACGGCTACGACGACATCAAGTCCGTCGAGCGCGGAGCCGACCGGTTCGAGTACACCGTCACGTTCAAGACCCCCCGCTCCGACTGGCCGCAGTACGTCTACCCACGCCTTCCGGCCGACGTCACGACGAAGGCCAAGAAGTTCAACGACGGTTTCCGCACCGCGGCAGTGCCGTCCAACGGGCCATTCGTGGTGTCGTCGATCGACAAGAAGACGGGCACCATCACCCAGAAGCGCAACCCGCGGTGGTGGGGCCGCACGCCGCGGTTGGATCAGGTCGTGTGGCGCATCGCCGATCCGGGCGTGCAGGCCGAGGCGTTCGCGGCGGACGAGCTCGACGCCGTCTCCGTCGGCGGCACCACGTACGAGACGGCGGCCGACGACGGCACCGTGCAACGGGCCGCCGGTGGCTCGTGGTCGCACCTGACCCTCAATGGTGGTCGTGGACCGCTCAGGGATGCCGACGTCCGTCGCGCCGTCGCCGCCGCGATCGATCGCGACGCGCTGGCGACCGAGGTCGGAGAAGCCGTCGAGGCACCCGGCAGCACCGCAGGCAGCTTGGTGCTCGTGCCCGGGCAGGAGGGCTACCGCGACGTCGCCGGCGATGTCCTGAAGCCCGGCCCAGGCAAGGCTCGCGCGCTGTTGAAGAAGGCCGGCTACGCCCAGAAGGACGGCAAGGCCGTGCGGAGGGGCAAGCCGCTCACGCTTCAGCTGCCGGTGCCGTCCGACACCCCGGCCAGCGAGGCGCGGGTCGAGGCGATCGCCGCCGATCTCGGGGCCGCGGGCATCACCGTCAAGACGCCGACCGTCAGGGCTGCGCGGTTCTTCCCCGACACGGTCCTTCCGCTCGACTTCGACCTCGTCACGTTCACCTGGCCCGCATCGCCGTTCCCGGTCGAGGCTGCGGAGCAGCGGTTCCGCCCCATCGACTCGCCGCAGAACTACACCGGCGTCGCCACCAAGAAGCTCGACGACCTCTGGGCCGAAGCGTCGGCGACGCTCGACGCCGACAAGCGCGCCGCCCTCATCCACGACCTCGACGCCAAGTTGCTGCGTCAGTCCGTCGTCATCCCGCTGAGCGTCCTGCCCGACGTGGTGGTGGTGCGGGATGGTCTGGTCAACTTCGGGGCCGCCACGTTCGAGCAACCCGACTACACGTCGGTCGGGTGGGCCGAGAAGAAGTGAGCACCGGCGTCCCCCTCAGGGGAGCGCCACCGCCCGCTTCATCCGGACCGCCCGCCACGGGGCACGACCCCACACGACCGCCCGGCCCCGCATCAGCACCCGGCCGAGGCTCTGTCGGTTCCACAGGAACATCAGCAGCGTCGCTGGGTCGGTTCCGATGCGGACATCGACGCGTCCGGGAGCTGCGGGGTCGTCGACGTGGAGGCCACCGTCTTCGAGACGAAGGCGCAGCCGACCGGCTCGGCGAAGCCGAAACTCCATGACGACACGAGCCCGCGCGGCGCCCACATCGACGACGTCGCCAGGGAGCTCGCGGATGATCGGGACCAGGAACTCGTGCAGCGCGAGCGACGCGTGAGCCGGATCGACTTGCCACGGTCGCCCGGCGGCACGCGCGAGGTCGAGGCCGTGCAGCACGGTCTCGTTCAGCAGATGGGCGGAGAACAGCGGCATCGGCACTCGCACGCCCGAGGCCAGCCACGGCTGCACCTGGTCGACGTCGGAGTCGCGGCACGAGGACAGGTAGCTGCTCGCGGCGGTCTCGATCCGGTCGGCCAGGACGACCGGATCGCGCTCCGGGTCGGCCTCGACAGCGCGCTGGGTCAGGGCTCCCAGCTCGGACGGGTGCCGGAACGACGTCGACCCCACCAGCTCTCTCAGGGGATCCTCGTCGCCACGCGCGAGTGCCGGCAGGATCATCCACCCGTGCGAGAGATGAGCGGCAAGCTCGGAAACCCCCCAGACCTGGCCGGCCGGGCGCGGTGGTGGTTCCGTGACGTCCCGCAGGAGCGCGACGACACGAGCCGCTTCCGCGGCGAGTGCCCTCCGGGTCATCCGCCACGTGCTGACCGGGTCGCTCACGTGAGGGCGGCGATCCGGTCCGCGACGTCGACCGCGACGGTGAGGGTCGCCTCGTCCGTTGCCGGATTCCAGCTCTCCCGGTCCTCGGAGAGGACCGTGCCGACGATGCCGGCGTGGTCGGTGGGCAGCTCGATGACCTCGACCGGCCAGGCCGCGAGCTCGAGGGCCTGCGCGAACGCGCGCGATGCCGTGACCGGCGCGATGTCGTCCGCAATGCCGTGAAACAGCGTGAAGGGTGAACGGCTCTCAGCCGGCCCGCCAGACGGCAGCTGACCGGTGAGCAGGACGCCCGAGATCGGGTCGGGCGCGGTGAACCCGCCGGCCAGGCACACGGTGTGCGCGAAGCCGACACCAAGACGTCGGGCATTGATCGTGACGCCGGCCGCGGCGGTGCCGCCGAGGGACCATCCGACGAGCACGAGTGAGTCCGGGTCGCCGCCGTGATCCCCGACGGCACCGCGCGTGAACCGCAGCGACTGAAGCAGGTCGGCGCGGCCGCCGTCGTCGGACTCGGAGCTCCAGTCGGGGACGATCACCGTCGGTCCGCGTTCGGCGACCAGACCGGCGAGCGTCGCCAGTGCGCCCCGTTCGTTCGGCCCGCGTCCGTGCCAGAGCAGGACGTGGCCACCACCCCCCGTGCCCGGATGGACGTCAGCTGCTCGGCCCGGCTCGTACTCGACGGTCTCCACAGGGCCACCCTCCCACTAGGGTGCGTCTCGCTAGGCGCCGAGGACCATCCAGCGGTCGCTGCGCTGCCGCAGCCACAGCGTCACCAAGCGGGCCGCGATGAAGGCCCCATAGGCCGCCCAGAGCCAGGTGAAGCCGGCGTCGAGCGCCCCGACGGCCAGGACGAGCGGCACGTAGGCGACCAGCACGGCCAGCCCGGCCCAGGCGAGGTAGACTCCGTCGCCGGCGCCGATCAGCACTCCGTCGAGCACGAACACGACGCCCGAGAGCGGCTGGATCGCGGCGACCACGAGCAGCGCCGGTACCAGGGCGCGCTGCACCGCCGGGTCGGGACTGAAGAGACGGGCCAGCACAGGCGATCCGGCGGCGAGGACCACGGCCGCGAACAACCCGGTGCCGATGCCCCACGCGACCATGCGGCGGGTGAGCTCCCGTGTTCGAGGCGCGTCACCGGCACCGAGCGTGCGTCCCGTGAGGGCCTGACCGGCGATGGCGATGGCATCGAGCCCGAAGGCCAGGAAGGTGACGATCGCCGTCGCGACCTGATGGGCGGCCAGCGGGACGTCGCCCAGATCGGCTGCGACCGCCGTCGCGAGGACGAGCGACGCCCGCAAGGTCGCCGTGCGAACGAGCAGCGGCACGCCGTCGCGACCGGCTCGCACGATGGCACCGATCCTTGGCCAGACCGAGGCTCGCGCCGCCCGGGCCCGCCGCACGACGACCACTCCCAGCCAGGCCGCGGCCACCCATTGGGCGATGACGGTGCCTGCCGCCGAGCCGCCGATGCCGAGTCCCAACCCGTACACCAGCGCCAGGTTGAGCACGACGTTCAGCACGTTCGCGACGGCGGCGACGATGAGCGGCGTCTTCAGGTCAAGCACCCCGCGCAGCGCGCCGGTGGCCGCGAGCACCACGAGCATCGCCGGCACACCCGACGCCGAGATGACCAGGTATCGGTCCGCCTGCTCGGCTACCGCCGCCGAGCTGGACAGCCAGTCGCTCAGCGCCTTCGACGAGACCGCCGTCCCGAGTCCCAGGACGATGCCGAGGCCGAGGGCCAGCCACAGTCCTCCGACAGCGAGGCCGTACGCCGCGGCTTCCCGGCCGGCGCCGTGCTGGCGTGCCACCGCGGCAGTGCTGCCGTAGGCGAGGAAGACACACAGGCCGACCACGGTCGTCAGGACGACCGACGCCGCCGCGAGACCGCCCAGCTCGGTGGTGCCGAGGTGTCCGATGATCGCGGTGTCGGCGAGCAGCATGAGCGGCTCGGTGACAAGGGCCAGGAAGGCCGGCGCGGCGACCGCCAGGATCCGTCGATCGAGGTCGTCGAGCCCCCTCACGCGGACTCGCCGAGCCTGTGGACAGACGCGAGGCCCGAGTATGTCGACATGTCACCTGGCCTGGGGACGACCGCATAGTCACAAAGGGCTATATGGTCCGAAATCTTTCTTCGTTCCACACGATGTGCAGCATGTTCGTGCAGGTCAGAGGGTATTTTGGACCTGAGTCCGATTGCTCGTCCACACGCTCGTCCACCGGCTGTGCACATCCTTCGCGGCGTTTTCCACAGGGCTCGCGCCGTTGCCCACACCCCCTGTGCGCGTTGGCCTTTCCCGGGTCGTCCCACCCGGCCTAGTGTGACGCGTCGGCGCTACATGACCGGGCAGGTGGTCCGGTACGTGGCCGGGGACGGGCAATCGAATATTTGTCCGAGTCGATATCTAGGGTGGGCGATGTGCAAAGGAGTACGGGTGCGGTGAGCGTCGCGGATCTCTATGCAGCAGCTCCCGATGCCGGAGAAGACACCTCCGGCGCTCGAGTCCCACCTCAAGACATCATCGCCGAGCAGAGCGTGCTCGGCGCGATGCTGCTGTCCAAGGACGCGATCGACCCGGCCACCGACGCGCTGCAGGGCCGCGACTTCTACCGGCCGTCGCACGAGCTGGTCTTCGACACCATCACTGCGCTCGCGCTGCGAGGCGAGCCGGCCGACGCCATCACGGTGGGCGCCGAGCTGGGCCGCCGCGGCGAGCTCGCCCGTGTCGGCGGTGCGCCCTACCTGCACACCTTGGTGGCCGGCGTTCCGGTCACCGCCAGCATCGACTACTACGCCGAGATCGTCCGCGAGAAGGCCATCCTGCGTCGCCTCATCTCCGTCGGAGAGCGCATCGCCGGGTTCGGCTGGGCCGAGCAGGGCGAGATCGCCGAGATCGTCGACCGTGCGCAGGCCGAGGTGCTCGAGGTCGACGGCGCGAGCGGCAGCGACGACTACAAGACCATCGCCGAGCTCATCGGACCCACGATCCAGGAGATCGATGACATCCAGAACCGAGAGGGCGACATGGCCGGCCTCGGGTCCGGATTCCCCGAGCTCGACCGCCTCACCACGGGGTTCCGCCCCGGCCAGATGATCGTCGTGGCCGCTCGCCCCGGTGTCGGCAAGTCCACGCTCGGGCTCGACTTCTGCCGGGCGGCCTCCATCAAGCACGGCGTGCCGTCGGCCATCTTCTCGCTGGAGATGACGGCGGCAGAGATCTCCATGAGGCTGATCTCGGCCGAGGCCAAGGTCGCGATCCACCACATGCGCGGCGGCGGCATGAGCGAACCGGAGTGGAACGCCATCACCCGCATCATCACCAAGGTGCAGGGCGCCCCCATCACCATCGACGACTCCCCGAACATGACGATGCCCGAGATCCGTTCGAAGGCCCGCCGCATCAAGAAGCAGCACGGGCTCGGCCTCCTGGTCATCGACTACCTGCAGCTGATGACGTCGGGCAAGAGGGTCGAGAACCGCCAGGTCGAGGTCTCGGAGTTCTCGCGCCAGATCAAGCTGCTCGCCAAGGAGCTTGAGGTCCCGGTCGTCGCGATCAGCCAGCTCAACCGTGGGTCGGAGCAGCGCACCGACAAGACCCCGCAGCTCTCCGACCTGCGTGAGTCCGGCTCCATCGAGCAGGACGCCGACATCGTCATGCTGCTCAACCGCCCCGACGCCCACGGGCACGGCGAGTCCGAGCGCCCGGGCGAGGCCGACATCATCGTCGCCAAGAACCGCTCCGGCCCGGTCAACCGGGTCGCGGTGGGCTTCCAGGGCCACTACTCCCGCTTCACTCCGATGGCCCGAGACGCCGAGCCGCCTGGAGCGGCAGCGGGCGAGTTCTACTAGGCGCTCGACGCCCGGATACGCTCGGCGCGTGATTGTCATCGCCGTGCTTGCCGCCGAAGGATCGGGCGCCCCCACCGATGGGCTGGCAGGATGGACCGTGGAGCTGATGGACCGGCTCGGCCTGTTCGGGGCCGCCCTGGCGGTGGCGCTCGACAACTTCTTCCCGCCGATCCCGAGCGAGATTATCCTGCCCCTCGCCGGCTTCGCGGCCAGTCAGGGCACCTTCTCGCTCACCGGCGCGCTGATCGCGACGACGGCCGGCTCGGTGTTCGGCGCCGTGGTCCTCTACTGGCTGGGCCGCGTCTTCGGCCGCGAACGAACCCTCCTCGTCTTCGAGCGCACCCCGCTGCTCAAGGTGAGCGACCTCGAACGGACCGAGGCGTGGTTCGCCAAGCACGGTGGCAAGGCGGTGTTCTTCGGCCGCATGGTGCCAATCTTCCGCAGCCTCATCTCCATCCCGGCCGGCGTCGAGCGCATGAACGCCGGCACTTTCCTGCTGCTGACAACGCTGGGCAGCTTCATCTGGAACTTCATCTTCGTCTACGCCGGCTTCCGGCTCGGCGAGAACTGGGACCGGGTCGAGCCGTATGCCGAATGGTTCCAGCGCCTCGTCATCCTCGCCGTCGTCGTGGTCGTCGTCGCGTTCGTGGTGATCCGCGTACGCGACCTCCGAGCCAGTCGCTGAGCTCGCCTCTCACTCTTCGCCTGTGCTCGACCCCACCAAGAGGCGACGGAGCGTCTCCATCATCTCGGCCCGATTCGTCGACCCCAGTCGGCGCCGAACGCTGGCGACGTGGTGCTCCACCGTCCTCGGGGAGATGTAGAGGCGTTCGCCGATCTCGCGGTACCCGATTCCTTGGACCACCAGGCGAGCGATCTCCCATTCCCGGTCGGTGAGCTGGCTGGAATGCGAGCTCGTCGACTTCGATGTCGATGTCGACCCGTCACCGCTGTGCGCAGCGCGCGCCATGTTGAGAAGGTCGAGGCTCACGCGTCGATCCGCAGTGTGCAGCGCGGCCTGCGCCGCCAGCTGAGAGGCGTCCCACCTCAGGCCGATTCCACTCAAGCCCTCGACAGCCAGATTGATGGCCGAGACATCGATGTCGCGTCCCAGCACCCTGACCCAGGTGTGTCCGGCCGCGGCCAGCGTCTGGGCGTGGCGACTGACGTGTGCAGCCTCGCTGATCGCGTCGGCGTGTGGGATCAGCGCGTCCGGTTGGTCGCTGACGATGGCCGCCTGAACGCCGTACCAATGGAATGCCGCGGACCACAGGGCGGGCTGTCCGAGCCGTCCCAGGACCACCTCGGCTGCCTGCAATTGCGGCGCCAACCAGTGTTCGTCATGCATGCGCGCTGCCCCGACAAGAAGTTCGCCCAGAGGCAGCAGATGAAACAGGTCGATGAACATTCCGGCAACTGCGGTTCGCGCCTCCGCCCATGCGTCAGCCAACGCGGCGGTGTCGCCCCTGCGTCGGGCGATTCCCACGCGGACTGCATGCACGAGGTAGTTGTCTCGGGTGTCGTCCAGTGGCGGATCGCCGACGGACTCGAGAGTCGCGGCTGCCTCGGCCATGTTGCCGCGGGCCATGGAGACCCAGGCAAGCAGGATCTGGTGTCGCGGCCGGAACAGTGGGCCGCCGAGATCAGCAGCCATCGCCCTCTGCAGGACGGACTCCGCGAGATCGAGCTCGCCGAGGTGGAGCGCCACCAACGCCGCCAGCGCGGCGGGAGTGTCGAGCATGATGCCGTCGCGCCCGACGGGAGCCAGTGCGATGACGGCTTGCACCAACGGCGACATCCCGGCGACGCCGTCGCCACTGACGCTCTGCACGAGCCCCGTCGTGGCCAACCGCCAGGCCGCCGCTGTTGCGGTCGGCGCATCCGCGCGACTCGAGGCGAGCATCCGGTCGGCGGTGGCCATGTCGCCGACGCCGATGAGTGCAACGGCTCCCGCCGCCGCGGCATCGCCCAGTGCGTCGGGCGCCACCAGCTGAAGCAGCTCGGCGCTTCTGTTCAACGTTCCGCGGTGCGCGTGGATGGCAGCAGCGATCCGCGCCGCCGACGCGAACTCGGCATGGTCCATGTCGGCGAGAATCGCCTCAAGGGTGCGAAGCGCGTCGTCGTGATCGCCGCTGACGGTTGATTCTTCAGCTTCCGCCACACTCATAACGCGGCCTCCCCTGGTGTGCCTGCCGCCGCAAAAGTAACAGTTGAGATGTCCCTAGGTGCACGATTCGGCAAAGCCGTCAACCCCCTAGGGGAACGCCGATGCGGCTGCTGATCCCCTATACGGCAGACCCGAACCCCAGGTGTCGGGGATTCGGCCCAAGCCCCGATGGAGTGACGCCGTGTTGCTTCCTACCATCGAACAGGCGCGTCGCACGACCCGCCTCACGATCACAAGGAGCCTTCGACATGCCCGGGACATCCAGCTTGTTCGACCTCATTCTTCAGCTGCTCGCGAACCCCGCGCTCGCACAGTCATTCCTGTCCGACCCGGACGGCACGTTCGACGGGGTCGACCTGAACCAGACCGACATCAACGTCGTCGTCGCGGAGATCAACAACTCCGCGGCGCTGCTGAACTCCAGCGGCGTGGCGTCCATCGCGATCCCCGTGCTTCTTCCGGGTATGACGGCCGGAGAGCTGCTCGACAGCTTCGTGACGAGCTTCTACGCCGATCACCCCGTCGAGAACAACGTGTGGGCCGAGGACGACGTGACGCAGGCCTTCGCCGGCGCGGGCGGCATCGCCGTCTCCTCGGACGATGAGGTCGAGGACCTGACCGCGGCCACGGACGGCTCGGTCGCCATCGGCGGAAAGGTCGAGGAGAGTGGCATCGCCACGGGCGGCAGCATCGCCGCTGGCGACGACGTCGAGTTCGAGGAGACCGGCGGCATCATCATCGGCGACGGCAATGTCGGCGCCATCATCGGCGAGGACAACACGGTGGTCGGGGGCGACCAGTTCAACGTCGACGAGTCAGAAGAGGTCAACATTGCCACCAACGGTTCGGTGAATCAGGTTGCCGAGGACGGTGGAGTCAACGCCTTGGGCGATGCCATCGTCGACTCTCAGATCGCCGGCGACGACCAGGCCATCGCGGAGGAAGGCAGCACCGCTGTGGCGGCCGACGGCAATGTTGCCGTGGGCGATGACGCGGTCGCGACCAACGGACCGGTTGCCGATGGCGCGAACGCCCAAGCGGCCGGGGAGGACAGCAACCTGGTCAAGGACGACGACACCTTCTCCCCGTCGATCACCCAGACCGCACCGGTGACCTTCGGT
>NZ_JBOHDT010000052.1:0-3307 GCF_050700635.1 Aeromicrobium sp.
GGGCGCAGCCGACCGCGAGCGCGGCGGTTGCGAGGGTGCCGACCCGATGGGCGGAGTCGGCAGCCGCCGTATCGTCGGAGATCCGCTGGGCCTCGACGTCGTCGAAGTCGAGCCGGGAGAAGCCGAGCGTCAGGTCCATGCCGGTCAGGCGCGTGCGAGTGAGCCCGACGGCTTCGGGGTCCACCGTGAACAGGCCGTCGTCGGCGGCGATCACCAGGATCTCGGCCACGTCGCCGTAGAGTTCGGGGGCGGCCGAGCCGTTGAGCACTCCGTCTTCAGCGCTGACGCCCGGCCAGGAAACCGTGGCGACGGCACCCTCGGTGATGCGGGCGAGCGGTTCGTGGTGGCCGGACGCGAGGAGCGCCTCGGTGGCGACGACGGACGCGAGCAGCGGGGACGGCGTGAGTGCCCGGCCGAGCTCCTCGAGGACGACGTGGGTCTCGACGAGGGTGAAGCCGGCGCCGCCATGCTCCTCCGGGATGGCGAGAGCGGCCACGCCCATCTGGTCGCAGAGTGTCGACCAGAGGTCGGTGTCGAACCCGGTCGGCTCCTTGATCGCCTTCCGGACCGCTTGGCTGTCCGAACGCTTGTCGAGCAGGGCGCGCACGGAGCTCGCGAGCTCAGTATGCTCCCGGGTGGGCACGAGGTCGGTCATCGCGCGTCCAGGAGCTCGGTGAGCAGACGGTCGCGGTGGAACGCGGTCGTCCCCCATGCCGACTGCAGCGCACGGATGCGGAGCAGCCACAGGCTCAGGTCGTACTCGTCGGTGTAGCCGATCGCGCCGTGGACCTGCAGGCCGACGCGGGATGCGAGGTGGGCCGCGTCTGAGCTCTGGATCTTCGCCGCTGAGACGGAGCGCGGCGTCGGGTCGACGGCCGCGCCGAAGACGAGTGGCCGGGCGAAGTCGAGGGCGATCCGGACGTCGGCCAGCTGGTGCTTGATGGCTTGGTACGAGCCGATCTCGCGGCCGAACTGCTTGCGTTGCTTGGCGTAGGCGACCGTGTCGGCCAGCACGCGCTCGCCGGCGCCGAGCAGCTGGGCGGATGTCGCCAGCGCCGCTAGCTCGAAGGCTGCGTCCAGGGTTGTCGTCTCGACGGGCTCGCCGACCACGACGTCGAACAGGTGGCGGGATCGATCGATCGACGTGACAGGGTCGCCAACAGTCGCCGTGTGAAGTGACCCGTCCTTGAGGGCGTATACCGCGTCGGCCACGTCGGCGCCCAAGGCGTACGGCACCGCGACGGTGGCGCGCTTCTCCGAGAAGTCCTCATCTGGCAGCGCCATGGGCAGGTACGCGGCCGACTCGATCCACGGACCGGGAACGGCGTGGCGACCAAGCGCCTCGAACGCGATGCACACTTCGACGGGCGTGGCCTCGGTGGCGAGGGAGGTGACGCCGAGGTCGGCCAGGCGGGACCACAGCTTGAGGCCGGGCTCGTGGTCGCCGTTGGCCCAGGCGCGGTTCACGGCGGCGGTGTCGGCCTTGTACAGCAGGTCGTCGAGGGAGCGGGCGAAGCCGGTCTGCTCGTCGGTCAGGGTAAACCTCATCGGCGGGCCTCCCCGCGCGGCTCCCGGGGCAGGCCGAGGATGCGCTCGGCGACGATGTTGCGCTGGATCTCGTTGGTGCCCGCGTAGATCGGTCCGGACAGCGAGAACAGGTAGGTGTCCGTCCAGGCCGACGCGACCTCAGCATTGGGGCCGAGCAGGTCGAGCGCGGTCTCGTGCAGGTCGACGTCGAGCTCGCTCCACCAGACCTTGTTCACCGAACCTGCTGCGCCGATGTCGCCCCCTCCCGAGTCAGCACTGCCGGCGAGCTGGGTGACGGTGCCCCAGGTGTAGAGGCGGTAGGCCTCGGCCTTGACCCAGGCGTCGACAACGGACGACGAGAGTGCTGGGTCAGGTGCGTCGGCATACAGGTCGAGCAAGCGGTCGGCAGCGGCGCAGAACCGGCCCGGCGAGCGCAACGACAGCCCGCGCTCGTTGCCCGCGGTGCTCATCGCCACCCGCCAGCCGTCACCGGGCTGCCCCAGCACGTCGGTATCCGGCACGAATACGTCGTCGAAGAACAGCTCGGCGAATCCGGTTTCTCCGTCGAGCTGCGCGATCGGCCGCACAGTCAGGCCGTCGGCGTCCAGGGGGAAGCAGAAGTAGGTCAGCCCCCGATGCCGCTCCTCGTCGGGGTCGGAGCGGAACAAGCCGAACCCCTGGTGTGCGTACGCCGCTCGGGACGACCAGGTCTTCTGCCCGTTCAGCACCCAACCACCGTCCACCGCTCGGGCGGTCGCGCGTAGCGACGCGAGGTCGGAGCCGGCCTCGGGCTCGGACCAGGCCTGGGCCCAGATACTCTCCCCGGTCGCCATCGACGGCAGCCACCGTTGCTGCTGCTCATCGGTGCCGTGGTCGAAGATGATCGGCGCGAGCAGGAAGATGCCGTTCTGCGAGACGCGGCCGGGAGCACCCGCGCGGTAGTACTCCTCCTCGAAGATGACCCACTCGACCAGAGAGGCGCCGCGGCCGCCGAACTCCTCGGGCCACGACACCACCGACCACCGTGCATCGGCGAGGCGTCGCTCCCACTCCTGGTGGGCGACGAAACCGTCGGCTGTGTCCATCGACGGCAGCGTCTCCGCCGGGACGTTCTCGGCGAGCCAGGCCCGCGCCTCGTCCCGGAAGGCGAGCTCGTCTGGGGTGAAGTCGAGGTTCACCCCGGCTCCTGCTCCTTGTTGCGGGCCGCCATCGACCTGGCGTCGAGCCCGGCGAGTGAGTCCTCGGACGTCTCGGCATTGTGGGCGTGCGCGAAGTGGTGCAGCCCGAAGACGGAGTCCATCCCGGCCCGCATGCCCTGCAGGTCCTCGGCCTGGTTGACTGCCTTCTTGGTCAGGGCGAGGCCGAAGCGCGGCATCTCCGCGATGCGGCCGGCCAACGCCAGCGTCGTGCTCTCCAGCTCGTCGCGCGGCACCACCTGGTTGACCATGCCCAGCGCCAGCGCCCGGTCGGCGGTGAACCGGTCGCCGGAGTAGAGGAACTCCTTGGCCGCCCGCGGGTTCATCACCCACGGGTGCGCGAAGTACTCGACGCCGGGGATGCCCATGCGCACCACCGGGTCGGAGAAGAACGCGTCGTCCGAGGCGATGATGAAGTCGGCGGACCAGGCCAGCATCAGCCCGCCCGCGATGCAAGCGCCGTGCACCATCGCGACCACCGGCTTGGGCACCTCGCGCCAGCGTCGGCACATGCCCATGTAGACCTCCGACTCGCGGGCGAACCGCTGGTCGCCGCCCTCCTTGTCGGTGTGGTCCCACCAGAT
>NZ_JBOHDT010000053.1:0-7528 GCF_050700635.1 Aeromicrobium sp.
GATGATCCTGCTTCCGCTGTACCTTCAGGACCTGCGCGGCCTGTCCGCGATGCAGACCGGCGCGCTGGTCATGCCCGGTGGCATCGCGATGGGACTGCTCGGTCCGCGGGTCGGTCACCTCTACGACAAGGTCGGCTCGCGTCCGCTGGTGATCCCCGGCTCGATCGTCATGGTCGCCGCCCTGGCAGCACTGAGCCGCGTGGACGTCGACACGCCGTTCTGGCAGATCCTCGCCGCGCACGTCGTGCTCATGGTGAGCCTCGCGACGATCTTCACGCCGGTGTTCACGCTGGGCCTCGGTGCCCTGCCACAGGAGCTGTACTCGCACGGCAGCTCGATCCTGGGCACGCTGCAGCAGGTCGCTGGCGCGGTCGGCACGGCCGTGCTCGTCGTGATCCTCGAGAACCGCACCACCTCCATGATCGAGTCCGGGGCGGCGCCAGACGCGGCGTTCGTCAACGGCCTGCAGTGGGCCTTCGTGGTCGGTGCGATCTTCGGGGCCGTCGTCATCGCCCTCTCCGTGTTGCTGCCGAGCAAGGCCGATCAACCGGCCAGCATGCACTGATGACAAGCCGGCGCAGTAGTCAGTAATCGAGGAGCAGACTTGGGTTGACGCGGCGCAGGATGCGTTCGACGTCCTCTCGGCGTGCGACGGCAAACAGCATCGCGCGGGCTGCGGCGTAGCGCGGGGTCGGCTTCTCGCCGGTCATCCGCTTCAGCGCACTGACCCGGTCGGGACGTGAGTTGTGGGCGTTGTCGGAGATCTTCACCAGGGTGGCGTCGGGTGAGGAGCAGATCCGCTCGATCCCCTCGAGGTAGCTGAGCTCGGGGTGCAGGTTGCGCGAGACGAGCCCGATCGCCGCCATGGATCGTGGGGAGACGCCGTGCTCTCGAAGGTCGTCGAGTGTGAGGTCGGTGTCTTCGACGACGTCGTGGAGCATCGCCGCGATCTGCACCTCCGGATCGAAATCGACGAGGCCGTCAGCCACCGCCGCGACGTGCTTGATGTACGGGACACCAAGCTTGTCGACCTGGCCTGCGTGGGCTCGGCGAGCGATGGCGTACGCGGACTCGACGGTCGCGCGTTCGTCGTCGGCAGTCATCACCTGCCAGCGTACGACTGACTCGGCCCTAGGGTGGTCGGCATGCAACTTGTCGTCGGCGCGGTCATCGTCGACTCGCTGGCCAATCCGCGACAGGTTCTCGCGACCAGGCGCACGCGGCCCGAGGCGTTGAAGGGCAAGTGGGAGTTTCCGGGGGGCAAGGTCGAGGACGGCGAGGCGCCCGATGATGCGTTGATCCGCGAAGTCCAGGAGGAGCTGGACGTGACACTCATGCTGGGGCACGAGATCACGCCTTCGGGTGGGGCTTGGCCGATCTCGGACCGATTCGCGCTTCGGATCTTCACGGCTGAGATCTTCGTCGGAACCCCGAGGCTGCGGGTATCGCACGACCAGGTGATCTGGCTCTCGGTCGACGAATTGACGAGCGTCGACTGGCTCGACGCCGATCTTGCGGCACTACCCGCCGTCGCTCAGGAGCTGAGGTCGTAGCCTGAGGCGGTGAGCCCCGGGGAGATCGCGCGACGCAGTGCCGAGGCGATGTGGGTCGGTGACCGGGCGAGTCAGTGGCTGGGGATGGAGCTGGTCGACATCGGGCCGGGGACCGCGACGATCGAGGCCCAGATCCGTGACGAGATGGTCAACGGGCACGACATCGGGCACGGCGGCATTACGTTCTGCGTCGCCGACTCGGCGTTCGCGTTTGCGTGCAACTCCTACAACCGGATCACGGTGGCAGCCGGCGCCGAGATCCGTTTCCGCAGGCCGACGCGACTTGGCGACACGCTCGTTGCAGTCGCGACAGAGCGCAGTCGCGAGGGACGCGACGGCGTCTACGACGTCACCGTCACCGTCGGTGAAGACGTCGTCGCTGAATTCGTCGGACGGAGCAAGGAGATTGGCGGCGTGCTCTATGAGGAGGAGACTGCATGAGCGGTGAGATCCCGACCCTGTCCAGAGCCGAGCTCGAGGATGTTCAGCTCGAGCGACTGAAGGACACGCTGAGGAGAGCCGAGCGGAACGTCCCGCACTACCGGCAGGCATTCGCCGCGGCCGGCGTCACAGCCGACGACTTCAAAACCCGCGAGGACCTGGCCAAGTTCCCGTTCACCGCCAAGGCAGACCTTCGCGAGAACTACCCGTTCGGCATGTTCGCCGTCCCGCGCGAGCAGGTCGCCCGCGTCCATGCGTCCAGCGGCACGACCGGCAAGCCGACCGTCGTCGGCTACACCCAGGCCGACGTCGACACCTGGGCCGAGCTGATGGCCCGCTCCATCCGCGCGGCCGGCGGCGCGCCGGGCGACGTCGTGCACATCGCCTACGGCTACGGCCTGTTCACCGGCGGGCTCGGCGCGCACTACGGAGCCGAACGGCTGGGCTGCACCGTCGTGCCCGTCAGCGGCGGGATGACCGAACGCCAGGTGCAGCTCATCACCGACTTCCAGCCGCGGGTCATCATGGTCACGCCGTCGTACTTTCTCGCGATCCTCGACGAGATGGACGCCCAGGGGATCGACCCGCACCAGACGTCGCTCGAGGTCGGCATCTTCGGCGCCGAGCCCTGGACCGACGAGATGCGTCACGCCGTCCAGGAGCGCTCCGGTATCCGCGCCGTCGACATCTACGGCTTGTCGGAGGTGATGGGGCCGGGCGTCTCGCAGGAGTCCGGCGAGACGCAGGACGGCCTGCACGTCTGGGAGGACCACTTCCTGCCCGAGATCATCGACCCCGAGACCGGCGAGGTGCTCCCCGACGGAGAGCGCGGCGAGCTGGTGTTCACGTCGCTGACCAAGCAGGCGATGCCAGTGATCCGCTACCGCACCCGCGACCTCACCCGGCTGCTGCCCGGCACGGCGTTCCCGGCGTTCCGCCGCATGGAGAAGGTCACCGGCCGCACCGACGACATGATGATCGTCCGCGGCGTCAACGTGTTCCCCAGCCAGATCGAGGAGCAGATCCTCACCATCGACGGCCTGTCACCGCACTACCTGTGCGTCCTGACCCGCCCGGGCAACCTCGACGAGCTCACGGTGCTGGTCGAAGCCGCAGGGGAGGACGCCGTGAACTTCACGCTCGGCCCACAGCTGGTCGACCGCATCAAGCAGCGCATCGGCGTCACCGCGAAGGTCGAGGTCCTCGCGCCGGACGGCATCGAGCGCTCCCTCGGGAAGGCCAAGCGCATCAGCGACCGGCGCTGACGATCCACAGAACGGACGGCCGGGCTCGGCGTTCACAGCTCCGTTCCGGCAGGCACCGATCGGCTCGGCGTCGACCTGGCGTCGAAGAATGACCCGGCCTACAGAAGCGATATCAAGTGTGTGGAGTAATAGCATCGAGGTCATGGCTGCCGTGACGATTCGCAACATCCCCGACGCGACCCACCGCGCGCTCAAGGCTCGGGCCGCGCGCAACGGACGCAGCACCGAGGCGGAGATCCGCGAGATCCTGGCCGACGCGGTCGCCATCCCCGAGGACGAGGGCCTGGGGACCAGACTCGCGCGGTACAACATGAATTTCGATCTCGATCTGGACCAGGTTCGGGGTACCGACGAGCCACGTGCTGCCGACTTCTCGTGATCATCCTCGACACGATCGTGGTATCGGAGCCGATGCGTCCGCAACCTGATAGCGCCGTCATGGAATGGCTCAATCGGCAGGCTTCCCAGACCATCTTCATTTCGGCAGTGACCGTGAGCGAGTTGCTCCTCGGTGTGGAACTGCTGGTCGCGGGCCGTCGCAAGACGAAGCTGTCACACGACGTGGCGGAGATCGTTGCGAGTGATTTTGCCGACCGCATCCTCGACTTCGACACCAGGGCAGCGGAGGAATACGCGATCCGCATGGCGAAGGTGCGGCGCGACGGTGTGGCTGTCGAGCGGGCTGATGGACAGATCGGCGCCATCGCGGCATCCCATGGGTTCGCCGTGGCCACCCGTGACGTCGAGCCCTTCTCGGCGCTCGGCGTTCCCGTCATCGATCCTTGGTCTGCCGCGGGCACGCAAGGCTGAGACGATCAGTCATGCGCAGCGAAGTCACGATCGTCAGCCACGTTGTGCACCTGTCCGCCCGGCACTACCCGGCCGAGACCGATGACCTCACCACCTCGCGCGCGCGGTGGTCCGCGCGGCCAGAACCACCCTCCCCGCAGCCCGGCGTTCGTGGCCCTGCTGTTGCTTCCGATGCCGCGCGGAGGAGTCGTACGCCTTGACCAGGCTGGCTCAGAGGCGCGAGAGACCTTCCCAGCCAGAAGCAGGCGCCTTCAGGCCGAAGTAGCCACCCAGGGTGGGCGCGACGTCCATCGTGTGTGCCTTCGCGGACCTGGCGACGCCCTTGCGGACCTCGGCCGCCCCACCACCGATGAAGAAGGGGATCGGCTCCGAGGCGGGGTGACCGTGGTTGCCCGGGATCGGGTTGTTCTGCGGACCGGGATCGCTGAACCGCCATCCTGCCTTGCAGTAGACGAGCAGGTCACCGGCATTGGGCCCGAGCCCCAGGCCCGGGGTCTGGCTGATGACATGTGCCTGGAAGACGCCGTCTGTGGCCTGGGCGAGCGCTCGCATCTTGGTCAGTGCGGCCGCCTTCTCCCCGCTGGGGCCGGTCCAGTAGACGAGATCCGCGCCGCCGTTCTGCGCGATCTCGAACTTGCCCGCCAGGCTGGGTTCCGCCTTGAAGACCGGGGTGAGGCTGATCGTCTGCGCGGGCACCGACCAGTCCATCGAGTGGTCGGCGAGCACGATGACCATCGAGGAGGCCCATCGACCCGAGGACTTCAGCATGTCCACGAACCGACCGACCAGGGCGTTCGTCGAGGCCAGCGCCGCGGCGCGTTCGAGCTTGAGCGTGGTTCCGGTGATGTCGGCGTGGCCGACCCGGTCGACGTCACCGAGGTTGACGAAGACGAACTCGGGGTCGAACTCCTCGACCATTGTCACAGCGGCGTCCATGGTGGCGGCGTCCGGCGAATGGTCCGAGACAGGGATGACGGGGGAGGGCTCCCAGCGGTGGGTGGCGCGGTCGCCGAAGACCGAGTAGAGGTACTCCTTCGACAACACCGTGCCCGTCGTACGACCCGAGGCGTTGAGCTGCTCGATGATCGTGGCGACCTTGATGTCGGTCGGCCGGTCGCAGTGCCGGATCTCGCCCAGCGTCCGGTCGAAGATCTCGTTGGCCGGCACGCCGTTACGCGCCGGCCGGCAGCCGGTCATCATCATCACGTGGTTGGGGATGGTCTCCATCACCGGCAATGATCGGGCCGCCGGGTACCACGTCCCGGCGTCGCGGAGAGCCTTGAGGTTCGCCATGGCGTCGATCTCGCCAGGCCGGCAACCGTCGACGACCAGCACGTAGGCGCGCTTGCGAGCAGTGGCCGCGCCCGCCGGGGCACCCGCCACGGACGAGAACACCATCGCTGCGCCGGACGCCACCGCAACCTTCAGGAAGGTACGGCGACTGGCCGGTACGCCGGCCATCAGGAACCCACCGGCCCGAAGACCTGGCGAACCGTCTGGCTGCCCGCGGTGGTGGCCCACGACGTGGTCCAGCTGACCCCGGCCGTCTTGCTGGCGCGGTCTCCGATGATGTACCAGTCCATCTGTGCTCGCTTCGGGGTGATGTCGAGGACCGAGAACCCGTGGTCGTCGAAGTTGAGGTACTTGATGTGCGGGTTGTTGGTCTTGAGCCCCTCCTCGGCCGCGATGCTCGTCGTACGACGCGGCGTCCCGGTGATGTCCTTGAGGTTGTTCGAGGTCACCGAGGTGGCCACGAACTCGACTCCGACCGAGTCCTTGGTCCCGACATAGGTCGCCTTGTCGGCGGGCAGGTCGCAGGCCCAGCCCGAGTGGATGTCGCCGGTGACGAACAACGAGTCCGTCACGCCGTTGTCACGCAGATGCTCGAACACCTCGCGGCGGTCGTCGGTGTAGCCGTCCCACTGGTCGACGTTGTACGGCGCGCCCTCCGGAGGCAGCAGCCCTACCGTGTCGTTGACCGGCTTGATCAGGTCGCGGGGGAGGCCGGCGAAGGTGACCGGTGCGATCATCACCGGGTTGCCGACGAGCTTCCACTGGGACACCCGGCGGGTCAGCGAGTCCTTGAGCCAGTCCATCTGCTGGCGACCGGTGATGGTCCGGGCGGGGTCGGCCTGTGCCGGGTCCACCTGCGCGGCGAGCTGCGCGTCTCGGTAGGTGCGCAGGTCGAGCATGCTGATCTCGGCCAGGTCACCGAACGTCAGCCGGCGGTAGAGCGTGGTCCCGTCACCGAGCTGGGCAGTGCCGTTCATCCGCACCGGCATCCACTCGTCGTACGCCTTGTGGCTGGCGGCACGTCTCGCAGCCCATGAGCCCTCGCCCGGGTTGTGGTTCTCGGCGCCGTCCTTGAACGCGTCGTTGGTCGACTCGTGGTCGTCCCACGTGACGATGAAGGCGTACTTGGCATGCAGGCGCTGCAGGTCGGCGTCCCGCTTGTACTGGCCGTGCCTGCGGCGATAGTTGCCGAGGTTCAGGATCTCGTGCGTGGGCTCGTGGGTGCGGATGTCCTTGTCGCCCTGTCCGTAGCCGTACTGGCCGGGTCCGTACTCGTAGATGTAGTCCCCGAGGTGGATCACGGCGTGCAGGTCGTCGCGGTCCGCGAGGTGCCGGTAGGAGCTGAACCATCCGGCCTGCAGGTTGCTGCAGGAGACGACACCGAGCCTGAGGTTGGCCGGTGACGACGTCGCCGCTGGGGCGGTGCGCGTGCGACCGACTGCGCTGCGTACGGAGCCGTAGCTGAACCGGTAGTAGTAGGTCCGCCCGGGCTGCAGTCCGGTGGCGTCGACCTTGACGGTGTGGTCGCGGCCCGGCCCGGTGCTGAACTTGCCGGCGCGGACGATGCGGGTGAACCGGTTGTTGGTCGAGACCTGCCAACCGACCACGACGTTGGGTCCAACCCCCGACCCCGGCTTGCTTGCCGTGGTCGGGGTGACTCGCGTCCACAGGATCACGGAGGTCGGACGCGGGTCCCCGGAGGCGACGCCATGGGCGAACTGAGCGATGGGCATGCCTTCTCAACGACACAGGACCCGCTCGGTCATGGAGTGTCAATGTGATCTGGCCCTTTCCGGGGTCAATTCATCTTTGGTTCACGGGGTTTTGCAACGCTGGGGCCACGAGTCCCCGTTGGCCGATCCCCAACTGGGTCAGGTGCGGTAAACCAATTTCGGCCCAGTCATCGGTGGCACGATCGACCCATGCGCAGCGACGTCACGATCATCAGCCACGGGGTGCACCTGTCGGCCTGGCACTACCCGGCTGAGACCGACGACCTCAGCACGCCGCGCGGACGGCCGTGCGTCGTAATGGCGCATGGGTTCGGGTGCACGAAGGACTCCGGGCTGGAGCCGTTCGCGGAGCGGTTCGCGGCCACCGGGGCCGACGTCGTCGTGTTCGACTACCGCGGGTTCGGGATGTCCGAGGGGGAGCAGCGGCAGTTCG
>NZ_JBOHDT010000054.1:0-19463 GCF_050700635.1 Aeromicrobium sp.
TAGAGGTCCCGGTCGTCGGGCACGGACGCCGCAGCCGTGACCTGGTCGGCGTCGTAGAGGAACAGCCCGAGGTACCGCAGCCGGCCCACGCACGTCTCCGAGCACACGGTCGGGATGCCGACCTCGATGCGGGGGTAGCAGAACGTGCACTTCTCGGCCTTGCCGGTCTTGTGGTTGAAGTAGATCTTCTTGTACGGGCAGCCGGTCACGCACTGCCGCCATCCTCGGCAACGATCTTGGTCGACCAAGACGATGCCATCTTCGGCGCGTTTGTAGATCGCACCTGATGGACAGGAGGCCATGCAGGACGGGTTAAGGCAGTGTTCACAAATCCTTGGCAGGTAGAACATGAAAGTCTGCTGGAACTCGAACTTGATCTTGTCCTGCGACTCCTGGCGTACCCGCTGCACGATGGGGTCGAGATTCCCTTTCTCACTGACCCCACCTAGGTTGTCGTCCCAGTTCGCCGACCAGGTGATCTTGGTATCCTCGCCGGTGATCAAGGACTTCGGCCGGGCCACCGGGAAGTCGTCACCAAGCGGCGCATCGATGAGGGTCTGATAGTCATACGTCCACGGCTCGTAGTAGTCAGCGAGCTTCGGTTGCACCGGTGAGGCGAAGATGCCGAGCAGCTTCTTGACCCGACCACCGGCCTTGAGTTTGAGCCGGCCACGGCTGTTCAGAGTCCAGCCGCCACGCCAAGTTTCCTGATCTTCATAACGGTGTGGGTAGCCCTGGCCCGGCCGGGTTTCGACGTTGTTGAACCACACGTACTCCATACCGGCCCGGTTGGTCCACGCCTGTTTGCACGTCACCGAACACGTGTGGCAGCCGATGCACTTGTCGAGGTTCATCACCATGCCCATTTGGGCCATCACGCGCATCAGTACTGCACCTCCTGGGAGCGACGCCGGATGGTAGAGACGATGTCCCGCTGGTTACCCGTAGGACCGAGATAGTTGAACGTGTACGACAGCTGGGCATATCCACCGATCAGGTGGCTCGGTTTCACCAGCAGGCGGGTCACCGAGTTGTGGATGCCACCGCAACGACCAGTCGCCTCGGACTTCGGCACGTCGATGGTCCGCTCCTGAGCGTGATGAACGTAAACGACGCCTTCTGGCATGCGGTGGCTGACGATGGCACGGCCCACCAAGACGCCATTGGCGTTCACACACTCCATCCAGTCGTTGTCGGCTACGCCGATGGCGGCTGCGTCCTGCGGCCTGAGCCAGATGGTTGGCCCGCCGCGGGATAGCGACAGCATGAACAGGTTGTCCTGGTACTCAGAGTGAATCGACCACTTCGAGTGCGGAGTGAGGTAACGCACAGTCACCTGCTTGGCTCCATCCGGACCCAGGGTCGGCTCACCGAAGAGTCGGTGCATATCCAACGGTGGGCGGTAGGTTGGCAGCGCCTCACCAAGATCACGCATCCAGTCATGATCAAGGAAGAAGTGCATGCGCCCGGTCAGTGTGTGCCAGGGTTTGAGCCGCTCCACATTGACGGTGAAGGGTGCGTAGCGGCGACCGCCGGTCTCTGATCCCGACCACTCCGGGGACGTGATCACCGGAACCGGTGCCTGCTGGGTCTGCGCGAAGGTGATCCTCTTCTCCTCCGACCCCTCGGCAAGGTCAGCCAGGTGAACGCCGGTGCGCTGCTCCAAGGTCCTGAATCCCTGCACGGCAAGCTCGCCGTTGGTGGTACCCGAGAAGGTGAGAATGGCCTCGGCCATCTTGGCGTCGGTATCTATCGCCGGTCGTCCATCGGCCGCACCGCCGAGCATCACCCCACCCGAGGCCGCCAACTGGGCCGTCTGATGCTCGAGCCGATAGGTGATGTTCTTCACCGTAAATCCGAGCTTCTCTGCCAATGGACCGATGGCGGCAAGCTTGTCAGCGATGGCGGTGTAGTCGCGCTCGACGATCTGGAAGCTCGGCATCGTCTTGCCTGGCATGCCCAGAACATCTCCGCGCTTCCAGTCCCGGACGACCCCGTGCGGCTGAGCGGTTTCGCCGGGAGTGTCGTGCTGCATCGGAACAGCGACCAGGTCCTTTCGCGTGCCTAGATGCGTCCCGGCCTGGCGTGACAGTTCCTGAGCGATGAGATGGAACATGTCGAAGTCGCTCTTCGCCTCCCATGGCGGATCGATAGCCGGCGTAAACGCGTGCACAAAGGGATGCATGTCGGTGCTCGACAGGTCGTACTTCTCATACCAGGTGGCAGCAGGCAGCACGATGTCGGAGAGCAATGTCGTCGACGTCATCCGGAAGTCAGCTGACAGCAGCAAGTCGAGCTTTCCCTCCGGAATCTCGTCTCGCCAGTGGACGTCACGCGGTCGCGCTGCAGTTGCGCCCTCCTCGGCCATGACGTTGGAGTGGGTGCCGAGGAGGTACTTGAGGAAGTATTCGTTGCCCTTCGCTGAAGACCCGAACATATTGGAGCGCCACAGCGTCAGCGTGCGGGGCCAGTTCTCGGGCGCATCGACGTCCTCGATCGAGGCCTTGATCGTGCCGGCGGCCAGCGCGTTCGCAACGTACGAGGCGGCATCTGGAGCCTCGCCCGCAGCTACGGATGCTGTGGCCTGGTCGGCAAGATCCAAGGGGTTGACGTTGAACTGCGGATAGAACGGCATCCATCCCAGCCGTGCCGATTGCGCAATCGTGTCGGCGGTGTGCATACCGGCCATGTGCCCTTCAGCTAACGGCGAAGTGAGGGCGTCGGCGGCGTACCCATCGAAACGCCATTGATCTGTGTGCATGTACCAGTACGCGGTGCCGATCATGGTTCGGGGCGGTCGCGACCAGTCGAGGGCGTTGGCCAGCGAGATCCAGCCGGTGATCGGCCGGCACTTCTCCTGGCCGACGTAGTGCGCCCAGCCGCCGCCGTTGACGCCTTGACAGCCGGTGAGCGTGGTCAGGCCGAGGAAGCCGCGGTAGATGGTGTCCGAGTGGAACCAGTGGTTGGTGCCCGCGCCCATCAGGATCATCGAGCGGCCTCGTGACTCCTCGGCGTTGGCTGCGAACTCGCGTGCGATGCGTGCAGCGGCCGCGGCGGGGACGCCGGTGATCGACTCCTGCCACGCGGGCGTGTAGGGCGCGTCGTCGTCGTCATAGGACGCGGGCCACTCGCCGGGCAGCCCGGGTCGGCCCACGCCGTACTGGGCCAGCATCAGGTCGAAGACCGTCGTGACCAGATGATCACCGACCCGCCGCGCGGGTACGCCGCGGGTCAGCGAGCCGGGCGTCCCGTCGACGTTGTCGAAGCGCGGCAGCTCGACCAGGACGGACTCCACGCCGGGCTCGTGCAGGGACAGCAGCGGGTCGACGTCGCCCAGGTCGAGGTTCCACCTGCCTGCGCCGGCATCGCCGAATCGGTGACCGAGCGAACCATGTGGCACCACCAGCTCACCGGCCCCGGAGTCGATGAGAACGGTCTTGAAGTGCGCGTTCTCGTCCTCGGCGTGCTCGGGCAGGTCGGCGGCAGTGAGGAACTTGCCGGCGCGGTACACGCCGTCAGCCGCCTCGTCGAGTGCGACGAGATAGGGAAGGTCGGTGTACTTCTTCGTGTACTCGGTGAAGTACGGCGTGTCGCGATCGACAAAGAACTCCTTGAGGACCACGTGGCCCATCGCCATGGCGAGCGCGCCGTCCGTACCGGGGGCAATGGCCAGCCACTCGTCGGCGAACTTCACGTTGTCGGCGTAGTCGGGTGATACCGCGACGACCTTCTGCCCTCGGTAGCGAGCTTCGGTCATCCAGTGCGCATCGGGCGTCCGCGTCACCGGGACGTTGGATCCCCACATGATGAGATAGCCCGCATCCCACCAGTCACCGGACTCAGGCACGTCGGTCTGGTCTCCGAAGACCTGCGGCGAAGCTACCGGCAGGTCGGCGTACCAGTCGTAGAACGACAGCATCGATCCCCCGACCATGGAGGTGAACCTCGCCCCGGAGGCGTGGGAGACCATCGACATCGCCGGGATCGGCGAGAAGCCGGCCACCCGGTCCGGACCCCACTTCTTGATCGTGTGCGCGTAGGCGGCGGCGACCATCTCGGTCGCCTCCTCCCAGGTCGCGCGGACCAGCCCGCCCTTGCCGCGAGCGGACTTGTACGCCTTCGCTCGCAGTGGGTTGTCGACGATGTGAGACCACGCCTTGACCGCGTCGCCACCGTGCTGCGACTTGGCTTCGCGGTACATCTGAAGCAGGACACCACGGACGTACGGATAGCGGACCCGGGTGGGCGAGTAGGTGTACCAGGAGAAGGCCGCGCCGCGGGGACAGCCACGGGGCTCGTACTCCGGCTTGTCCGGCCCGACCGACGGGTAGTCGGTCTGCTGGGTCTCCCACGTGATGATCCCGTCCTTGACGTAGACCTTCCACGAGCACGAGCCCGTGCAGTTCACGCCGTGCGTGGACCGGACGACCTTGTCGTGGCTCCACCGGTCGCGGTAGAAGTCGTCCGCCTGCCGGCCACCCTCTTTGGTCAGCGTGCGCAGATCGTCCGAGATGGTCCCTCGGGTGAAGTACCTCCTGCTGGCGACCAGCAGGTCGCTGAGCGATCCGTCCAGGCCAGGCTTGGTGTCGGTCACGGTGTGGTCCCCCCGAGGTTGGCTGTTCGACGGACGATGGTGAGCGTGAGCGCGAGGGTGACGGCAGAGGCGACGGCGAGCAGCCACAGCCCGATCGCATAGGACTCCGTACGGCCGTAGACGTACCCCATGAGCAAGGGCGGCACGAACCCGCCCAGTCCGCCCGCCGCGCCGACGAGCCCGGTGACGCCACCGACGCGGCTCGGGTCGGTGACTCGCGCGATCAGGGCGAAGGTGGCGCCGCTGCCGGCACCCAGGGCCGCGGCCATCACGAGGAAGGCCACGGTGCCGATCCCGTCGAGCGGCGGCGTGCCGGCGGAGATGGCCGCGCACACGGTGACCACGCCGAAGACGGCGGTCAAGACGGGGATCGCGCCCAGTCGGTCCGACAGCCAACCACCGGCCGGACGCATCAGCACGGCGACGACGACGAAGCCGGCCATCCGGTTGGCGGCGTCCGCAGGGTCCAGGCCGTGCGCAGTCTTGAGGTAGGCGGGCAGGTAGACAGAGAACGCGACGTAGGCGCCGAACGCGACGGCGTACAGGATGCAGGCCTGCCAGGTGATCGGCAGCTTCGCGGTCGCGATCAGCCTGGTGGCCAGGGGCACGGTCGGAACCGTTCGGCCGGGCGCGTCCCGGAGAACCAGCCAGGCCGTCACGGCGTACACCGCGAGAACGACGGCCGTGAGAACGAACGGAGCGCTCTCGCCGACGTTCGTGAACACCTTGACCGTGGTGAGGGCGCTGAGCGCGGTGCCGCCCATTCCCGCGCCGAAGATGCCGATGGCCAGGCCTCGCCGGTCAGGCGGGAACCAGGCGTTGACGAACGGGACGCCCACGGCGAAGGCCGTTCCGGCGATCCCGAGGAAGAAGCCGCCCACGAGGAGCAGAGCGTAGGAGTCGATGGCCACGAAGCCGATGAACAGGATCGGCACGATGGTGACCGCCGAGACGAGCGGGAACATGACCCGCCCGCCGTACCGGTCGGTGAGTGCCCCGACGATGATCCGACCCAGGGATCCCACCAGAACCGGGACCGCCACGAGTAACGCGACGTCGGACTCACTCAACTCGCCTAACGTCCCAGTGTCTCGGAACATCGGGCCGAGCGGGCTGATCAGGGCCCAGGCCCAGAAGTTTACAGCGAATCCGATGGTCGCCAGGGCCAGCATCAACCATGGCGACCGCACCGCCCCCCGTGTGTGACTCTCCTGGGCATGAAGCGTCATGGTCTTACCCACCATTCCGAGTCTCGTCGTCGGCGTCAATGCAGCGACACGCGGCGTCCGTCGACACGACGGGGCGTCAGCTTGATCATGAGCGATCGTTCACCTGGCGCCCAGGGACCCAGTCGCGTGCTGCTGTCCAGCGCTCTCGCGGCCTCCTCGGCATCAACGGTTGCCGTCGATCCTCGAAGCAGCACGTTCCAGCCGCGTTGGAAAAGATCCTCGTGGTGGTCGACCTCGAAGGCGACGTCATCGCATCCTTCCCCAAGCCGGGCGATCGTCGTGCCGGGATTGGTACGGAAGTACACGGCGAACTCGAAAAGGATGAAGTTCACCGGGAGGATGACGATGCCCTCGTCAGTGCTGAATGCCAGACGGCCGACGGTCGTCGTGTCCAGCAGGCTCCAGCAGTCGTCGGGCTCGATCTCCGTCAGGTGGCCGCCTCGTAGAGCGGCCCGCGGGGGCAGGGACATGGTCGGTTCCTTCGTGCGTCGTGGTTGTGGTCTTCATCGATGCTCGCCGAGTTCTTGCTGGCGCGCCACGGTCCTTGGTCCCGAGCCAGAGTGAGGAGAGTCCCGGGACTCGGTCATTCCCGTGACGGGTGGTGATCGGATGCATAGGCGTGCAGGACGTTCGATGTGGCGTCACCGGTGTGGAGGAACTTCGCGTCGATCATGGCTGCGAAGTCGTCGAGCGCACGGAGAAGGAGGTCGCCGGCATGCCGGACCTCCTCATGACCCGACACGCCCCCGGCGTTTCCCAGCTCCACGGCGTAGCCGAGATTGGCCGCCAGCGAGTCCGACTCCTCATCCGTGCGGAAGTAGTAGGTCTCGGGGTAGTCGCCGAGGTCGACCCGAACGTTCACCACGCTCGCGCACAGGTCGTCGAGCAAGCGTGCGGCGCCGGCAGCCCCGAAGTGGTGGATCACCCTCACGCTGTCCGCGCGACGCAGCAAGGCGAGGCGAATGGCGAGAGCCTTCCGCCGCGCCAGTGCCGGATAGACCTGGAGCACCCAGGAAACGGCAACCGTGAGCATCGCGAAGCCGAACAGGGCTTCCAGCGGGTTGACCACTCGCAGCCAGTCGGACGCTGGATAGACGTCGCCGAATCCCAGCGTTGAGATCGTGACGAGCGAGATGTAGATCGCGTCGATAAAGGACGTCCCACCGGTATGCAGGGAGGTGAAGCCCTCAGGCACGTGCGGCCAGTAGATCAAGGCCCATCCCAGCACGGCCAGCACACCCCAGACGCTGATCACCGCGAGCATGGCCAAGGGACCGGTGAGCTGGCTGTGATGCGACCACCGCCAGATCGACTCGAGCATGGTGCGGCTGAGGAATCCCTGTGCACCCGGATGCGCCAGTGTGCGAAAGATGTCGAGCAGCACGGTCAGAACGATCGCCGCGCCGATCGCCGGGAGCACCCAGTTCATCCGAGATCCTCAGTGCGCCGAGGCGTCGGCTCGGCCGCGTAACACCTGGACGCGTGGTTCGCCCGGTCCAGCCGTGTCCCACGGAACCACGCCGGCTCCCTCATGCCCGAGGTTCATTGGGAGGCCGTGAACGTACCGGGCCCAGGCTCCGGCTGGTCGATGTCGACGACCTCGGGCGGCTGCCGATCGCGCGATACTGCAGCGCCTTCATGGCGACGATCTCCTCAGCGCTCGGAGACGCGCCCCGCTTGTGCCCAGAGTCCGCCCAGCCCCGTACCGGCCGTCCACGACCGCCAGCGGGCAATGGGCTGTTCTGGTGAGGCGAGTGGCGACGGCGTGCCCAGCCAGGAAGCTCCGACGGGGTCGGCCGACGACCAGGAGCTCGGACTGCTCCGAGGCTCGTGCCACGGCCGTCACGACCTCGTCCTCGAAGATGACGCGCGTGGTGACGACAACGTCGGGGAACTCCGCGCGCCACCCGGCGAGCACCTCCGCGACGCTGGCCCGTTCGGCTTCCAGCTCAGATCCCTTGAGGCCTTGCGGCACGATGTGGAGCACGAACAAGCGCGATTGCCTCGCGGACGCCTCCTCGAAGGCGAAGCGGAGTGGTCCAACCGCGCGAGCATCATCGTCGATCGCGACGCAAACGCCGCCATCGAGTGATTCGAGGTCATGGATGTGAGGGACCATGACGACCGGGCCCGCCGTGTGCTCGACGAGATAACGTGCGATGGACCCGCCGAGCACCCGTTCGAACCAGCTGATCTCGTCGGCACCGACGACCAGCAGCTGAGCTTCCGCGGCATACCGCTCGGCCGTCTCGATGACCGGTCCCAGTTCCTTGACGAAACGGGCGGGCGGCTGCTCAGCCAACTGAGACAGGGCGTCTTTGGCGTGGTCCAGCGCCGCCGCCGCATCGGCTTCGTCCTGCGGTGATGAACCGATCGCTTTGGAGGTATACGGATCCATGGACACGACTCCGTAGACGTGGAGGATCAGCAGCTCGGTGTCCCTGCGGAGGGCTTCTTGGGCCCCGTACCGAACGAGATTTGGTTGGTCGTCCTTGACGCACACGACCACTGGCTTCTTGGCGGTGTTGCTCTTCATGGCTTCTCCTAGAGTCAGGCGACTCCGGTCAAGGCGATCGCTTGGTTGAGGGGGACGACGGCAACGGGTGACTTCGCACGACGCAGGACGCGGCCCGCGACACCGAGAGGCGACCACGGCGCGTGATGATCGATCGGTCGGCCGAGGACGAGAAGTGAGGCGTGCTGGGTGGCGAGGAGACATGCAGCGACGCCGTGTTCGGCGTCCACCGCCGGGAGGACATGGACGTCGGGGAACATGGACTGTCCGCGGCCCACGACGTCCTCGAGTCGCTGCCGCCGGGCTTCCCGGCCGACCCGATCGTCAGGTGAACCTGCTGCGGTGACGATCTGGAGGGTCTCGTGGCGGGCGTGTGCCGATTGGAAGGCGTAGAGCAAGGGCCCATCAACCGGTCCGGCTCCGTCCACGGCGACGACGACGCCACCGACTCGGTTGGGGTTCAGGTCCTCCGAGGGTACGACCTCGACCGGGCAATGTGCCGTCAGCGAGACCTTGCGGGCGACTTCGCCTCCGGCGAGCTTGGTGATCCACGGCAGCTCATCGCCACCGACGACCAGCAGGCAGGCGTCACGCGACTCGACTGCGAGAACCTCGGCGGGATCGCCCCACCAGGTGAAGTAGTCGACCCTGGGCGCATCGACCTCGTTCTCCACGGCCCGGCGGACCTGCTCGAGGAACGGCGGTCGCGCACCGTGGAGACGGGTCAGCTCGGCGCGGGGAACCACGTGGGCCACGCGGACGTAGGTGCCGAGTCGTCGGGCTTCGTCAAGTGCATGACGCAGCACCGCCGGTTGATGACGTTTTAGTCCGACGACGACCGGACGATTGCTCATGGTGACCTCATGGACCATGTCTCCAGCGTCGTTCTGCCGTGGGCCGCCCGCAATGACCGAACGTCACCTGATCGCCGGGCCCTTGGTCCTTCGACGAGTTGCGGGCGGCGCTATCTGTGGTCGTCATCGAGGTCCTGCAGGGCTGGTCGAGACGGCGCTTGATTCGTCGAGCTGCAGTCCGGACTGCGACGAGCTGACTGTCGTACCGCAGGTCCCGGCGACGAGTCCGTCGAGATCGTCGAGCGAGCCGATCAGGGCCCGTCCACCTGTCTCCCGCGCGAACTGAATTGCGGCGGCGACCTTCGGTCCCATGGAGCCCGCAGGGAAGTCACGAGCCTCCAGATCGCCGGGGCGGGCGTGACGGACCGGGCGGCTCTCTGGCGTTCCCCAGTTCAGGTACACGCCGTCCACGTCGGTCGCGATGATCAGGGTGTCTGCGTGCAGGTCCCGGGCGAGCACGGCGCTGGCGAGGTCCTTGTCTACCACCGCCTCGACACCTGTGTATTCGCCGTCGGAGCACGAGTTGTGGGCACCCCACCAGCTCCGGAGCAGACGACCACACCACCGTGACCGAGGATCCACTGGATCGGCGCGAGCTCCAGGACGCGCTGGGGGACCGGCGACGGCGCCACGCGGCGGAATACCTCACCGTCGGACTTCAGGACCCAGCCGCGCTCCCGAGCGACGCGGTTGGCGTCCTCGCGCGAATACGTGGGACCGATGAACTTGGTCGGGTCGGCGAAGGCGGGATCCTGCGCGTCGACGAGCGTCCGGGTGATGAGGACTGCGACCGGCTTGCGGTCGCCGAGATGGTTGGACAGCTCTGACTCGAGGAGGTAGCCGATCATCCCGCCGGTCTGGGCGTCGAGGACGTCGAACGGATACTCGCTGACCTGGTCCTAGGACGCTGCCTGAAGGGCCAGGAGTCCGACCTGGGGGCCGTTGCCGTGGGTCACCACCAAGTCGCAACCGATCGCGAGCCGGGCCAGCGGCTCCGAGGCTGCGGCGATGGCCGCTCGCTGACCGGCCACAGGCATCGGCTTACCCCGCGTGCGGAGCGCGTTCCCGCCGAGTGCGACGACGACGCGCATCATCGCTCCAAGGTGGCAACGAGCATGGCCTTGACGGTGTGCAGTCGGTTCTCGGCCTGGTCGAAGACGATCGACTGGGCCGACTCGAATACGTCGTCCGTGACTTCATGGGCTGAACGCCCGGTCTCTCGGAACAGCCTCTCGCCCACCTCCGAGTGCCGGCTGTGGAAGGCCGGCAGACAGTGCATGAACGCGGTGTCGGCACGACCCGACAGCGCCATCAGCTCGGCGTTCACCTGGTAGTCCGCGAGCAGGGGCAGTCGCTCGACCCACGTGCCGATCGGTTCGCCCATCGAGACCCAAGCATCGGTGTACACGAAGTCCACGTCGCGGAGTCCTTCGACCGGATCGGTCGTGATCATCAGTGTCCCTCCGGTCTCTGGTGACACGTCGTGCGCGGCCGCGACGACAGACCGGGACGGCCGCAGCCCGGCCGGACTGACGATGCGGACGTCCATGCCGGACATGGCGCCGGCGACGACCAGAGAGCTGGCGACGTTGTTGCGGGCATCTCCCACGTAGGCGAATGAGATCTCGTCGGATGCCTTGCCGGTGTGTTCGAGCATGGTGAACACGTCGCAGAGGGACTGGGTCGGGTGCCAGCGGTCGCTGAGCCCGTTCCACACCGGCACACCGGCCGACCCCGCAAGCTCCTCGACATTCTCCTGAGCGAAGCCCCGGTACTCGATGCCGTCGAACATCCTCCCGAGGACCCGGCCGGTGTCCTTGACCGACTCCTTGTGCCCGAGCTGGGAACCGGCCGGATCGAGGTAGGTGACGTGTGCGCCCTGGTCGTGGGCGGCGACCTCGAAGGCGCACCGCGTGCTGGTCGAGCTCTTGGCGAACACCAGTGCGATGTTGCAGCCCCGCAGCCGTTGCACCTCGTCGTGCGACTTCTTCTCGGCCTTCAGGTCCTCGGTGAGTCGAAGCAGCCCGGCCCACTCGTCGATGGTCAGGTCGAGTTCCTTGGTGATGCTGCGTCCGCCGAGGCTCAGTCCGCAGCGCAGCTCCGGAGTGCTCAGAGCCGGATCCAAGAACGTCATGGCTGCACCTCCATTCCGGGGTTGTCCATGCACGTCCAGCATGGGCGTACGCCGACCGCCGCGGGCACGGCCTCACGCCCATCCGTCTGGGGACGTAGGTCCCGGTTGCCTCGAGACCTTGGCCCGTCGCCGTTCAGGGAGACGCTGCCGACGATCGAAAACACGTGATCGCGACCTCGCGCACGACGTAGGCTGATTTGCGGGAGATCCATGACATGACCGATGACGCTGTGCCAGGCGCACCGCAGCTCGAGTTCGAGGCAATGCTCGCCCAGCTCATCGAGCGGGCGGACGACATGATGACGTCGCAGCGCCGGTTGAGGGACCTGTTCCGGGTTGCGCAGGTTCTGACCAGCACTCTCGACCTTCCGACCGTCCTGCGCCAGATCGTCGAGACAGGGGCTGAGCTGATCGGTGCGCGATACGCGGCGATGGGGGTGCTCGGATCCGAGGGCCGCCGGCTCGAGCAGTTCATCCACGTGGGCGTCGACCCGGACACAGCTGAGCTCATCGGGCACCTGCCCGAGGGCAAGGGTCTCCTCGGCGTCCTGATCGACGATCCACATACCGTGCGACTCGCACGCATGGGTCACGATGCCAGGTCGAGCGGATTTCCCCCGCACCATCCACCGATGAAGAGCTTCCTGGGGGTTCCGATCCGCGTCCGCGACGAGGTCTTCGGCAACCTCTACCTCACCGAAAGCCTCAACGGCGAGTTCTCCGCCGACGACGAAGCCTTGGCTCAGGCTCTCGCGGCCACCGCAGGTGTGGCCATCGCCAACGCACGACTCTTCGAGGAATCGAGATTCAGGGAGAGGTGGGCGCACACACTGGCCGACCTGTCGCGCACTCTGCTCAGCGACGAAGGTGGGGATCCGTTGGAGCCCTTTCTCGCGGAGGTCCGCGCACTCGCAGACGCCGACATGGTCGCCATCCTCACGGTGGATCCAGCGGACGGGAAGATCGTGGTTCAGCGTGTCTCGGGCGTGGAGATGCCAGGGACAGAAGCTCTGCGGCTGCCCATCGAGGGCACCGTCGCCGGTCGGACCCTCAAGGAAGGAGAGCCGGCCCTGGTGACTGAGGAGGACGCCGAGCGCGCGTTTCAAGACCGCTTCGACATGGGCCACGCCATGGTTGTCCCCTTCTCGACGGCCGACGATTCTGGCGGTGCGCTGAGCTTCAACCGGCGTCGAGGTCGAGGTCCCTTCACCGAACGAGACCTCGAGATGGGCGTCTCCTTCGCTGGGCATGTCGGCGTCGCGCTCGAGCGTCAGCAAGCCAGGGTCACGCGCCGCAGGGTCGCTCTCATGGAGGATCGCAGCAGGATCGCCCGTGACCTGCACGACCACGTCATCCAGCGGCTCTTCGCGACCGGACTGAGCCTTCAAGCCACCGCCGGCACTGTCGATTCGGCCACGGCCGACCAGCTCTCAGCCCAGATCAAGGAGATCGACGGTGCGATCGCCCAGATCCGGCAAAGCATCTTCGCCTTGGAGGAGCCCCTCGCCGGCACGTCGGTCCGGCTTCGTGCCCGAGTCCTGGAGGTCGTTGACCGCGTCAGCCAGCTCCCTCAACGACCACAGGTCACCTTCCGTGGCCCGGTGGACCTCATGGTGGACGGCGACCTCGTCGACGACGTGGTCGCTGTAGTCAACGAAGGCCTCGCGAACGTGGTCCGTCATGCAGAGGCTCGTCAGGTGGAGGTGCAGGTCTCGGCGGTGGCCGGCGAGGTCACGGTGTCGGTGACCGACGACGGTCGTGGACCAGGCAGCTCGCCTCGTCTCAGCGGACTCCGCAATCTGCGGGATCGCGCCGTCCGCCGCGGGGGGACATTCACCATCGCAGGCAGATCGCCGACCGGAACGCATCTGCAGTGGTCCGTACCGAACTGAGCCGTCTGCTCAGAGCTTCGGTTCGTCGGACATGAGTCGAGTGGCGAGCACAGCTGCCTGGGTCCGGCTCTCGAGCCCCAGCTTCGCGAGCACGGTTGACATGTAGTTCTTGACGGTCTTCTCGGCCAGGAACAGTCTCTCGCCGATCTGGCGGTTGGTCAGCCCCTCGGCGACCAGCTCCAGGATGCGTCGCTCCTGCGGGGTCAGCTGACGCAGCTCCTCTGGTTCTGACGGCGCGCCGTCACGCAGTCGTTGCATGACACGTTCGGTCACGTGTGGGTCGAGCAGCGATCCGCCGGCCGCAACGTGCCGAACCGCCTCCAACAAGTCGTTTCCGGACACCTGCTTGAGAACGTAGCCGGAGGCGCCGGCCATGATCGCCGCGAACAGGGCCTCGTCGTCGTCATAGGACGTGAGGATGATCGCGCGAGTCGACGGTAGTGAGGACAGGATCTCGCGGCACACCTCGATACCGCTCCCGTCGGGGAGCCGGGCGTCGAGGATGGCGACGTCTGGTTTGAGCGCGGGGATGCGGGCCAACGCGGCGCGGGCGGTCCCGACGTCGCCGACAACTTCGATGTCGCCGTCGCTTTGAAGGAGTTCCCGCAGACCCATCCGGACAACCTCGTGGTCATCGAGCAGAAAGACGCGGATCGTCATGTCTACGAGTATCGACTCGCCACCCGCAGCATGTCGAGCGGACGTGCCAGCATCAGGTCATGACGACCGCACCTGACGTTGGCGACGACCTGCTCAAGACCGCACAGCAGCACGCCACCGTGCATGTACCTGTGACCTCAGGGCGAGAACGAGTGGCGGAACTGCTCGGACGGCTGCCGGGCCGCGATTTCGACAGCGCTTCGATGGCCGCGGTCTGCCACGGGAAGGTCTTGGTTGGTGTCGTGGCCATCGAGCAACTGCTGAGTGCGCCACCCGATGCGGTCGTCTCGGACGTGATGGATGGAAACCCTCCGGTCGTCTCCCCGGACACCCATCAGGAGCACGTGGCCTGGACGGCGGTTCAGCACGGCGAGCCGGGCATCGCCGTCGTCGACGCCGCGGGCAAGTTCAGAGGTCTCATTCCCGCGCAAGCGCTGCTGACCGTTCTGCTGGAGGAGCATGACGAGGACATGGCCCGGCTGGGCGGATACCTCGGCAGTGCTTCAGAAGCGCGTTCCGCGAGTATGGAGCGAGTGGGTCGACGACTCGTGCACCGCCTTCCGTGGCTCTTGGTCGGTCTGCTCGGCGCCTTGGTCGCGGCAGTGATCGTCGGAGCGTTCGACAAGCAACTCGAGGAACAGGTGCTGATCGCATACTTCGTGCCCGGCGTCGTCTACATCGCCGCAGCGGTCGGCATGCAGACCGAGACCTTGGTGATCCGCGGTCTGTCGCTCGGCATCGGGATCCGCCGGGTCGCAGCCCGCGAGGCGATCACCGGTGGACTGCTGGGATTGATCCTCGCGAGCCTCGCGTTCCCACTCGTCTGGGCCGGGTGGGGCGTCGTCGAGGTGGCGGCCGCTGTCGCGGTCGCGATGTTCGCTGCATCGTCCATCGCGACGTGTGTCGCCATGGCGTTGCCGTGGACGCTGCACCGGCTCGGGAAGGACCCGGCCTTCGGGTCCGGCCCCATCGCGACGGTCATCCAAGACCTGCTGACCGTCTCGATCTACTTCCTCACCGCGCTCGCCATCGCCTCCTGACCCGTCGCTGACGGATCCCTGCGGATTCAGCCGGGGAGCAGGTATCGGCCGCTGACCTGTGACGGAGTGATCCGGAGAACAAGCGTGCGGTTCCCCTCGGCCCAGGGATTGGGCCGCTGCGCCTCACCGGGGAGGTCGTCGTGGGCGACCTCGGAGGCCAGCCCTCTCACCAGAACGCTCCACCCGTTCTCGTTGTACTCGTCGATCTCGTCCACCTCGAACGCGACGGGCTGTCCCACGGCGTGCTTGGACAGGCTGTTGTGCGGCGACGTGGCGATGAGGACGCATTCGTCCTGAATCGTGTAGTTGACCGGGAGGGCTACCGGACCATCCGGATCGACGAAACACACACGTCCAACCTGCCGACCCTCCAGCAGCTCGAAGCATTCGTCGCGCGGCACATCTCTGAGGTGGCTCTTGAACCAATGGCTGGTGGTGTTGTCCATGCTGGCCTCCGTGCATCGATCTGGCTCTGGCCGCTCTTTGCGGTCTTCGGCGAGTGCATCAGGCACGCGTGTCGGGGGGCGGCGAGCGTGTCGCCTCACGGGTACCTGATGTCCTCGCAACAACAGACTGCCCGGACCGGTGTGCTCGGGCCATGGTCTTTGCGCCCCACTCTGCGGGACCTGTGTCCTTGCTACCCGAACCACCGGTCGAGCCAGCGCTGCATCTGGATGATCTCGGCATGCTGGTCGTCCCGGATCAATCTGGCCAGTGCCGCGACCTCCCGATGTTCGGTGCCCTGCCACAGCCGATGCTGCGACATCATCACCGCGACCATGTGGTGACCGACCATGTCCTGGAGGAACGCCCGATCCAGTCGGTCGCCGGACAGCCCGGTCAGATCCCGCATCATCGGCCGGTAGTGGGCGGCCGTCGAGTGGTCTGGATACCAATTCGCCAACCAGATCGTCATCTGCTCGATCTGCGCGGACTGGGTCCGCACAATCGATGCCCCGAACGCCCGCATCTGGGCGCGGTCGGATCGAGTGAGCTCACGGGCAGCGGCGACGGCTTCCTCGTGGTGGGCCACCATCTCGACCAGGTACTCGGGCTCAGAGCTGGGGCTGGCCCCGTGCATCGAGTCCCACGAGTCATCCCACCAGCCGGGTGTGCTGGTCGAGCGAGGTGTCATCATGTCCGGGCCCATCTCCCACTCACTGTCGCGGTCCGCCACCGCGAACACGCCCACCGCGATGGCTGCAACTACCGCGGCTACCAGCGTCACGACCAGGACGGGTGAACGCTTCATCATCGACTCCAAGGCTCTCGGATGCGGTCACCTCCGACGATGCGCCGCGGAGGCCGGCCGCAGTAGGGACCATCGGACCGAGCCACGAGGTCGGAAGTCCGTCTCATTGAGAGTCGTTGCTCGTCGAAGTGCCAAGGAGGACCTTGGTCCCGTCAGGTGATGTCAGCCGCCCGTGGCCCGGCTTCTCGAACTGCGTGAACCTGAAGGTGACCCGAGGAGGAGAGTCATGGACCACCTGAGCAAACCGGTCGTCGTCGCGGTCAAGGACAAGCAACCGACCGCGATACGGTTCGCGGTCGGTGAGGCTCGGCGCCTGGGAACCACGCTGCGCGTCGTCCATTGCGTGGATGTGAAGGACGATCTGGCGGACCTGCACGGTCACCGCATGTTCAGCGGCGAGATGTCGCGAGAGGCCCAGACCGTACTCGACGCGGCGCGCCACTTCATCGAGCAAGAGCTGCCTGTGCCACCCCACGTGGAGTATCGGCTCATCTCCGACACACCGGTCGCCGCACTGCAGCGCGAATCCGCGGCCGTGATGGTGGTGGGGTCCGACCAGGTCACGTGGCCGCGACGACTGCTGGGAGCGGCCGTGGCATCACGGTTGGTCGGTGCGGCCGAGTGGCCGGTCGTCGTCGTTCCCGAGCTTCACCACCCGCGAGAACGTCGGAGCGGCGTCGTCATTGCGGCGGACGCCGGTGGCTTCATGCCCTGGGACGCGCTGCACTTCGCGTTCGAGGAAGCCCGCCATCGGTCGACGCACGTCATCGTGCTGCATGCGGTGTCGGTGGAGCGAAGTCGTGAGGATGCCGAGCGTGCACGAAGCAGGATCGCCAATGTCTTGACGCGCTGGCGTGCGACTCATCCCGGCGTCCGAGCCATGTCGACAGCCGTAACCCAGGACGCAGTCGTCGCCTGCATCCATGCCAGTCGCCACGCCGAGCTCCTCGTCCTGGGGCGTCCTCGTCAACCCGAGACGCCGCACGCCTGGCGCCGCGCCATTTTCGACGCGGTCATCCGGGAAGCGGCGAGCCCGGTCGCGATCGTGCCGAGTTAGTTCGGCGGCGATGCACGATGACTCGCTTGACCGTGAGCCGACTGGTCGCCGTGACGGCCGTGGGACATCACGGAAGCACCGAGGAGATCGCCGATCGCGTGGCTGATCGTCTCCGAGCTTGGTTGCCGGGACACTGGAACGTCATCCGTTGCTCGCCCGTCGATCCACTTCTCGACGACGCGGACGCCGTCGTGCTCGGAAGCGCGATCTATCTCGGACGGTGGATGCCGGCGGCCCGCGCCTGCCTCGAGCGGCTCCAGCAGGTTGGTCCTGAGCACGTCTGGCTGTTCAGCAGCGGCCCGGTGGCGGACGAGCAACGCGGACAGCGTGAGCGCGTGTTGAGCCCTGCAGTGGTGCCGTGGCGGACACACGGACACCAGGTCTTCGGCGGCCGACTCGACATCGCCCGGCTGTCGAACATCGAGAGGTTCCTGACGCGCATGGTCGGCGCACTCCAAGGCGACCGACGTGACTGGTCGGATATCGACAGCTGGGCCGCCACCATTGCGGAGCACCTCGTGCGCGCCTACGCCGAACATGATCCCGGAACCGCGCACCCGGTCGTTCCTGGAGGGCGAAGGTCCCGACTCGACCTGGGACGTTGGTCGCCGTAGTCGGTGCCCTTCGCTCGTGGTCAGAACCGGGCTCCATCCACGACCGCCGTCGCGAAGCTGGACCTCAGCAAGCCGGTCAAGGTCGTCCAGGACAGTCGCGGGACGCTGCACCACGCGAAGGCCGTCATCCTGAGCATGGGATCGTCCTACCGCGAGCTCGGACTCGCCGACGAGAAGAGACTGTCCGGCCATGGAGTGTCATGGTGCGCGACCTGCGACGGATTCTTCTTCCGGGACCAGGACGTCGTCGTCGTCGGCGGTGGGGACTCAGCCGTCGAGGAGGCCACGTTCCTCACGAGATTCGCTCGATCCGTCACGATCGTCCACCGCAGAAGCACGCTCCGAGCCTCGAAGATCATGCAGGAACGTGCCTTCAGCAAGGACAAGATCTCCTTCCAGTGGGACAGCGAGGTCAGTGCCGTCCTGGGCGGGGACAAGGTGTCCGGCGTCCAGGTGCGAAGTCTTCGCACTGGCGAGGAGTCCACGTTGGAGGCGACGGGCGTGTTCATCGCCGTCGGACACGAGCCCCGATCCACCCTCGTCACCGGTCAGGTGGCACTCGACGAGAACGGCTACGTGCAGGTCGAGGGCCGGAGCCAACGCACCAATGTGGCGGGGGTCTTTGCGTGCGGAGACCTCGTGGATCACACCTACCGCCAGGCGGTCACGGCCGCTGGCACGGGCTGCGCGGCCGCACTCGACGCCGAGCGGTTCCTCGCCGGTATCGAGGGTGATGCCGAGGGACAAGAGAGCACTGTCGCTGTCCCAACCGCCGTCTGACCGGTCCCGGGTGCACCGCACTCAGGACGTACAAGCCTCACACAAAGAACGGAAGCACATGACCACTGTCAACACAGCCACTGAAAGCAACTTCTCCACCGAGGTCCTGGAGAGCACGAAGCCCGTGCTCGTCGACCTCTGGGCGTCCTGGTGCGGACCGTGTCGTCAGGTGGCGCCGATCCTGGACGAGCTCGCCGTAGAGCACAGCGACGCGATCGACATCTTCAAGCTGAACGTCGACGAGCATCCTGCCATCGCGGTGCAGTTCGGCATCACGTCGATTCCGACCATCCTGGTGTTCAACGACGGTGGTGTCGAGATGACCATCGTGGGGGCCCAGGGCAAGTCTGCCCTGGTGGAGAGCCTGACTCCTTTCCTGGCGTAGATGCTGACGATCCTCAGCCGCGGCCGTTCGTGCACGCGAAATGGCCTGGGATAGACTTCCTCCAGCAACAGAGCCGCCGAGCCTGCAGATCAGAAGGTTGGGGTTTCGAACACCTCCGGGCGCGCCGACCTCATCCAGCACGACTCCCGGCACACTGCCGGCGAACGATCGGGGCCTGGCGCCGCCGTGACATGGCGAGGCGGTCGACGAGACGAACTCGTCGTCGCTTCGGCCCGAACGATCGGGCCAGTCACGACGACGCTGTGCGCCGCACACTCCTGAGGAGGAGCTCTTGGCCAAGCCGGACCAGCGCAAGGCCGACCCACGGCGACAACAACGCCGCTCGCGGCAGCGCGACCCCGAAGGCCTCATGCCCGTACTGGCGAAAGCCGTGCGGGGGGTGGAGAACGCGGTCGAGCGCGGCAGGGTGTCGGCATCGACCCGCTCGTCCTTCCAG
>NZ_JBOHDT010000055.1:0-11667 GCF_050700635.1 Aeromicrobium sp.
CGCCGTCGAGGTCCGCGATGTCGAGCAGCTCCTCGAGGAAGTCGGCCGCGGCGTCGCCCTCCACCTCGAGCTTCGTGGAGTCCGTGGTCATCTCTTCCCACCCTTCTTCTTCTTGTTCTTCGTGCGCTGGCTTCGCGACTGCTGGCGGGGTTGCTGACGAGGTGTCGGCTCTGCAGCACCCTTCGACCCACCGTTGGGGCTCGAAGCGTCCGCTGCACCGGGGAGCGGGGTAGGGCCGGTGGACGGGCTCTTACCAGCCTGCTTCTTGCGCTGATCACGGGACTGCTTCTTGGGTTGCTGACGGGCAGGGGCCGAGTGCGGCTCCTCCAGCTCCTTCAACGGGTCCTCGACGACGGTCTTGCCGTGTCGGGCGTCGCGCTCCTGCTTGGCCTTGAACGCCGGCGTGCCGGGAGCTGGGTTGTTCCGGATGACGTAGAACTGCTGGCCCATCGTCCACAGGTTCGAGGCCGTCCAGTAGAAAAGGACGCCGAGCGGGAAGAACACACCGCCGAAGGCGAACACGAGCGGAAGAATGTAGAGCAGCATCTTCTGCTGCTGGGCGTACGGACCCGACATGGCGTCCGGCGGCATGTTCTTGCTCATCAGCTGCCGCTGCGTCGCGAACTGGGTCAGACACATGACGACGACCAGCGTCATGGTGAAGATCTTGGTCTCCACGTTGTCTGAGCTGATGAACGTGTCGGCGATCCGAGCCCCGAGCAGCTCGGCGTTCGAGAGAGACTCCGCGTCTGCACCGGTCAGGAACCCGCGAGCACCCTCGGCACCCTCCTTCGCGGCCTTGTCGATCACCTGGAACAACGCCAGGAACACCGGCATCTGCAGGAGCAACGGAAGACAGGAGGCAAACGGGTTGGTGCCCGTCTCCTTCCACAGCTTCATCTGCTCCTGCGTCAGCCGCTCACGATCGTGGCCGTACTTCTTCTGCAGCTCCTTGATTTGCGGTTGAAGCAGTTGCATGTTACGGCTCGACTTGATCTGCCGGACGAACAGCGGGATCAACAGGGCACGGATGGTGACGGTCAGGCCGACGATGGCCAGTGCCCAGGTCCAGCCCGAGTCATGCGGCATGAACTGGTCGAAGAGCCAGTGCCACGCCAGCAGCACGCCTGACACCGCGTAGTACAGCGGCGTCATGATGGCCGATCCGAGATCGGTTAGGAAGCCCATGGTTCTCCTGTGGTGGGGGTCGCCATCGACGACGAGCGCGCCGATGACCTGCGGATCTGTGCGGGCGGAACGGGGTCGAGGCCACCGGCCGCCCATGGGTGGCATCGCGCTACTCGCCGCGCGGCAAGCCAGGTGCCACGGAGCGATCCGTGGGTCTGCACGGCCTCCAGCGCATACGCGGAGCAAGTGGGGTAGTAGCGGCACACCTGGCCGTACAGCGGACTGATCGCGAACCGGTAGCCCTTGAGCAGCCAGATCAAGACGTGCTTCATCGGGCACCTGCCCGAGCAAGCGCGACGTCGAGGTCGTCGGCCAACGTAGTCGACGACGAGTCCTTCGCCGGCGACAGTGCCCTCACCACGATCCGAGACCCGCTGGGGACATCGGAAAGCCGGTCGCGCATGAGGTGTCGGAGCCGGCGCTTCACGCGGTTGCGGGTGACGGCACTACCGACCGACTTGCTCACAACCAGCCCCACAGAGGTGACTCCACCGTCGCCGGGCAGGACGTGGATGACGAGCGTCGGCTGCGCCACCTTGACACCGCGACGGACGGTGACGCGGAAGTCCTCGCTGCTACGCATGCGATGGACCTGCTCGAGCAACGGGCTCAGGCCGAAAGCTTGGAGCGCCCCTTGCGGCGACGCGACGACAGGATCGAGCGCCCGGCGCGGGTTCGCATGCGCAGACGGAAGCCGTGCTTGCGAGCACGACGGCGGTTGTTCGGCTGGTACGTACGCTTGCTCACGGGACTTCCTCACGAATCGGGCGGTAACTGGTGCTGGCTTGTCTGGAGCTCGCCGGGTGATGCGATGCGAGCCGGTCGACGGCCACCGCTCGCCCACAGATTCTGACTCGCTGTGAGCACGCGGCAGGTGTCGCGCTGGTATGACCACACCACGGTACGGGGGCCCTCCGCGGGGGTCAAACCGACCTTCCTACGCCGCTGTGAGAGGCTCGTCCAGGCGACACGCCGGTCCGTCCTGTTTCGATGGGGAAATCCGCTTGAACTGACCCGGAGCCGCTGCTAGCGTCGCCGCGGTATTCGACTTTTCCACAGTGGAACCCACGCTGGCATGTCGATGCACATTGTGTGGAAAACCATGTGGAGCAAGGGAGGTACCGGGATGGGTGAGGCGCCTGATCGGACCGAGGACATCGAGCTCACCGGTCACTGGAAGCAGGCTGTCGACACTCTCTCGCCCGGCGCCAAGGTATGGGTCTCCAACGCCATGCCGCTGAGCCTCCACAACGGCATCCTGATCGTCGCCGTCCAGGACGACCTCACCCGCGCACAGCTCGAGTCCCGGGTCCGGCCGGCCCTCGAGCACGGGCTCACTGCCTCCGTCGGCCGGGACATCCGACTCATCGTCACGATCGATCCCACCGAGGCCGAGACGAACAATCATCACGGCACAAGTCGACAAAGTGATATATCTACAAGAATCAAAGGACATGATGGAGAAGTTGAACCCGAGGTCGAGCTCGCCGACCTCGACGACGACGAGGATGACGACGAGTTCGTGCCCAGCTGGGCGCAGCGGACCAACGTCGTCCCGATCAAGCGCGGGAGCGCCGCCGAGGCTCGCCTCAACCCGCGCTACCTGTTCGAGAACTTCGTCATCGGATCCTCCAACCGGTTCGCCCACGCCGCCGCCGTCGCCGTCGCCGAAGCGCCAGGCAAGTCCTACAACCCGCTCGTCATCCATGGCGAGTCCGGTCTCGGCAAGACCCACCTGCTCCACGCCATCGGGCACTACGTCCTGAGCCTGTACCCGTCCTCGCGGGTGCGCTACGTGAACACCGAGGAGTTCACCAACGACGTGATCAACGCGATCCAGGAGCGCAAGACCGCCGAGCTCAAGCGCAAGTACCGCGAGATCGACGTGCTGCTCGTCGACGACCTCCAGTTCCTGGAGAAGAAGGAGTCGACGCAGGCAGAGTTCTTCCACACCTTCAACGCCCTGCACAACGAGAACAAGCAGATCGTCATGACGTCCGACCGCCCACCCAAGGCGCTGCGGACGCTGGAGGAGCGGCTGCGCAACCGATTCGAGTGGGGCCTGCAGACCGAGACGCTGCCGCCCGACCTCGAGACCCGCATCGCCATCCTGCGCAAGAAAGCCGCCAATGAGAAGCTCACCGTGCCGGCCGACGTGATGGAGTTCATCGCCAGCCGGGTGCAGACGAACATCCGCGAGCTCGAAGGGGCGCTCATCCGTGCCACGGCCTTCGCGAACCTGCAGAAGGCCACCGTCGACATGCAGCTCGCCCAGATGGTGCTCAAGGATCTCGTCGCCGAGGGCGAGGAGCCCGACATCACGATCGGCCAGATCATGGCCCAGACGGCCACCTACTCGGAGTTCTCGATCGACGAGCTCTGCGGCGCAAACCGTACCCGCAACCTCGTGCTCGCCCGCCAGATCGCGATGTATCTGTGCCGCGAGCTCACCGCGGAGTCGTTGCCCAAGATCGGTCGGGAGTTCGGCGGTCGCGACCACACCACGGTGATGCACGCCGAGCGCAAGATCCGCAAGCTGATGGCCGAGAAGCACGCCGTCTACAACCAGGTCACCGAGCTCACGAACCGCATCAAGCAGCAAGCCCGGCAGTCCTGATTCACGACACGACGCCGTGACACCGTCCTCCTCCGCGATGCACATCTGGGGACCGACCTGTGGGAAAGCCACCCTGACCCGTGGACATTCACCTCCAGTCTGTGAACCCCGTGTGAACGACAGGTTTCGATCCACAAGGCACCGGGTGGAGCCCACCGACTCGCCCACAGGTCATCCACGGGGGTACACCGCTCTCCACCTGCGCGAACGAGGGTTGTCCACGCTATCCACACTGGCTACTACGACTACTACTCGTCTATATGTCAGAAGACCCCGTCAAAGTAGGTCTGAGCCCTGTGTGTGTGGACAGCTCTTCGGGGCCGTGCCCGCACTACCTCGAGGCACTGTTGCGTGGCAGGATTCATCCCGACGGCACCCGTCCTTCCGAAAGGTCCACGTTCGTGAAATTTCGCATCGACCGCGACACGTTCGCCGACGCCGTCGCCTGGACCGCGCGCAGCCTGCCCAACCGTCCCAGCGTCCCGGTGCTCGCCGGCCTGCTGATCGAGACCTCCGGCGACGGGCTCACGTTGTCCGGCTTCGACTACGAGACGTCCACCCGTGCCACCCTTCCGGCCGAGGTTGCTGACGACGGTCGTGCGCTGGTTTCCGGCCGCCTGCTGTCGGAGATCGTCAAGTCCCTTCCGGCGAAGCCGATCGACGTCGCCCTCGATGGCACCAAGGTGCAGGTCGTCTGCGGGAGCGCCCGGTTCAGCCTCCAGACGATGCCGGTCGAGGAGTACCCGCAGCTACCCGACATGCCCACGGCCACCGGCAAGGTCAAGGCCGACGAGTTCGCCACCGCGGTCACCCAGGCCAGCGCGGCATCCGGACGCGACGAGATGCTCCCCTTGCTCACCGGTGTCCGGCTCGAGCTCGAGGGTTCCACCATCTCGTTGATGGCCACCGACCGCTTCCGCGCCAGCCTCCGTGAGCTCAGCTGGTACCCGGAGCGCGGCGACCTGTCGGCCCAGGCACTCGTGCCGGCCCGGGTGCTCGGTGAGACCGCACGCTCGCTGGCGGCCGGCGGAGATGTCACGATCGCGGTGTCGTCCGGCGAGTCCGGCGACGGGCTCATCGGCTTCGAGGGAGTCGTCGGCAACGGTTCGCGTCGCACCACCACCCGTTTGCTCGAGGGCGACTTCCCGCGCGTCCGCCAGCTTTTCCAGGCGCAGGCCGAGACGGTCGCGTTCGTCAGCACCCAGGAGTTCGTCGACTCGGTCAAGCGCGTCTCGCTGGTGGCCGAGCGCAACACTCCGGTGCGGTTGACGTTCGCAGGTGGGCAGCTTCTGCTCGAGGCCGGCAGCGGCGACGAGGCCCAGGCGTCCGAGTCCATCGAGGCCACCATCAACGGTGCGGACATCTCGATCGGATTCAACCCCACTTACCTGCTGGAGGGCCTGGCGGTGATGTCCGACCCGATTGTGCACCTGTCGTTCACCCAGCACACCAAGCCGGCGGCCATCTCCGGCGTGCAGGAGATCGGGGCCGACCCCGACGGCGCGTTCCGCTACCTGATCATGCCGGTGCGGCTGCAGAGCTGATCCCGGGAGGCATCATGCACATCGGTCTCATCGGCCTCGGCAAGATGGGCGGCAACATGCGCGAACGCATGCGCAAGGCCGGCCTCACCGTCGTCGGCTACGACCGCGACCCTCTCGTCAGCGACGTCGGTTCGCTCGAGGAGCTGGTCGAGCAGCTTCCGTCGCCGAAGGTCGTCTGGGTCATGGTGCCGGCCGGAGATCCCACCCGCGCGACGATCATCGCGCTGGCCGACCTGCTCGGCGAGGGCGACGTGGTCGTCGACGGCGGTAACTCACGCTGGACCGACGACGAGAAGCATGCCGCCGAGCTGGCCGAGAAGAACATCGGGTTCGTCGACTGCGGCGTCAGCGGAGGCGTCTGGGGTCTCGACAACGGATATGCGCTCATGGCAGGCGGTGACGCCGATGACATCGCCAAGGTGCAGCCGGCGTTCGACGCTCTGCGCCCGGACGAGAAGTCGGGCTTCGTTCACGCCGGCCGGGTCGGCGCCGGCCACTTCTCCAAGATGGTCCACAACGGGATCGAGTACGCCATGATGCAGGCCTATGCCGAGGGCTACGAGCTGCTCGAGACGGTCGACATGGTCGACAACGTCACCGAGGTCTTCGACTCGTGGCGCACCGGAACCGTGGTCCGGTCGTGGCTGCTCGACCTGCTGGTCAACGCCCTCGAGGACGATCCGGGCCTGTCGAAGATCCGCGGGTACGCCGAGGACTCGGGCGAAGGACGCTGGACGGTCGAGGCCGCCATCGACAACGCGGTCCCGATGCACACCATCGCGGCGGCGCTCTTCGCCCGGTTCACGTCGCGCCAGGACGAGTCACCGGCCATGCAGGCCGTCGCGGCGATGCGTCAGCAGTTCGGCGGCCACGCGGTGCAGGCGGCCAAGGATGTCGGCCTCGATGCCGCCGACCCAGACCCATCTGATCCCGTTTAGACCATGCACGTCGCCCGGCTCGTGCTGCACGACTTCCGGTCGTACCCCGAGGTGGAGCTGGATCTCGAGCCCGGGCCGACCGCGTTCATCGGCGCCAACGGGCAGGGCAAGACCAACCTCGTCGAGGCCATCGACTACGTCTCACGGTTGGACTCGCACCGGGTCGCCGGCGATACGCCGCTGGTGCGTGCCGGCTCCGATCGGGCCGTCGTTCGGGTCGAGGTCCGCCGAGACGACCGGACGGCGTTGCTCGAGGTGGAGATCACACCCGGCCGGGCGAACCGGGCCCGCGTCAACCGCGCACCGCTGCCTCGAACGCGCGACGTCGTGGGCATCCTGCGCACCGTGATGTTCTCGCCGGAGGACCTCGCCCTCGTCAAGGGCGATCCGTCCGACCGTCGCCGGTTCCTCGACGCGCTCCTGACGCTGCGCACGCCTCGACTCGCAGGCGTCAAGGCCGACTACGACCGCGCCCTCAAGCAACGCAACACGCTGCTCAAGTCCGCCCGGGGGCGTCACGGGTCGGTTGACTTGTCGACACTCGACATCTGGAACGACAAGATGGCGGCGCTCGGCGGTGAGCTGGTCGCGCACCGGCTGAGGCTGCTCGACGACCTCGCCCCGCGCCTCGCGTCGGCATACCAGGAGGTGGCGGCGGAGGCGCAGTCCGACCGCCGCGACGTCACGGCGACGTACCGAGCCTCGGTCGGGCTTCCTGACGACGCGGCCGGCGACCCCGCGGCAGTTCACATGGCCCTGCTGGCCGGGATGGAGGAACGACGTCGAGATGAGCTCGACCGGGGCATCAGCCTCGTCGGGCCGCACCGCGACGAGGTGGTGCTCGACGTCGGCGACCTGCCGGCCAAGGGTTACGCGAGTCACGGTGAGGCCTGGTCGCTCGCGCTGGCCCTGCGCCTCGCGTCGTTCGCGCTGCTCCGCGACGAGGGTGACGACCCGGTCCTCATCCTCGACGACGTCTTCGCCGAGCTCGACCAGGGCCGGCGCGAGCAGCTCGCCAACCTCGTGGTCGGAGCCGAGCAGGTGCTGGTCACAGCCGCGGTGGCCGACGACGTGCCCAAGTCACTGCTCGGACGGCGGTTCCGGGTCGAGGGCGGGCTGGTTCAGCATGACTGACCCCACCGATGACGATGAAGCGGTCGCGGATGTCCCCGACGAGGGGCCCGACCCGCTCGGGCTCGCCCGGGACATCGCGGACTCCTACCGGGGCGGTGCTCCCACCGGCTCGCCGAGCCGCCGGCGACGTGCGCCGCCATCGCCCCGCCGCGGTCGGCGGGAGGATCCCGTTCCACTGTCCGACGTCGTCGGCGACCTGATCCGCGACCGCGGCTGGGACGAACGCATCCAGGCGCAGCGCGTCTTCACCGACTGGGCCACCATCGTCGGCCCGGAGATCGCCGCGCACTCCCAGGTGGAGGGGTTCGACGACGGGACCGTGACCATCCGCACCGACTCCACAGCGTGGGCGAAGGAGCTGAAGCTGCTCGCACCTCGCGTCGTGCAACGGCTCAACGAGGAGCTGGGCCATGGCTCCGTGCTGCGCGTCGACGTCCGCGGTCCGCAGGCCCCGTCGTGGAAGAAGGGCAAGCGCACCTTGCGCGACGCCCGTGGCCCCCGCGACACCTACGGCTGACCCACAGCCCGGTGAATCCGAATACCACAAAATCGGTGCGCAGCCTCCTCGCGAGTGATCCAATAAAGGCACAGGGTTCTAGTGGGCGATGTTGGGCGATGACGCGATCGATGAAACGTGTGACGACCTGGGCCGCAGCCTCGGTTCTGACGGCTTCAGGCCTGGTGGCACTGACCAGTGGTGGCGCGCCGGCGGCACCTTTGCCGGCGGAGTGTTCGCAGAATGCGGTCACGAACAAGGTGACGTGCTCCTACGCCACTCCGACCGCGACCCCGGTCCCGTTCTCGGCGCCGGCCGGCGTCACCCAGTTGACCATCAAGGTGGTCGCCGCGTCCGGCGGAAGCGCGTCGAATGCGGGCAGCGAGATCGGCGGCGCCGGTGGCTCGGCGAGTGGCACGCTCACCGTGACCGGCGGCGACAACTTCGGCATCCGCGTCGGCGGCCGGGGCGGTAACGGTAGTGCCAACGTCGCTGGTGCGGCGGGCGTCAACGGCGGCGGCAGCGGGTCAGCTGGCGTGAGCAGCGGCGGTGGCGGCGGCGGCGGATGGTCGTCGGTACACGCCGGAAGCGCCGCCTCCGATGTTCCGTTGATTGCGGCCGGTGGTGGCGGTGGCGCCGGCGGCTTCAACGATGACGGCGGTGTCGCAGTTCCGGGCAAAGGAGGAACCCAGGCAGCCGGTGGCGGCGGCGGTGGCAAGTCCGGGCAGCGTGGCGTGGGCGGCGCCGGCAGCGCAGCCGGTGGCGGTGGGGGCGGCGGCTTCTACGGCGGCGGCGGTGGTGGTGCTGGCGGTGGCGGCGGGGGCGGCAGCGGCCACATCGGAGCCTCTGTGACGGGGTCGTACGGGGCCTCATCGAACTTCGGTAACGGAATGGTGGTCATTTCCTTCACGGCGCCGACGGACGCGGCGGAGTGAACGATCGATGACACGGACGCCACGCAGGGCAGAACCTGCGGGGCGCGACCCGCGCGGACGTGATCTGCGTCGAGTCCGGCAACGACACCATCGTCTGGCGGAGAGGGTTTACGACACCCTGATCGGTGGTGCCGGCGACCACGTCCCCAAGGGCCGGTCCGGCAACGACCTGCGGGGCCTCCCTTCCGATCGCGCAGTATTGCCGGAGCACCCTCATGTCGGGACACGCTGTTCTCAGCGGCGTATCCACTGGGCCATGCCGGGCACGGCGAGTCGGACTCGCTCGGCCTCGGTGTAGATGGTTCCCTTGCGGATCAGTCGGTCACGGACGTAAGACACGGCCTTGGGTTGAGTGCCGAGCGCGTGCGCGACCTCAGAGCCTGTGACGTGATCCTGGGTGGCGCTGAGCTCAGCGAGGGCTGCCAGGTACTCGCGTTCCTTCGGGGAGGCGTCTTGCCAGCGCGACTCGTACAGGCCGGCGGCGAGTTCGCTCTGGGTGGCGTCGATCGCCGCTGGTACATGACTTGCGGCGATCGCGTCGCTGCCCTTCGATGCTCGCCAGGCGTGGTGGCCGAGCAGCTGGATGGCGTACGGGTAGCCACCCGAAGCGGTCGCCAATTGGTCGACGGCATCTGCAGTCATGGGGCGGCCGGCGTCGTCGGCGGGCTTCTCCAGAGCCAAACGGGTCGAGGTGGTGTCGAGCGGCCCGAGGACGTGCCACTCGCCGCGCTCGAAGTAGGTGACGCCTCGCTGGGTGTCGCGGATGCTGGGGAGGCCGGCGACGATGACGACCAGCGGCCATGCGTCCGGGACGTGTTGCTGCAAGGTGGCGGCGAAGTCACCGAGCTCGGGTTTCGCGGCCAGTTGGAGCTCGTCGATGGTGATCAGGAGGCCGGCGTCGTGCTCGAGTGCGGCCTCGCACACCTCCGCGAGCGCGGCGTCCAGCGGCAGCGCCGGCTCCGGTGTCGAAGTCGCCCGCCTGCGGACCTCCACCTCTCCACCGATCCCGAGCACCGACGCTTTGATGGTTGCAGCCGTGACCTCGATCTGTTTGCCGGGCGGAGCCTGTCGATAGAGGTCCCGGGCAGCGGCCAGGCGTTCGAGCAGTTGCGTCGTGAACGGGCGTTCGGGGCGGATCTCGATCGGGACGGTGAGCCAGCTGTGCTCGGTGGCCGCTATCGCCGCCGCCTCTCCCAGGATCACGGTCTTGCCCACTCCCCTGCCCCCGGTGAGCACCAGCGGCCGCGGAGTCCGCCCATCCAAGGCAGCGACGTCGAGTGCCTCAGCGACCGCCTCGAGAACGGAGTCACGGCCCGCCAGCGCCGCCGGCGCCTGGTTGAAACCTGGTCGGTAGGGATTCGGCACCCGAGTAGCCATGGGATCAATTCTAGCAACGTCTAGCGCGTCTAGCACCATGGGTCGCTTCTAGCATCGTCTAGCGCCATTTGGAGCCTTCGCGACGTCAGGTCGACACCGGTTGCCCTGATCCGACCTGCTTCAGGACGCGGTCGGCGAGATGCGCTCCATCGCGGCGACCGCGAGAGCGGTCACGAGAGTCATGGCGCCGAGCACGAAGGCGGCCTCGGCGAAGCCGCTCCATCCGTACGACGGGCGCACGCCGATTCCGACGAGCAGAACGAGCGCCGCAGCGGCCCCGGCCAGGGACCCGACGCCCACCCTGGAAACCGGCCGATGCGACCCGCCGACCACCATCGAGCCGGCTGCAGTCCAGGCCACGCACACCGCGAGTGCGGCGACGATGTCGGACGGGCGGTGCCAGCTGGCGACGATGGTCGAGGCACCGGTCACCATGACAGCGAAGGAGCCGGCCACCACGACCAGCAGCCGCATCGCCCGGGGTGACACCAGGAGGAGTGCACCGACCGCGCTCGCGACGACGGTCGTGTGACCGCTCGGCAGGCTGTTGGGCGCGATGACGTCGAGCATCGATCGTTCGAGCACGACTTCCTTGAGGAACTGGGTCGTGAGGTTCGCCCCGACGATCACACCGATCGCGGCGATGGCCAGCCGGGTGCGTCCGCGCGCGAGAGCCAGCGCGACGCACACCACCGACACGGCCAGCACCGCCCCGATCGAGACCCGGCCGAGGAGGCTCAGGACGGTCAGCTCGGTCTCGCGGCCGGCTACCACTGCCCTCATCGCGCTTTCGTCGACCCGCTGACCCACGCCGGTGTGCAGGGCAACGATCGTCACTGGGACGAACACGGCGACAGCGCCAGCCGCGGCAAGCAGCGGCGTGGCCGGAGAATGCAGTCGTGGTGCGGTCAACCTCACCTGACCACGATGACGGATCCCCCCAACACGCGGTACAGAGGGGTAAGCCCGGGGGCGCCGATCTGCGTCATCACCGCCGACTACGTATTGCGTGTGCGTTGTCGAACACTTCGCGGTCGTTCCTCATGCCCCGTCATGGGCAACCCACGCGACCGACACCCAGTTGAGCGCGGTGTCATCGGTCGTCGTGACCCGGATGTTGAACTCCTCGACTTGGACGTTCTGCATGCTAAGACGGACCCGGGACACGCCCGCCGCGGCCTCGATGCCGGCCAGCGATACCTCGACGTTCGGCGGGTTGGCGAACGGCTGGCCGCCAAACTGGATATCTGGAGACACGTAGGACCGATCGCCTGTGCCTGCACTGAGGGTCTTGCAGACCGCTCCCTGACGACTCGGGCACGTCGCCACCGATCGTCGGCCGGGGCGCCGATCTGAGCGCTTGGGGTCTGTTGGGACGTACCCGGACATGAGGAAAGGCCCACGAGTACGTCTCAGACCTGCTCCTGAGGCGCTCAAG
>NZ_JBOHDT010000056.1:0-46014 GCF_050700635.1 Aeromicrobium sp.
ACCACGACCGAGGACACCGGAGAACCGGCGAACACAGCGCCGGGAGACACCCACGTCCAGCACACCCAGTCACACAACGGCCGACCGAGGTCACCGCTCAGCACGGCTCACGAAACATCGAGGCTAGGGGGTGTCTCTCTACTCCGGTTCGAGGGGCGCGTGGTGTCGCGCTCGGCTGGCAAGGCAGAGGAGGGAGGCGCACTGGGTTTGTGCGGCGACCGACGATAACGCTGCCAGGCGAGATGCGACGCCGCGCGAACCCGGATCGGAACAGGGAGACGCCCCCTGAGTCCGGCGTGTCGCCGCCGGAGCCGGGACGCGCGACCGTAACGTCATCTCCAACAACTACTTGACATAACTATAACCCTCCACCTCAGGGTTAGAGTTCGGGCCCAATCAGGATGCAACACAGCGAAGGGACGCACCATGGCGGTTCAGAACTACCTCGCCGTGATCAAGGTCGTCGGCATCGGCGGGGGCGGCGTCAACGCCGTCAACCGGATGATCGAGGTCGGGCTGAAGGGCGTCGAGTTCATCGCGATCAACACCGACGCGCAGGCACTCCTCATGAGCGACGCCGACGTCAAGCTCGACGTCGGTCGCGACTCCACCCGCGGCCTCGGAGCCGGGGCCAATCCCGAGATCGGCAAGCGCGCGGCCGAGGACCACGCCGAGGAGATCGAAGCGGCCATCAAGGGCGCCGACATGGTCTTCGTCACCGCTGGCGAGGGTGGCGGCACCGGAACCGGCGGCGCCCCCGTCGTGGCCCGTATCGCCCGCTCGCTGGGCGCCCTCACCATCGGCGTCGTCACCCGCCCGTTCACGTTCGAGGGGCGCAACCGCTCGAACCAGGCCGACACCGGCATCCAGGGACTGCGTGAGGAGGTCGACACACTCATCGTCATCCCCAACGACCGGCTGCTCTCGATCAGCGATCCGAACGTCAGCCTCCTCGACTCGTTCCGCCAGGCCGACCAGGTGCTGCACCAGGGCGTGTCGGGCATCACCGACCTCATCACCACCCCCGGCCTGATCAACCTCGACTTCGCGGACGTCAAGTCGGTCATGTCCGACGCCGGCTCGGCCCTCATGGGCATCGGGTCCGCACGCGGCGAGCAACGTGCCGCGGTGGCTGCCGAGATGGCGGTCTCCAGCCCGCTGCTCGAAGCCTCCATCGAGGGCGCCCGCGGGGTGCTGCTGTCGATCGCCGGCGGCTCCGACCTCGGCCTGTTCGAGATCAACGAGGCTGCCGGGCTGGTCGCGGACGCCGTGCACGAGGAAGCCAACATCATCTTCGGCGCCGTCATCGACGACGCCCTGGGCGATGAGGTGCGGGTCACCGTCATCGCCGCCGGTTTCGACGGCGGCGAACCCAAGGTGCGTGACGCCTCGCAGCCGGCCCTGCTCAAGGACACCCCGGTTGCGACACCGCCCACCGCCGAGTCGTTCCTCTCGCCCGACCCGCTGATCGACGGACCGCAACCGGTCACCGTCCCAGCCGATCCGCCGACCACCGAGTACGGCGACGACCTCGACATCCCCGACTTCCTGCGCTGAGCGGGTGGGCTAGCGTCGCGGTGTGTTCCTCCTGCGTGACGCGTGCGGCTCGATCGAGCTGGCCTTCACCGATCGCTCGATCGACCTGAGCACGGCCGCGGTCGACGACACACTCGGCGAGGTGGCTCGCGCAGCCGGGGTCGACGCCTTGGCCACCATGCACCAGGTGCATGGCAACGACGTCGTCTGGGTCGACATCGCCGGCACCCAGCCGAAGGCCGACGCCTTGCTCACCGACGTCGTCGGGCTCGGCCTGCTGGTGCGGGTCGCCGACTGCGTCCCGGTTGTCCTGGCGGTCCCTGACGAGCAGCTCGTCGGCGTCGTCCACAGCGGTCGTCAGGGACTCGTGTCCGGTGTCGTCCCGGGCGCGGTCGACGCGTTGCGCGAGCGTGGTGCCACCCGTATCGAGGCATGGGTGGGTCCGCGTGTCTGCGGCCATTGCTACGAGCTTCCCGCCGCCATGGCAGCGGCGGTGGCGGACGCGGTGCCCGAAGCCAGGTCGACCACGTCCTGGGGCACCCCGGCCGCTGACATCGGTGCCGGCGTGGTGGCCCAGCTGTCCGCTCGCGAGGTCGTGGTGCACGACGTGGGTGCCGACCTCTGCACCGTGGAGGACGAGCGCCTCTTCTCCTATCGCCGAGAGGGCGACGCCAGTGGACGCTTCGCTGCCTTCGCCGTGCTGCGGGTCGCCGATGAATGACACCGCGAGCCGTCGCCGCGACGAGCTGGCCGCCAACCTTGAGGCGATCGAGGAACGCATCGGCGCCGCGTGCGCGGACGCCGGACGCTCCCGCGCCGAGATCACCCTCATCGTCGTCGCCAAGACGTACCCCGCGTCGGATGTCGACCTGCTGGCCGAGCTCGGCATCGCAGACTTCGGCGAGAACCGCCATCCCGAGGCCCAGGACAAGTGGGCCGAGGTGACGCACCAGATCCGCCGCCACTTCGTCGGCGGGTTGCAGACGAACAAAGCCGGCGCGGTGGCGCGCTACGCCGACGTCGTGCAGAGCGTCGACCGGCTCAAGCTCGCTCGGTCCCTCTCCCGCGGGGCAGAGGCGGCCGGGCGTGAGCTCGGGTGTCTCGTGCAGGTCGGCTACGAGCAGGACGCATCACATCGATCCGGTGCCGATCCGTCAGCCGTCGTCGAGCTCTCGGACATGCTCGCTGATGATTCCCACCTGCGTCTCGACGGGGTCATGACTGTGGCGCCGCTCGGCGTCGATCCGCGTCCGGTGTTCGACGACCTCGTCGCCCTCGCCGGCCGGCTTCAGTCGGACCATCCGGGCGCCCGGGTCATCTCGGCGGGCATGAGTGAGGACTTCGAGGATGCCGTGCGGGCCGGCGCGACACACCTGCGCGTCGGCCGTTCGATCCTCGGGGAGCGGCCTGCGCTCCGGTAATGTCACAGGTGTCATTTCTGGCACGGATCGACGACGGAGACCCTCATGGCTGGCGCAATGCGAAAAGTAGGCGAGTACCTCGGCCTGGTCGAGCAGGCCGACTTCGACGACGACTACGACGACGAGCCCTCGAAGCCCGTGCCGGTCAAGCGCGAGCCCGAACGGCGCCCTGCGGTCGTCCGGCCCACAACCGTGTCGAACATCGAGGAGCACCGTCGCGGCGAGCGCCCAGACGAGCGTCGCGACTCGCGAGGCGATCCGTACAGCCGGTCGCCGCGAGCCACTGACACACCGCGCTCCGACCTCTCCCGCATCGAGAAGGTCACCCCTCGCACCTACAACGACGCGCGCACGATCGGTGAGCACTACCGCGCCGGTGTGCCGGTCATCATGAACCTCTCCGAGATCGATGACAACGACGCCAAGCGCCTGGTCGACTTCGCCGCCGGCCTAGTCTTCGCCGTGCACGGTTCGATCAACCGTGTCACCGCCAAGGTGTTCCTCCTCTCGCCGGCCGACGTGGAGGTTTCCGACGAAGATCGGCAGCGAATTGCCGCGGGCGGCTTCTACGACCAGAGTTGACGCATGCAGGTAGTCGGCAGTGTCATCCTCTTCGTCCTGTGGGTGGCCATCGTCCTCCTGCTCGCGCGCTTCGTTCTCGACTGGGTTCAGCTGCTCGCGCGCTCGTGGCGGCCCCAGGGGGCGGTAGCCGCACTGTGCGAGGCCATCTACTCGATCACGGACCCGCCGCTGCGCGCGGTCCGCGGCGTCATCCCGCCGATCCGCCTCGGTGGGGCGGCCCTCGATCTTTCCCCGATGATCTTGCTGATCGGCATCTATGTGATCCAGATCATCGTCGAACGGACGATGTTCTAGCCGTGCCGGAACGAGGGAGTGCGCCTCATCACATCAGGGACGGGGGCTAGCGTGGGCGATATGAAGAGCCACGGAGTACCGTGGGCCACTACAGAGTTTTCGACCAACCGAAATCACGAGGTGTACTCATGCCGCTGACGCCCGAGGACGTGCGCAACAAGCGCTTCACTCCGGTTCGTCTCCGCGAGGGTTACGACATGGGCGAGGTCGACCAGTTCCTCGACGAGGTCGAGGCCGAGCTCGAACGACTGACCGTCGAGAACGACGAGCTTCGCGCCAAGGTCGCCGCCGCATCGTCAGGTGAGCCGACCGGTCTGATCCCCACGCCCGTTCAAGAGCCAGCCCCACAGCCCGCCATCCAGGCGAAGCCCGAGCCGGAGCCGGAGCCCGAGCCGACGCCGGTCCCGACACCTGCGCTGTCGTCCGTGCCCCCGGCTGTCGCCACGTCGCCGACCATGGGCGACGCGTCCGTAGCCGCGGCCCGTCTGCTCGAGATCGCCTCCTCCAACGCCGACCAGCTCATGGAGCAGGCGAAGGACGAAGCCGACCGCATCGTCGGCGAGGCCCGCGCGAAGGCCGAGCGCATCTCCAACGAGTCGCGTGGCAAGGCCGATCGTCTCGAGACCGATGCCCGCATCCGCGCGCAGAAGCTCGACGACGAGACCAACGAGCGTCGTCAGCAGGCGGTGGCCACGATCGAGCGCGAGCGTTACGAGCTCCAGCGCGAGGTCGAGCACCTGCGTGCCTACGAGCGTGAGTACCGGGCGCGGCTCAAGAACTACTTCCAGAGCCAGCTCGACCAGCTCGCGGCCAACGAGAAGACGAGCTCCGAGCCGGTGCACACGCCGGCCGACGCCTCACCGCGTCGTCTCCGGTCGCTGCTCGGCGACGACGACGCCAGCTCCATCTGAGCCACGCTCTCCGGGAGAGCCGTCACCGATGGGTGGCGGCTCTTTCGTGTGCTCTCACGCCTTGGTGAGCGAGAATCGCAGCCCGAGGTCGTCGTCGCCGTGGTCGGCTGCGGACTCATCCTCAGTGAGGTCGACCGCGAGCACCTCGTCGGCGATCTCGTCGGCATGCTCGCGCAGCGCCGCGGCCACGTTCTCGACTCCGGTCCAGCGCAGGCTGATGCGGTCGGTGATCTCCAGGCCGGACGCCTTGCGCGCCTCCTGCACGGCGCGGACGATCTCGCGGGCGAGGCCGGCGCGACGCAGCTCGTCGTCGAGCTCGAGATCGAGCGCGACCGTCTCGCCCTGGTCGTTGACGACCGACCAGCCTTCACGCGGTCGTTCCGCGACGATGACGTCGTCGGGACCGAGCTCGACGGATTGACCGTCGACCTGCACGACCGCCGAGCCGGTCGAGCCCAGGGACTCGGCGAGTGCGTGGGCGTCCGCGCTGGCGATGGCGGCAGCGACCTTCGGGGTGTCCTGGGCGAACCGCTTGCCGAGGGCGCGGAAGTTTCCCTTGGCAGAGTGGTCGACGAGGTCGCCACCGGCGTTCGCCAGCGACTCCAACGATCCGATGTTGAGCTCCTCGCAGACCTGGGCGCGCAGCTCGTCACCGAGTCGTGACCAGGCCGAGGAGCCGACGAGCGCCCGGCGCAGCGGCTGGCGGGTGCGGACCTTGGCCTCGGCGCGGGCCGCCCTGCCGAGCTCGGTGACGCGACGGGCAAGGTCGACCTGCTCGGCGAGTCCGTCGACCACCAGATCGGCATCGACGTCGGGCCAGCTCGCGAGGTGCACCGATGACGGGGCGCCTGGGGTGACGGGCGCGATGACGTCCTGCCAGACGCGCTCGGCGATGAACGGCGTGAGCGGCGCCAGCAGCCGGGTCAGGACGTCGATCGTCTCGTGCAGCGTGGCGAACGCCGCGACGTCGCCGCGCCAGAACCGGCGTCGGCTTCGCCGGACATACCAGTTGGAGAGGTCGTCGACGAACCGGGCGATGCGGGCGCCGGCGTCCTGGGTGTCGAACCGCTCGAGCGCCGCCGTGACGCCGCCGACGAGCGTGTTCAGCTCCGAGAGGAGCCAGCGGTCGAGCACCTCGCGCTCGGCGACCGGGGGCACGCTTGCCTCGTCGATCGGCGACCACCCCTCCGAGCGGGCATAGAGGACGTGGAACGCGACGGTGTTCCAGTACGTGAGGAGCACCTTGCGGACGATCTCCGAGAGCGCGTTGTGGCCGATGCGGCGGGCCGACAACGGTGATCCGGAGCAGGCCATGAACCAGCGCAGAGCATCGGCGCCGTGCTCGTCCATGAGGGGCATCGGCAGCAGGATGTTGCCGAGGTGCTTGCTCATCTTGCGGCCGTCCTCGGCCAGGATGTGGCCGAGGCACACCACCGACTCGTACGAGCTGCGGTCGAACACCAGGGTTCCGACCGCCATGAGCGAGTAGAACCACCCGCGGGTCTGGTCGATGGCCTCGCAGATGTACTGCGCCGGGTAGGCGCGCTCGAACTTTTCGACCGAGCCGGGTGCGTGCGGGTAGCCCCACTGCGCGAATGGCATGGCGCCGGAGTCGAACCAGGCGTCGATGACCTCCGGCACCCGACGGTAGGTGCCGGGCTCACCGTCGACCTCGAACGTGACCTCGTCGATGAACGGGCGGTGCGGATCGAGGTCTGAGAGGTCGCGACCGGTGAGCTCGGCGAGCCTCGCGAGGGAGTCGACGCAGATCATCCGTGACGGATCTTCGTCGTTGCGCCAGATGGGGAGCGGCGTTCCCCAGTAACGGTTGCGCGACAGCGCCCAGTCGATGTTGTTGTTCAGCCAGTCGCCGTAGCGTCCGTGCTTGATGGTGCCGGGATACCAGTCGGTCGCCTCGTTCTGCGCCAGCAGCTCGTCCTTGACGAGGGTCGTTCGGATGTACCAGGCCGGCAACGCGTAGTACATGAGTGGCGTGTGGCATCGCCAGCAGTGCGGGTAGGAGTGCTCGAATGGCTCCTGGTGGAACAGCAGTTCGCGCTGGGTGAGGTCGGTGAGCAGTGCGTCGTTGGCATCGCGGAAGAACGCGCCGCCGACGAGATCGAGTCCCTCCTCGAAATGACCCGCCTCGTCGATCGGGTTGACCATCGCGATGCCGTTGCGCCGCACCGACGCGAAGTCGTCCTCACCGAATGCAGGCGACTGGTGCACGAGGCCGGTGCCATCGGTCGTGGTGACGTAGTCCTCGGTGACCACGAAGTGCGCCTCCGGTGCCGGCCACTCGACGATCTCGAAGGGCCGCTCGTACGTCCAGCCGACCATGTCGGCCCCGGTGAAGGTGTCCCCGATCGTCCAGCCGTCTCCGAGTGCGGACTCGACGAGTGCCTCGGCGACCACGAGCGTCTCGGTGCCGTTGGTGGCGGTGACGTAGCTGACGTCCTCCTTGGCGGCCACGAGGGCGTTGGAGACCAGCGTCCAGGGTGTGGTGGTCCAGATGAGCAATGACACACCCCCCGCGTACGGGCCGGAGGTGAGGGGGAGCCGGACGTAGATGGACGGGTCGGTGATGGTCTCGTAGCCCTGCGCGAGCTCGTGGTCGGACAGCGTGGTGCCGCAGCGCGGGCAGTAGGGGGCGACCCGGAAGTCCTCGACCAGCAGGCCCTTGTCGAAGATCTGCGACAGCCCCCACCAGACGCTCTCGACGTAGGCCGGGTCCATCGTGCGATAGGGATCGGACATGTCGGTCCAATAGCCCATGCGGTCGGTCATGCCCTCCCAGGCATCGACGTGGCGCATGACCGACTCGCGGCACTTGTCGTTGAACTCGGCGATGCCGAAGACCTCGATGTCGGGCTTGCCGTTGAAACCGAGCTCCTTCTCGACCGCGATCTCGACCGGGAGCCCGTGGCAGTCCCACCCGGCCTTTCGCTCGACGTGGAATCCCTGCATCGTCTTGAAGCGCGGGAAGACGTCCTTGAAGGTCCGCGCCTCGACGTGGTGGGTCCCGGGCATGCCGTTGGCGGTCGGTGGACCCTCGTAGAACGTCCAGCGTGGTGCGTCCTCGGTGGCCTTCAGCGTCGCCTCGAACGTGCCTTGCTCGGCCCACATCTGCATGACCTCCCGCTCGAGCTGGGGGAGGTCCACATGAGCCGGGACGGGTCGGTATTCAGGCCGCGAGGCATCGGTCGAGGTCACACGCGGAAGTCTACGGCGGTACCAGTTTGTGCCTTCGGCGCGGGAGAGTTGCCAATCGTCTATCCGCGGGTCTACTGTCCCGGCATGCCAAAGACCACCCTGGCCGTGCGCGCGGACGAGAAACCCTGGACCGCCGCAGAGAAGAAGGCCGTTCGTGCGGAGCTGGAGGAGGACCTCGTCCGGCTGCGCAAAGAACTCGATCTATCCGCGAAGGAGCTGCAGGATCTCCTGCGTGACGGCGTCGACGGAGCGGGTAACGACCAGGCCGACGTCGGCTCCACCAGCCTCGAGCGCGACGCTGAGATGTCGCTCGCCGCGAACCAGCGCGAGCTCCTGCTGCAGACCGAGAAGGCGCTCGCACGCCTCGACAACGGCACCTACGGGCACTGCGAGTCGTGCGGCGAACCCATCGGCAAGGGACGCCTCATGGCCTTCCCCCGCGCGACGCTGTGCATGACGTGCAAGCAGCGCGAGGAGCGTCGCTGAGTTCCGAATCCGGCCAGGTCCGCGCCTCCGGCGCAGCGGTGGGTCTGTTCGGGTTGGTCGCCGTGTCGGTCTGGGCCCTCGACCAGGTCACCAAGGTCGCGGCCGTCGCCTGGCTCGATCCCGGCGAGTCGGTCGTCCTCGTCCCGAACGTCCTCTGGCTGACGCTCACCCGCAACGCCGGCGCCGCGTTCAGCACCGGAACCGGCTTCACGTTGCTGCTCAGCCTCGTGGCCCTCGTCGTCTGTGTCGTCGTCGTCAGGCTCGCCTCGAAGCTGCGCGACCGCGTCTGGGCACTCGGCCTCGGCCTGCTGCTCGGTGGGGCCCTCGGCAACCTCACCGACCGCATTCTGCGTGAACCCGGGCCGTTGCGTGGCCACGTCGTCGACTTCCTGCACCTGACCCACTGGCCGGTCTTCAACGTGGCCGACATCGCCCTGACGTTCGCTGCGATCACCATCATCCTGCGAACCTGGCGCGGGGTCGCCCTGGACGGTTCGCGATGAGCGGGCTCGACCACAAGGTGTTGTCCGTCCCGGAGGGGCTGGCCGGGGAGCGGGTCGACATCGCCCTGGCCCGGCTGCTCGGCCTGTCGCGCACGCGGGCGAGCGAGCTCGTGGCCGACGGACTGGTCATGCTCGACGGCCACCCGCCGCAGAAGTCGGAACGAGTCCACCCCGGCTCGATCATCGAGGCGTCCATTCCCGCGCCACGCGCCGTCGCGGTCGTGGCCGAGCGGGTCGAGGGAATGGACATCGTGTTCCAGGACGACGACATCGTGGTCGTCGACAAGCCGGTCGGGATCGCCGCTCATCCGAGCGTGGGGTGGACCGGCCCGACGGTCCTGGGTGGCCTGGCGGCCAGCGGGATCCGGATCTCGACGTCGGGAGCGGGCGAACGCCAGGGTGTCGTCCAACGACTCGACGTCGGCACCAGCGGCCTGATGACCATCGCGAAGTCCGAGCACGCATACACGGTTCTCAAGCAGGCGTTCCGCACCCGGTCGGTCGACAAGACGTACCACGCGCTCGTGCAGGGCCATCCCGATCCGCACACCGGAACCATTGATGCGCCGATCGCCCGTCACCCCAAGCACGACTTCAAGTTCACAGTGCGCGCCGACGGTCGGTCGAGCATCACCCACTACGACACGCTCGAGGCGCACCACTACGCGAGCCTGCTCGTCATCAAGCTCGAGACCGGCCGCACCCACCAGATCCGCGTGCACATGAGCGCGCTCAAGCACCCGTGCGTCGGCGACCTGCAGTACGGCGCCGACCCCACGTTGGCCGACCGGCTCGGCCTGGAGCGTCAGTGGCTGCACGCGGTCCACCTGGGCTTCGAGCACCCGAGAACGGGGGAGTGGGTGGAGTTCGAGTCGCCATACCCCGACGACCTCCAGCACGCGCTCGACGCGGTGCGCGGCCTCGACTGATGGGGACCTTCACCGTCGGACGGCTCACCTCGGTGCCGGTCGGCTCGGCTCCCGAGCTTGTCGGTGCGCCCACGCTGGCCGCGCTCGAGCGGCTGAGCCTGCTCGACGCAGTCGGCGTGGTGGAGATCGATCCCGAGCTCTCCGACACCGCGCTCAACCAGGAGGCCTACGGGCTGCCGCCGGAGACTCTCGCCAACTGCGTGGTCGTCGCCGGGAAGCGGGAGGGCGTCGAACGGGTCGCGGCCTGCATGGTGCTCGCCACGACGCGCGCCGACGTCAACAACGTCGTGCGTCGCCGGCTCGACGTCCGCAAGGCGACGTTCCTCGCGCGTGATGACGCGGTCGAGCGCACCGGCATGGAGTACGGCGGCATCACCCCGATCGGGCTCCCGGACGACTGGCGCGTCCTCGTCGACGCCGCCGTCGCGGGCGCGTCGGTGCTGGTCATCGGCTCGGGCGTCCGCCGCTCCAAGCTCCTGCTCCCGGGCTCCGTGCTCGCCGCCCTCCCGATCGCCGAGACCGTGGAGTCGCTCGGCCGCTGAGGACGGTCTGGGAGAATGCGGGCATGTCCTCGACCGAGCGCCAGGCAGTTCGACAGTCTGGGAAGCTGCGCGATGTCCTGTACGACATCCGCGGACCAGTCAGCGCGCGAGCCGCCGCCCTGGAGGCCGAAGGCCACCGGATCCTCAAGCTGAACATCGGCAACCCCGCGCCGTTCGGGTTCGACGCACCTGCCGAGATCCTGCAGGACGTCATCGCCGGACTGCCCACCGCGCAGGGCTACTCCGACTCGCGCGGCATCCAGTCCGCGCGTCGTGCCATCGTGCACCACTACCAGCTGCAGGACGGCTTCCCGTCGATCGAGATCGACGACGTCTGGCTGGGCAACGGTGTCTCCGAGCTCATCTCGCTCGCGCTGCAGGCGCTGCTCGACAACGGCGACGAGGTGCTCATCCCGATCCCCGACTACCCGCTGTGGACCGCCGTCACCAACCTCGCCGGCGGCGTCCCCGTGCACTACCGCTGCGACGAGTCCAGCGACTGGAATCCGGACCTCGACGACCTCGAGTCCAAGATCACCGACCGCACCAAGGTGATCGTCGTCATCAACCCGAACAACCCCACCGGCGCGGTCTACTCGCGGGAGACACTCGTCGGCATCGCCGATCTCGCCCGCCGGCACGGCCTCGTGCTGATGGCCGACGAGATCTACGACAAGGTCCTGTACGACGACGCCGAGCATGTGCCGCTGGCGAGCGTGGCCGAGGACGTCTTGACGCTGACGTTCAACGGACTGTCGAAGGCCTACCGAGTCTGCGGCTATCGGGCCGGGTGGGTGGTCGTCACCGGGCCGCTGGAGAATGCGCGCGACTACCTCGAGGGCATCACGCTGCTGGCGTCGATGCGGCTGTGCCCGAACGTGCCCGCGCAGAACGCCATCCAGGTGGCGCTCGGCGGCTACCAGAGCATCAAGGAGCTGATCCTCCCCGGCGGACGCCTGCTGGAGCAGCGCGACACCGCGGTGGCCGAGCTGCGCAAGATCCCGGGCATCAGCGTCGTCGAGCCCAAGGGCGCGCTGTACGTGTTCCCGCGGCTCGACCCGGAGGTCTACCCGATCAGGGACGACCAGCAGCTCGTGCTCGATCTGTTGCTGAGCGAGAAGATCCTGCTCACCCAGGGCACGGGCTTCAACTGGCCCGATCCGGACCACCTGCGCATCGTCACGCTGCCGTGGGCGCGCGACCTCGCCGAGGCCATCCAGCGCCTCGGCACGTTCCTCAGCACCTACCGGCAGGCGTGAGATACAGCGCGTCTCCGCCATCACGTCAGGGCCCTCGATTAGGCTGAAAGTCCCCAGTCACTCCTTCCCCCCGATCGCCTGAGGAGGCCCCGCGTCGTGTCGAGCGATTCGTCCTTCGTGCACCTGCACGTGCACACCGAATACTCGATGCTCGACGGCGCCGCGCTGCTCGACCCGCTATTCGATCGCACCGCCGAGCTGGGCATGCCGGCCATCGCGATGACCGACCACGGCAACGTCCACGGCGCCTACGGCTTCTACGCGAAAGCGCGCGAGGTGGGGGTCAAGCCGATCATCGGCATGGAGGCCTATCTCACGCCCGACACCCACCGCAGTGAGAAGAAGCGGGTGCAGTGGAACAAGGGCGGCGACGACGACGTCTCCGGTGGTGGCGCCTTCACCCACATGACGCTGCTCGCCGAGACCACCGAGGGCATGCACAACCTGTTCCGGCTGTCGTCGCGCTCCAGCCTCGAGGGCTACTACTACAAGCCGCGTGCCGACCGTGAGCTGCTGCACGAGTACTCCCGGGGCCTGATCGGCACCACCGGCTGCCCGTCCGGTGAGATCCAGACCTGGCTGCGCATCGGCAGCTACGAGAAGGCGCGGGCGTCCGCGGCTGAGTTCCAGGACATCTTCGGCAAGGAGAACTTCTACCTCGAGCTGATGGACCATGGTCTCGACATCGAGACCCGCGTCCGCGACGGCCTGCTGCGGCTCCGCACAGACCTCGACCTCCCGGTCATCGCCACCAACGACTCGCACTACGTGCACGCCAACGACCGCGAGGCCCACGACGCCCTGCTGTGCGTCGGCCTCGGCACCACCATCTCCGACCCGAAGCGGATGAAGTTCGAGGGCGACGGCTACTACATCAAGTCCGCCGAGGAAATGCGCTCGCTCTGGGAGGACAAGCACGACCTCAAGGAGGCGTGCGACAATACGCTACTCATCGCCGAGCGGTGCCAGGTCGAGTTCGCCGAGTCCAACGGTGGCTACATGGCACGCGCCGATGTGCCGGCCGGCCACACCGAGGAGTCCTGGTTCGTCGAGGAGGTCTGGCGTGGCGTCGAGGCCCGATACGGCCCCCCGCTCTCCGACGAGGTGCGTGACCGTACCGAGATGGAGCTGCAGGTTATCCGCGACAAGGGCTACTGCGGCTACTACCTGGTCGTGGCCGACTTCATCAACTGGGCCAAGGACCGCGACATCCGCGTCGGGCCCGGCCGAGGCTCCGGTGCCGGTTCCATCGCTGCGTATGCGCTCCGCATCACCGACCTCTGCCCGCTGCAGCACGGCCTGATCTTCGAGCGGTTCCTCAACCCCGAGCGCCCGTCCATGCCCGACTTCGACATCGACTTCGACGAGCGTCGGCGGGCCGAGGTCATCCAGTACGTCAGCAACAAGTACGGCTCGGAGCGAGTCGCGATGATCGCCACGTTCGGACGTCTCAAGTCCAAGGCCGCCATCAAGGACGCCAACCGCGTCCTCGACTACCCGTTCTCGACCGGCGAGCGCATCACCAAGGCCCTGCCGGCCGACGTCATGGGCAAGGGTGTCGCGTTGAAGGATCTCTTCGACTCCGCCCACAAGCGCTACAGCGACGGCAAGGACTTCCGCGAGCTGCACGAGAACGACGTCGAGGTCCGCAAGATCTACGATACCGCCGTGGGTCTCGAGGGCCAGATCCGCCAATGGGGCGTGCACGCCGCCGGCGTGATCATGAGCAGCGAGCCGCTGCTCGACATCGTGCCGATCATGAAGCGCGAGCAGGACGGCGCGATCATCACGCAGTTCGACTACCCGATGTGCGAGGCGCTCGGGCTGGTCAAGATGGACTTCCTCGGGCTGCGCAACCTCACGGTGCTCGACGACGCCGTCGACAACATCAAGGCCAACCGCGACCTCGACCTGGTGCTCGAAGAGCTCCCGTACGACGACGCCGATACGTACGCGCTGCTCGGACGTGGGGACACTCTCGGCGTCTTCCAGCTCGACGGTGGGCCGATGCGGCAGCTGCTGCGCGCCATGCAGCCCGACAACTTCGAGGACATCTCCGCCGTCATCGCCCTGTACCGTCCCGGGCCGATGGGCGCCGACAGCCACACCAACTACGCCAAGCGCAAGACCGGCAAGCAGGAGATCAAGCCAATCCATCCCGAGCTCGCCGAGCCGCTGGAGAAGATCCTGGGCACCACGTACGGCCTGATCGTCTACCAGGAGCAGGTCATGCAGATCGCGCAGGACCTCGCCGGGTTCACGCTCGGACAGGCCGACAACCTGCGTCGGGCGATGGGCAAGAAGAAGGCCGAGGTCCTGCAGAAGGAGTACGTGCCGTTCTCCGAGGGCATGGCGGCGCACGGCTACTCCGACCCGGCCACCAAGGCGTTGTGGGACACCTTGGTCCCGTTCGCCGACTACGCGTTCAACAAGGCGCACTCGGCTTCGTACGGTGTGCTGTCGTACTGGACGGCCTACCTCAAGGCGCACTACCCGGCCGAGTTCATGGCGGCGCTGCTCACGAGCGTCAAGGGCGACAAGGACAAGTCGGCCATCTACCTCAACGAGTGTCGTCGCCTGGGCATCCAGGTCCTGCCGCCCGACGTCAACGAGTCGTCGGCCAACTTCACCTCCGTCGGCGACGACATCAGATTCGGGCTGTCGGCCATCCGCAACGTCGGCGACAACGTCGTGGCCGGCGTCGTGGCCGGACGCGAGGAGGGCGGCGCGTACACCGACTTCACCGACTTCCTCGACAAGGTGCCCACCCACGTGTGCAACAAGCGGGTCCTCGACTCGCTCATCAAGGCCGGTGCCTTCGACTCACTCGGCCATCAGCGCCGTGCCCTCACGACCATCGCCGAGGACGCCGTCGACCAGTACATCGACCTCAAGCGCAACGCCGCCATCGGCCAGGACTCGCTGTTCGGCGGCCTCGACGACGCGTTCACCGGGGTCTCCGTCACGGTCCCGACGATGCCGGAGTGGGAGAAGACCCAGCTGCTCGCGTTCGAGCGCGACATGCTGGGGCTGTACGTCTCCGACCACCCGCTGCTCGGACTCGAGCACGTCCTCCGCGCCAGCAGCGACTGCACGATCGGCCAGCTGCTGTCCGACGCCGAGAGGTCCGACGGCAGCACGGTGCGGCTCTGCGGGCTCATCACCGGCGTCCAGCGCAAGCTCAGCCGCAAGGGCGACACCTGGGCCACGGTCACGGTCGAGGATCTCGAAGGTGCGCTCGACGTGCTGGTGTTCCCGGCGGCCTACCAGCTCGCCGCACCAGCCCTCGCGCCCGACACCGTCGTGGTCATCAAGGGTCGGCTTCGCCGTGGCGACGACGGCCTCGACGTCACCGCGCTCGAGGTCACCATGCCCGCGATGAGCGCTGGAGCGGCCGATGCCCCGATCGTCGTCAGCCTGCCGGTCGCCCGCTGCACGAGCGACACCGTCGGCAAGTTCAAGCAGGTGCTTGCTGCCCATCCGGGCGTCACCGAGGTTCATCTCCGTCTGGTCGGCAACGACGGCACGAAGGCGATGCGACTCGACGACTCGCTGCGGGTCAAGCCTTCGTCGGCTCTCATCGCCGACCTCAAGGAGCTGCTGGGGCCCCATTGTCTGTCGTGAACCGGTGCTCGCCATGATGCGCGTCGTCTGGTGGTCCGCGGTCATGCTCGGGCTGGGTGTCGTGGGGGGCCTGATCTGGTTCTGGCTGGCTGAGCCGGGGGAGTGGGAGTTCACCGAGCTGGGTCTGGTCCGCTCCGAGGGCGAGGTCCGTGCTCAGTTCGCGGTGATCGTGGTGTTCGTCCTGATCGGTGTCGTGCTGTGCTTCGGTTGGGGCTCGATCGCCGGGCATGTGCTGCGCGACATCGGTTGGCGGCTTGTCCCAGTCTTCGCTGTCGTTGCGGGTGTCGCTGGTCTCATCGCGTGGCGGGTGGGCGTCGCGCTCGGTCCCTCCGATCCTCGGGACGCCGCGGACAACCTGTCGATCGGTGATCGACTACCCGCCCAGCTCGCGATCGACGCGGTGGCACCTTTCCTGGTGTGGCCGATGTTCGCGCTGGCCGGCCTTCTGCTCGCGGCCTGGCTCGACCGGAGCGAGGACGTCTCGAGGCCTCCGTAGACTACGCCCGTGATCCGACGACTCGACCTGCGTCATGAAGACGGGGTGCTGCCACGGGCTCAGCGCGACGTGAAGCACGCCCTGGAGGTCGTCGCGCCCCTGTGTGAGGACGTTCGCGTGCGCGGGGAGGAAGCCGTGCTCGAGTACGGCGAACGGTTCGACCACGTCCGCCCGACCGCGCTGCGCGTCGACCCTGCCGAGCTGAACCGCGCGGCCGAAGCGCTCGACACCGACGTCCGGGCCGGTCTCGAGATGTCGATCGCGCGGCTGCGTCGCACCTGCGAGGCCGAGCTCGAGCAGACGGTTGTCACCGAGGTGGCCGACGGCGCCACCGTGGAGCGTCGCATCGTGCCCATGTCGCGGGCCGGTCTGTACGTTCCCGGCGGACTTGCGCCGCTGGTCAGCACTGTGGTGATGAACGCGGTTCCCGCTCAGGTCGCCGGGGTGGGCTCGATCGCCCTGGCGTCACCGCCACAGCCCGAGGCGAACGGGTTGCCGCATCCAACGATCCTTGCCGCCTGCTCGATCCTCGGCATCGACGAGGTCTACGCCGCCGGCGGCGCGCAGGCGCTCGCGATGCTGGCCTACGGCACGACGGCCACCGGCGGATCGGTCGAGCCCGTTGACCTCGTCACCGGGCCCGGGAACATCTACGTCGCGGCGGCGAAGCGGTACCTGCAGGGCACGGTGGCGATCGACAGCGAAGCCGGACCCACTGAGATCGCGATCATCGCCGACGACACCGCCGACGCCGTGTTCGTCGCCGCCGACCTGATCAGCCAGGCCGAGCACGACCCGATGGCCGCCAGTGTCCTCGTCACCGACAGTGAGGCGCTCGCGGACGCCGTGGAGGCCGAGCTCGAACGACAGGTGCCGGCCGCGAAGCACACCGAACGCATCCGCACGGCACTCGGCGGCCGGCAGTCGGCCATCGTTCTCGTCCGCGACATCGACCACGCCGTCGACGTCGCCAACGAGTACGCGGCCGAGCACCTCGAGATCCACACCGACGACGCCTACGACGTGGCGGGTCGCATCGACAATGCCGGCGCGATCTTCGTCGGCCCGCACACGCCGGTCTCCCTGGGCGACTACGTTGCGGGCTCCAACCACGTGCTGCCCACGGCGAGCAGTGCGCGTCACTCCTCCGGCCTCTCGGTTCGTGCGTTCTGCAAGAACGTGCAGGTCGTCACGTACACCGAACAGGCGCTGCGCGACGTCGGCGATCACGTCAATTCGCTGTCCGCCGCAGAAGATCTTCCGTCGCACGCCGCGGCCGTGAGGGCGCGCACCGAACGAGAAGGGGAGTGACGTGTTCCCCCTCCCCGACTGGGTGCCGTTGCGCGACGAGCTCCGCGAGCTCGAGCCGTACGGCGCCCCGCAGATCCGTGACGTCATCAACCTCAACGTCAACGAGAACCCTTATCCGCCCGGCCCCGAGACCGTTGCGGCCATCACCAGAGCGGTCACTGACGCGACTTCGACACTCAACCGATACCCCGATCGGGAGGCGAGCGAACTGCGTGACGCCCTGGCCGGCTACCTCGGGCACGGACTCACGGCCGAGCGCATCTGGGCGGCCAACGGCTCGAACGAGGTCATGCTCCACGTTCTCCAGGCGTTCGGGGGGCCGGGTCGTACGGCGGTGTCGTTCGCTCCGACGTACTCGATGTACCCCGAGTACGCGCGCGACACCCACACACAGTGGGTCACCGGGCAGCGCGAGGACGACTTCACCGTCGGCGTCGATCGTGCGGTGACGCTCATCGGTGACGAGCAGCCGGACGTGGTGCTGCTCGCCTCGCCGAACAACCCCACCGGCACCGCGCTTCCGCTCGACACCGTCAAGGCCGTGCTCGACGTGGCACCGGGGGTGGTCGTGATCGACGAGGCCTATTCCGAGTTCCGCCGCGCCGGAACCCCGACCGCGCTGGAGCTGCTCGACGACCATCCCCGTCTGCTGGTCTCCCGGACGATGAGCAAGGCGTTCGCGCTGGCCGGCGGCCGTCTCGGCTACCTCGCCGCGGACGCCTCGATCATCGACGCGCTGCGCATCGTCCGACTCCCGTACCACCTGTCCGCGGTGTCGCAGGCCACGGCGCTGGCGGCACTGCGTAACTCGGCCGAGCTGCTCGCTCGCGTCGACGAGCTGCGGGTGGCTCGCGACGACCTGGCCGCCTGGTTGCGCGCCCGCGGACACGAGGTCGCGGACTCCGACGCCAACTTCGTGCTGTTCGGCCGGTTTCCCGATCGCCACGCCGTCTGGCAGGGGCTGGTCGACCGTGGGGTGCTGATACGGGAGACTGGACCCGAAGGATGGCTGCGCGTGTCCGTGGGCACACCGGCCGAGATGGCGCAGTTCTACCAGGCACTCGAGGAGGTCACAGCATGACGAGAACGTCTCGCATCGAGCGGAAGACGTCCGAGTCGCACGTCGTCGTCGAGCTGGATCTCGACGGCTCAGGCACGCACGACATCTCCACGGGCGTGGGCTTCTACGACCACATGCTCACGGCGCTGTCGCGGCACTCGCTCATCGACCTCACGGTGAGAGCCGAGGGCGATCTGCACATCGACGCCCACCACACCGTCGAGGACACCGCCATCTGCATTGGCGAGGCACTGCGCGAGGCCCTCGGCGACAAGGTCGGCATCCGCCGCTACGGCGACGCGGTGGTACCGCTCGACGAGGCCATCGCCCAGGCCGTCGTCGACGTCTCGGGCCGTCCGTACTTCGCGCACACTGGCGAGCCGGAGCGTCAGGTCACCGCCATCATCGGCGGCCAGTACTCGGGTTCGTTGACCGGTCACGTGCTGGAGTCGATCGCGCAGCACGCCGCCATCACCCTGCACGTGCGGCTCATCGATGGTCGCGACCCGCACCACATCGCCGAGGCGCAGTTCAAGGCCGTGGCCCGCGCCCTGCGTGACGCCGTCGCCATCGACCCGCGCGAGTCCGGCATCCCGTCGACCAAGGGTGCGCTGTAGTGGCTCGACCGCGCGTCGCGGTCCTCGACTACGGGTCAGGCAACCTCCGTTCGGCCGTGCGTGCGGTCGAGCGTGCCGGCGCCGAGGTGACCCTGACGTCGGAGCCGTCCGTGGCCGAGAACGCCGACGGCCTCGTGGTCCCGGGCGTGGGTGCCTTCGAGGCGTGCATGAGAGGCCTGCTGTCGGTGGGCGGCGACCGCATCATCGAGCGTCGTCTCATCGCGTCCCGGCCGGTGCTCGGCATCTGCGTGGGCATGCAGGTACTGTTCGCCGAGGGCATCGAGCACGGCGTCCGCACGGAGGGGTGCGGCGAGTGGCCCGGCACGGTGGAGCGGCTGCGGGCGCCGATCGTGCCGCACATGGGCTGGAACACCGTCGACCCGGACGAGGGGTCTCGGATGTTCGCCGACATCACCGACGAGCGGTTCTACTTCGTGCACTCCTACGGCGTGCGCGACTGGGTCCTGCAGGCCACCCCGCCGTTCCCGACCCCCTTGGTCACCTGGACCGACTACGAGGCAGATCGTTTCGTGTCTGCCGTGGAGCACGGACCGCTGTGGGCCACGCAGTTCCACCCGGAGAAGTCCGGCGACGCCGGCGCCGCGCTCCTGCGCAACTGGCTCGCGACGCTGTAGGGCTCAAGGTTCGAGGACGGGCCGCTCCGGTGTGTAGAGCCAGGCTTCGAAGAAGGCGTCCAGGTCGTCGCCCGAGATCTTCTCGGCCAGCGCAATGAAGTCCTTGGTCGTGGCGTTGTCGGCTCGGTGTCGCTCCGTCCAGGTGGTGACCAGAGTGGCGAAGTCGTCGGTCCCGATGTCCTGTCGCAGCGCTTCGAGGGTCATGGCGCCGCGCAGGTAGACCGGCCAGCTGAACAGGTTGGTGGCCACACCGAGATCGGCCGGCGGCAGGCTCCAGAAGGGGTCCTGCTCGTCCATGCCCTCGTAGTTCGACCTGAGCTGCTCGGCCGTGGAGTCGCCGTCGTGGTCGGCCTCCCACGACCACTCCGCATGCGTGGCGAAACCCTCGTTGAGCCAGATGTCGCCCCAGTCGTCGAGTCCGACGGAGTTGCCGAACCACTGGTGCGCCGTCTCGTGCATGATGATCTCCGCGGGCGGGACACCGTCGTAGACCGCGCGATCTTGCGTCTCGAGCGCGCCGCCGCTGCCGCTGATGTCCTCCACGACGAGCCCGCCGCCGGCGCTGGGATACGGACCGTACAGCCGCTCTCCGAGCCGGATCGCTTCCTTGAGCTGCCGGCGTTCCTTCTTGAGCGGTCCGAACGACCGGTCGATGAACGACCAGATCGGCAGGGTGCGGCCGTCCGCCAGCTTCATCGAGGACTTGAACACCTGGTACTCGCCGATGGAGACCATCGCGAGGTAGGTCGCCATCGGCACGGGCTGCTCCCACACCCAGGTCGTGCCGTCCTTGCCGGAGCGTTTCGAGGCGAGCACGCCGTTCGAGGCGGCGGCGAGCTCGTCGGGCACCGTGAGCTCGATGTCGAAGGTGGCCTTGTCGGTGGGCGTGTTGTTGTTCGGGAACCACGACATCGCCCCGATCGGCTCGGACATCACCGTCGCTCCGCCTTCGGTGGGCAGCCAGCCTTCACCCTCGAAGGCCTTCGGCGTGCCGTGGTAGTCGACGACGGTGGTGAACGTGCCCTCGACAGGTGCCTCCGGAGTGATCGTGACCTTCTCCCTCGTGTGGTCGACGTCCGCCGGCGATCCGTCGACGGTGATCTCGTCGACCTCCAGGCCGACGAAGTCCAGCTCGAACGACGAGAGCGGGGTGGTGGTGTTCGCCCTGATCGTGGTGCGGGCCTTGACCTCGCCACCGTCTGCGTAGGTGAGATCAATGGCGTAGTGATCGACGTCGTAGGCCGACGTCCCGATGTCCGGGTACAGCGAGTCGCCGGTGCCGGCGGCATCGACGGGACCGCCGGAGCGTCCGACCACGATGCCCAACCCGATCGTCGCCGCGACGGCTGCCACGGCGCCCAGAACGGTGAGGACGCGCCTGGGTGTCGGTGAGAGTGGCATGCGAGCTCCGGTCCGGGACGGGTGAGGTCAGCGTAGGCGTCGCGCTCCGGCCCCGGGCCGGAACCGTTCACACGGCGTCGAGGATGGCCCGGGCCAGCTCGTTCGGCTTGGTGAGGTGCAGCCAGTGGCTGGTGGGCAGCTCGAAGATCGTGAGGTCGTCATAGCGGTCGAGCTCATCGGCCACGTCGGGGTAGTCACGCCGCCACTCGTCGAGGACGGTGCGCGAGAAGCCGGAGGCGACGACCAGGCTGCGCACCCGGTAGCGCCGGTTGTCGTGCAGGGTTCAGCCGTCACGGACGGCCTTCGCCGGGAACGGGACGGCGTCACCCTCGATGCTGCGGCGCACGTCTGCGGTGAGGTCGCGCTGCTCGTCCGGGGTGAACTCGTCCCAGTCGAAGTTGAGGTCGGCTCCTGCTGGTTCGTCACCGGGCTCCGCACTCATCGGCTTCGGAAGGGCGTCGACGTAGACGGCCAGCTCGACGTCGTCCGGGCGTTCGTCCGTGACGATCTGTAGGAGCTTGCCGGCGAAGCTGCTGCCCACCAGCACGACCCGACCGTCGGACGAGTCGACCGCCTCGAGGACCGCGGCCACATGGTCGCTCAGGCCGATCGACGACTGATCGGCTCCGCGTGACTCCGTGCCGGGCAGGATGACGGCCCGCACGTCGTGGCCGGCCGCACGCAGCGCGGGTGTCACCGCGTCCCAGGAGGACGCGTGGAGCCAGAAACCGTGGACCAGGATGAGTGTCGACATGCGTCGACGCCAACGCCGTCGACCGACAGTTCAGGGCCCGGCCGGGGTTGCCCTCCTGTGGGTCACGAGGACCGCGGCATGATGGTCAGTTCGTGGTCGTGAAGCCGGGCGAGAAAGCCGGCAGGACGAAGGACATGGAGCACCACCACTGAGCCGCAGGCTCCGGCAGATACGATCGCTCGCGTGACTCTCGAGCTGCTCCCCGCTGTCGACGTCGCCGACGGGCAGGCCGTGCGGCTCGTCCAGGGTGAGCTTGGCAGTGAGACGGCCTACGGATCGCCCCTCGACGCGGCTCTGCAGTGGCAGTCCGACGGCGCCGAGTGGATCCATCTCGTCGATCTCGACGCCGCGTTCGGCACGGGTTCGAACCGTGAGCTGCTGGCCGACGTCGTGGGCCGCCTCGACGCCAAGGTCGAGCTCTCCGGCGGCATCCGCGACGACGCCTCGCTGGCGGCGGCTCTCGCCACCGGCTGCACACGGGTCAACCTCGGCACTGCTGCCCTGGAGAACCCGGACTGGTGCGCGAAGGTCGTGGCCGAGCACGGCGACCAGATCGCGGTCGGCCTCGACGTCCGGGGACGAACCCTCGCCGCGCGCGGGTGGACGCAGGAGGGCGGCGACCTCTTCGAAGTGCTCGAACGGCTCGAACGCGACGGCTGCGCCCGTTACGTCGTCACCGACGTCACCAAGGACGGCACGCTGCAAGGCCCGAACCTCGACCTGCTGAGGCATGTGTGCGGGGCCACGGACAAGCCGGTCGTCGCGTCGGGCGGCGTGTCGAGCCTCGACGACCTCCGCGCGATCGCCGGCCTCACCGACGACGGCGTCGAGGGAGCGATCGTCGGCAAGGCGCTCTACGCGGGTGCTTTCACCCTTCCCGATGCGCTCGCCGCCGTCGCCAGGGGCTGATCAGCAGCCGTCGCGGATGAGGTCCGGTTTGTTGCCCGTAGTGACCTCGATGAACGTGACCTTCGACGACCCCTTGATGCTCGACACGGTGGCGTCGCCGAAGAGGAAGCCGATGAACTCGTCGTCGGTGAACTCGTAGGCACCGGCCTGGTTGAAGCCGGCGTCGACGACGGGGGAGAGGTTCGGGTACGCCTTCGTGAGGTCGTCGAGCGTGCTGCCGTAGCCGATGCCGTTGCTCGTCTTCGGGCCGTCCTTGAAGACACCGAGCGATGAGATCGTTCCGTCGGTGGCGATGACGTCGACGCCCTTGTACTGCTTCTTCCACTGCAGCGGGAACGGTGGGCAGCCCTCGACCGGCGGCGGGACGTCGGCATCGAACAGGCCGGTCTGCAACGCCTCGGCCTTCGACATGCCTGCTCGGGCGGGGCCGACCGCGCCCGGTTCGACGACCAGGTCGGCCGGAGCGACGACGGTGGGGATTTCAGTGGGGGTCGGGCTGGGCTCGCTGGTCGGTTCTGCCGCCGTGGGATCGGGCTCGTTCGGCTGGTCTCCGCCGCTGCATCCGGTGACGAGGAGCAGCGCCGCAGTGAGCGCGATGGCGAGGAGTCTCATGTTCAGATGTTGCCGCAGCGACGAGGAGCGGTGCAGCCCAATTCACCAATCGGCATCGATGCGGGCCTGATCGGGGCGACGATGGACGGATGGATGCCAACGCGCTGCGCGACCTGCAACGGCCGCTGAAACAGATGTACCGCGAGGCCCCGATGAGCGCGCGCGTTCCGCTGCGGGCCGAGAGCAGGGTGGTGGGCGACGGCATCACCTGCACCGTCGAGACCTGGCCCGGTCCGACGAGGGCCGGCCTCCACATGGCGACGGGCGGGGACGGAAGCGACGCCTGCTCGGCCGACATGCTGGTCGAGGCGTTGGCCGCCTGCGCGGGCGTGACGCTGCGCAGCGTCGCGACGGCGATCGGCGTGAAGCTCCTCGATGCGCGGGTTGTCGTCGACGGTCACTTCGACGCGCGCGGAACGCTCGGGGTCGACCCCGAGATACCGGTCGGGCTGACCGACGTGACCATCACCTTCTCCTTCGAGACGGACGCCGGTGAAGAGAAGGTCAACCGCCTGGTCGAGCTCGCCGAACGCTACTGCGTGGTCGCGCAGACCCTCCGGAATCCGCCCACGGTGACCGTGCGGCACGAGGTGAGCCACTGACACACCCTCATCGGAGCGCGCGGATAGGCTCGACGGGTGAGTCTGGCTGTGCGCGTGATCCCGTGCCTCGACGTCGACGACGGCAGGGTCGTCAAGGGCGTCAACTTCGTCGACCTGCGCGATGCCGGCGACCCGGTCGAGATGGCCCGGGTCTACGACGCCGAGGGCGCCGACGAGCTCACGTTCCTCGACATCACCGCGTCCAGCGTCGGCCGTGACACCACGTACGAGATCGTCGGGCAGACGGCCGACCAGGTGTTCATCCCGCTCACCGTCGGCGGCGGCGTCCGCACGGTCGACGACGTCGACCGGTTGCTGCGGGCGGGTGCCGACAAGGTGGGCATCAACACCGCGGCCATCGAGCGACCCGAGGTGCTCGGCGACATCGCGGGACGCTTCGGCAACCAGGTGCTCGTGCTGAGCGTCGACGCCCGCCGTAGCAGTGAGCAGCCGAGCGGCTTCGAAGTCACCACGCACGGCGGCCGTCAGTCGGCCGGTATCGATGCCGTGGCGTGGGTCCGGCGAGCCTGTGAGCTCGGGGTCGGGGAGATCCTGCTCAACTCGATGGACGCCGACGGTACGAAAAATGGTTTCGACCTGGAAATGATTCGGGCGGTCCGTGACGTTACCCAAGTACCGCTCATCGCGAGCGGAGGTGCCGGTCGGCTCGAGCACTTCGTCGAGGCCGTCGAGTCAGGCGCCGACGCCGTGCTCGCCGCGAGTGTGTTCCACTTCGGCGAGCTGACCATCGGGGACGTGAAGAGCACCTTGCGAGCAGCCGGACACCATGTCAGATAGAGCCACACCAGAGACCGATCTACTGCGCACGGACACCGACCGTGTGATGCGTCGGGGTTTCCGCCTGCTCGGCCGCGGCATCTCCGAGCAGCGGTGGCTGTTCTCGATCTCCGTCATCGGGAGCATCGTGTACGGCGCCACCACGGTGGCCGATGCCTGGGTCCTCGGCTGGGCCACCGACAACGTCATCAGGCCGTCCTTCGAACAAGGCGAGGTCCTCAAGGGGTCGTTGGCCGTCGCGGTGCTGCTGTTCATGACGGTCGCCATCCTTCGTGCTCTTGGCGTGATCGCCCGCCGGCTGGTGGGCGGGGTGGTCTACTACCGTCTCGTCGCCGACTATCGCCGCCGGGTCACGCGTCGCTACCTCGCGCTGCCGATGTCGTGGCACCACCGCCACCCGACCGGTCAGCTGCTCTCCAACGCCAACGCCGACGTCGAGGCCGCGTGGTCGGTGTTCATGCCGCTGCCGATGGCGATCGGTGTCATCGCGATGCTCGTCGCCGCCATCGTCGCGATGCTGCTGGCCGACGTCGTTCTCACCATCGTCGGGCTCGTGGTTTTCCCGGCCCTCTTCGGCATCAACGTGTTCTACCAGCGCTGGCTGTCGCCGAAGGTCGCTCATGCGCAGTCGCTCCGCGGCGACGTGAGCGCCGTTGCACACGAGTCGTTCGACGGTGCGCTGGTCGTCAAGTCCCTCGGCCGAGAGGCCGACGAGACCGCCCGGTTCGCCCGTCACGCCGAGGACCTGCGCGACGCCAACGTCGCGGTCGGACGCATCCGCAGCATCTTCGACCCACTGCTCGAGGCGCTGCCCAACCTCGGGGTGCTCGCCGTCGTCCTGCTCGGCATCGAGCGGGTGGCGTCCGGAGCCGCGGCTCCGGGCGACGTCGTTCAGGTCGCCTACCTGTTCACGGTCGTGGCGTTCCCCGTGCGCGCCATCGGCTGGGTCCTGGGCGAGCTGCCGCGCAGCGTCGTGGGGTGGGAGCGCGTGCGCCGCGTCTTGAACGCCACGGGGGAGATGGGCTACGGATCTCGCGATCTCGCGAGCACGGGAGCCGCCCAGCTGACTCTGCATGACGTCCGTTTCTCCTATGAGCCGGGCATCGAGGTGCTTCGTGGCGTCGACCTCGACCTGACGCCCGGACGCGTGGTCGCCGTCGTCGGTGCCACCGGCGCCGGCAAGAGCACCCTCACCACGTTGCTCACCCGCCTCGTCGACCCGGACTCCGGCTCGGTTCGCATCGACGGTGTCGACGTCCGCGAGCTCACCCACGCCGCCCTCACCGACGCCGTCGCGGTCGCGCCGCAGACCACCTTCCTCTTCGACGACTCCGTCCGCGAGAACGTCACGCTGGGCGAGGACGTGTCCGATGACGCGATCTGGGCCGCGCTGCGCACCGTGCAGGCCGACGGGTTCGTCTCCGCCCTGCCACGAGGGCTGGACACCCAGCTCGGCGAGCGCGGCACCTCGCTCTCCGGCGGTCAACGCCAGCGGCTCGCCCTCGCGCGGGCGCTCGTCAGGCGTCCTCGGCTGCTCGTCATGGACGACGCCACCAGCGCCGTCGACCCCGAGGTCGAGCAACGCATCCTGGCGGCACTCGCCGCCCACACGTCCGTCGCCGATGGCCCGTCGGTGCTCGTCGTCGCGTACCGCAAGGCCACCATCGCCCTGGCCGACGAGGTCATCTTCCTCGACGAGGGCAGGATCGCCGAGCGGGGCACCCACGCCGAGCTGATCGCGCGGTCCGACGACTACCGACTGCTCGTCGACGCCTACGACCAGGCGAGGGAGGTGATCACCGAATGAGCACCGACGTGGACACCGAGATCGTCGACACCGTCGACCCACTCGACGCGCAGGAGGCCCGCTCGGCCAGACTCACCGGCTTCGAGATCATCCGCCGCGGTCTGGCCCTGTCCCCGGCCATCAAGGACGGCCTCGGCATCACCATGCTGCTCGCCGTGCTCAGCACCGTGGGTGGCGCCGTCGTGCCGGTCGTCATCCAGGTCGCCGTCGACTCCGGCCTGGGCAAAGGCGGTGACATCGACAGCAGCGCGGTGGAGAGCTGGATCGTGGTCGCTCTCGTCCTCATCGCGGCCACGGCCGCGTGCGCCTACGTCATGCGGGTGCGCCTGTTCGTGGCCAGCGAGCGAGGACTCACCCAGATGCGGGTCCGGGCGTTCCGGCACGTCCACGACCTCTCGATGCTCACCCAGAACGCCGAGCGTCGCGGTGTGCTCGTCTCACGGGTCACGTCCGACATCGACCAGGTGTCGCTGTTCCTGCAGTTCACCGGCATCTTCATGGTGATCAGCGTCGGGCAGATGGTGGTAGCGACAGCGGTAATGGCCTGGTACTCGTGGCAGCTCACGCTCGTGGTGCTCGCCTGCTTCCTGCCGCTCGTCATCAGCCTGCGGTGGTTCGCCGGCCGGATGAGCCGCGCCTACGACACCGTGCGTCGCACCGTCGGCGAGATGCTGGCCGTCATCGCCGAGCCCGTCGTCGGTGCATCGGTCGTGCGGTCACACGCCATCGAGGACCGCACCCAACGCCGCGTCGACCACGGCATCGACACCAACCTGCGCGCGAACGTCAGCGCCCAGAAGCTCGTCGCCGTCACGTTCGCGTCGGCCGGAGTGGCCGGCGGCCTGGCCAACGCCGGAGCCATCGTGGCCGGTGTCGCCCTCGGCGTCGCCGGTGATCTCTCGATGGGCACGGTCATCGCCTTCGCCTTCCTGGTCGGGCTGCTCGTCGGCCCCGTCCAGATGGCCACGCAGGTGCTCACCGAGGCGCAGAACGCGATCGCTTCGTGGCGGCGCGTCATCGACCTTCTCGACACGCCGGCCGACGTCGTCGACCCAGGGCCAGTCGGTCGCAGGCTTCCCGACGGCGTGCTCGGCGCCCGGTTCGACCACGTCACGTTCGCCTACCCGGGCGGACCCGACGTGCTGCATGACATCGACATCGTCATCGAGCCGCGCCAGCGCGTCGCCGTCGTCGGCGAGACCGGATCGGGCAAGACCACGTTCGCCAAGCTGCTCACGCGCCTGATGGATCCATCCGCGGGCTCGGTGAGTCTCGGCGGGACCGACGTCTCGGAGGTGTCGTTCGACGAGCTGCGACGCCACGTGCTGATGGTCCCGCAGGAAGGATTCCTGTTCGACGCGACGCTGCGCGAGAACCTCCGCTACGGACGCGCCGTCGCCGACGACTCCGCGCTGCTCGCCACCGTCGACGGACTGGGTCTCGACGACTGGTTCGGCACGCTCCCGGCCGGCCTCGACACGCAGGTGGGGCAGCGGGGCGAGTCGCTGTCGGCAGGGGAGCGACAACTGGTCGCCCTCCTGCGCTCGGCGCTGGCCGACCCCGACTTCCTCGTCCTCGACGAAGCCACCAGCGCCGTCGATCCGCAGACCGAGCTGCGCGCCACCCGTGCGCTCGGGCGTCTGCTCGACGGTCGCACGAGCGTCACCATCGCGCACCGCTTGTCGACGGCCGAGAACGCCGACCGCGTCCTGGTGTTCGACGCCGGCCGTCTCGCCGAGGACGGCACCCACGCCCAGCTCGTCGATGCCGGCGGTGTCTACTCGCGACTGCACGCGAGCTGGGTCGCCCAGTCGCGTCTGTCCACGCCAGAGGCCTGAGAGAATGGTCCGTGTGAGCTCCCTCGACCCTGCCGTCGCCGCGCGCCTCAAGCGGGACGCGGATGGCCTCGTCACCGCCGTCATCCAGGACGCCGACAGCCGCGACGTCCTCATGGTCGGATGGATGGATGACGAGGCGCTGCACCGCACCCTCACCACCGGTCGCAGCACGTTCTGGAGTCGCAGCCGTCAGGACTACTGGGTCAAGGGCGAGACGTCCGGTCACGTTCAAGACGTGCGTGAGGTCAGGCTCGACTGCGACGGCGACACCGTCCTCGTGGTCGTCGATCCGCACGGGCCGGCCTGCCACACCGGGGACCGCACCTGCTTCGACGCGGACCGCCTGCTGTGACTCCGCGTCGCCTGTACGTTCCCGTCGTGCTGGCGCTGCTGGCCGCGGGGGCACTCGCTCTCCTGGCCGCCACCCGTCCCTGGCTGCGTGCCACGGTCGAGTCGCCCGGTCTGCCGTCTGATGTCGTCACGGTCGGTGGGCGCGACGCGGCGCCTGCGGCCTTCGGCCTGGCGCTGGTCGTCATCGCCGCAGCGCTCGCGGTCATCGCCACCAAGGGATGGGTGCGTCGTGGGGTCGGCGCCCTGGTCGTGGTGACGTCGCTGGCCGGCGCAGCTCTGGCCCAACAGGCCGACCCGTCGATCGGGCCGTTCAGGAGGGTGCTGGCCGACTCGCCGGCGTTCACGGGGAGCAACTATCCCGTTGGCACCTTCACCGCCTGGCAGCTCGTCACGGTCGTGACGTTCCTGGCAGCCGCAGTGCTCGGCGCCGTCGTCGTGGCACTGGCCGGCAAGTGGCCGACCATGGGCAGCAGGTTCGACGCACCAGTCGCCCAGAAGGACGAACCGCGCACGGAGGGCGACCTCTGGGCGGCGATGGACGAAGGGCGCGACCCGACCGAGTAGGCTGACGCTCGATCAGTCTCACGACTCCCCGAGGAGAAGCCCGATGGCGCACGGATCGTCACCCGCAGCATGGACCGCCGTCATGGTCTGCCTCGTCGGATTCACGATCGGCGGCATCGCCTTGATCCCGGAGCCGAACTGGGTCCTGTTCTGGATCGGCGTCGCCCTCACGCTCCTGTCCGCCGTCGTCGGCCGAATCATGTCCGCCGCCGGGCTCGGTCTCGACCGCACCGAGCACTGACCCAGCCATGAGCAGCGACGGACCGGAGTACCCCGAGTACCCCGGGCAGGAGCCCGAGCATCAGCCCGACCAGGGGCCGAGCCGGGAGCCCGGCGCCCAGCCACCACCACCACCCGGAGGGCCGCCGCCACCCCCGCCGGCACCGCCCGGCCAGCCGTGGCAGCCATCGGCGTCGGCTTACGGCCAGCCGGGCGCGCCGGGCAGCGTCCCCACGAACCAGAAGGCCATCTGGGCCCTCGTCCTCGGAATCGTTGGCCTGGTGTGTTGTGGCATCGGCATCGTCACTGCCATCCCAGCCCTGATCGTCGGCATCCTGGCCCGTAAGGAGATCGGCGCCTCCGGCGGCACCCAGGCGGGCAGTGGGATGGCGATCGCCGGCATCATTCTCGGCATCGTCGGCATCATTCTCTCGCTGCTCCTGTTCGCCTTCTACGGGTATCTCTTCACGACACCGGAGTTCCAGGAAGGATTCCGCGAGGGCTACGAAGGATCGTCGCAGTGACCACGCACGTCGCCTCGCGTTCGACGACCGAGCTGATGCGCGGTCCGGCGCTCGTCGGTGCGGCCGGACTGGGGGCGGCAGCCCTGCTGAGACTCCATGATCCGCACGACCCAGGCTCCTACGGCTTCTGCCCGTTCCTCGTGATCACCGGGCACCCCTGCCCGGGTTGCGGAGGGCTGCGTGCGGTCAACGACCTCACCCACGGCGACGTCGTCGCGGCGATCAGCAGCAACCTGCTCGCCGTCGCCCTCGTCGCGATGCTGGCTCTCACCTGGACCGTGTGGGTCGTGCGTCGCATCCGAGGTGTCGACGGTCCGATGGTCGTGCCCACCAACCGCGTGCTCCTGCTGCTGCTCGGTGTGGCGCTGGTGTTCGGCGTCCTGCGCAACACCCCGTGGGGCGCCTGGCTCGCGCCCTGATCGACTGGGTCAGTACGCGCCGCCGGAGAACTCTCCACTCGAGATGGCCGCGCCGACGATCGCCACGTAGACGATGATGGCCACGACGCTGAGCACCGAGCCGATGATGCCCATGATGAAACCGGCCTGGGCCATCCCACGGCCCTCTTGAGTGCCCTGGGAGGCATCGATCTCGTTCTTCGCGATGTGCCCGAGGACGATCGCGGGGACTCCAGCGACCAGACCGCAGCACACCAGCGAGACGATGCCGAGGATCATCGACCAGAGTGCCTTGTCGTTCCGTCGGGCCCCCGGGGTCCCGTAGGCCCCGGGCGCCGGTGGCGGGACCTGGCCCGGAGGCGGAGCGCCGTACGCGGGAGGCGGTGGCGGCCCCGGCGGTTGGGCGCCGGGGGACGCCGACGTCGGTTCCTGGTTCGGGCTGGACGGTCCGTCCTCACCCTCTGGACGTGGGTACGGCGGCGGCTCGTTCGACGACATGCGTCAAACCCTAGGACCTCGGCCACTCGCCGCGGCGAGGGCTCGCGGCTCAGGCTGCGACAGGTTGACCTCGGAACTTCCGGTAGGCGTAGCCGGCGGCAAGCATGGTGATGGGAATCGCGACGAAGATGCCGACACAGAGCGCGATGACCCCGGCGATGATCACGAGGATCGACAGGATTGCCAGAAGGAGCGAGTCGCCGAGGTTGGCGGCAACGAGCCCGAAGCTTTCCTTGATGGCGTCGACCGGACTTGTGCCTTCGGCGACGAAGTAGGAGGTGAAGTAGGCGAAGAACGCCACGATCAGCCCAGGCAGGAAGAACAACGCGAACCCGATCGCGTAGAGAGCACCGAGGATCAGGCCGGCGATTGCGGCATTCGCGACGTTGATCCGTCCGAAGGCCGGTCCGATCTCGAACTTCTGGCCCTCGGTGACGTCGATGACTGCGCGGGCAATGGCGACACTGACGACGAACTCGACAGCGCCACCGATCGCGTTGACGATGAGTGAGCCGATGAGCGAACCGACGCTGAGCTCGAAGCCGCCCGTCCCGTACATCCCATTCGACGGAGCGATGATCGAAGACACGATGCCCACCACGATCGCGACCCCGATGATGATCAGCACCGCCAGCAGAAGCTGACCGACGTTCTCCTTGAACTTGGCCCAACCCCAGCTGATGGCATCGGGGGCACTGAACGCCCGGTCGGTTCCGTCGTACCTTCCGGGCGTGCTGGGCGGCGGTGGCGGGGGCGGCGGCGGCTGTCCGCCCTCGGGCGGTGGGGCCGAGCCGTAGCTGGGTGGTCCTGAGGGTTCGGACACACCAGATCCGTCCGGAGGACGGTTCGTGGAATCAGAGTCGCCGGGGTCGGCACCGGGGTACTGGGGCGGATCATTCGTCGTCATGAGGCGACCTTATTGACTGTCGAACGGTTCTGGATACCCCCCACGCCCACGTACCCCCGCGGGGCCTACTCTGGAACCGAGTCCTGAATCTGGAGCCGACGAGGGAGGAACGATGAGCGTCCTGGCCGAGATCCTCGCCGGAGTGGCCGCCGACCTCGAGGAGCGCATGGCGCAGACCTCGCTCGATGACCTCAAGGCCCAGGCGGACCGTCAGCACCCCGCACTCGACCCGATGCCCACGTTCCGCGCCGATGGGGTGTCCGTGATCGCCGAGGTGAAGCGAGCCAGTCCCAGTGTGGGCGAGCTGGCCGCGATCAAGGATCCGGCCGCGTTGGCGGCCGACTACGCGGCCGGTGGTGCTGCCGCCATCAGCGTCCTCACCGAGCAGCACCGGTTCGGCGGCACGCTCGACGACCTCCGCGCCGTGCGAAGCCAGGTCGACGTACCGGTCCTGCGCAAGGACTTCATCACCACGTCATACGAGCTGTGGGAGGCTCGCGCGGCAGGTGCCGACATGGCCTTGTTGATCGTGGCCGCGCTCGAGCAGAACGCCCTCGAGAGCCTCATTGAGCGAGCCCGTTCCATCGGTCTCACCCCGCTGGTCGAGGTCCACGACGAGGACGAGGTGGTGCGCGCGGCCGATGCCGGCGCCGACCTCGTCGGGGTCAACGCCCGCAACCTCCGCACGCTCGAGGTCGACCGCACCACCTTCGAGCGGTTGTCGCCGCTCATTCCAGACGGGATCGTCAAGATCGCCGAGTCGGGCGTGCGCGGTCCGCACGACGTCATCGAGTACGCCAAGGCCGGTGCGCACGTCGTGCTGGTGGGCGAGACGCTCGTGCGCGACAACGACCCCCGTGCCAGCGTCGCGGATCTCGTGGCCGCCGGTGCGCACCCGGCCCTGCAGCATCGATGGTGATCGGTCGCCCTTCGACCGTGACCCACCGTGAGACTTACCTGAAACGACACAGCCATGACCTACGCCCAGCCTGACGCGTCCGGCCACTTCGGCCGCTTCGGTGGCCGATTCATGCCCGAGGCCCTCGTCGCCCCACTCGACGAGCTCGACCGCGCGTGGACCGAGGCGAAGGCCGATCCGGTGTTCATGGCCGAGCTGGACCGGATGCTGCGCGAGTACGCCGGCGTCCCGAGCCTGCTCTACGAGGCGACCCGCTTCTCCGAGGCAGCAGGTGCGCGCATCCTGCTCAAGCGCGAGGACCTCAACCACACCGGCGCGCACAAGATCCGCAACGTCCTCGGTCAGGCGCTGTTGGCCAAGCGCATCGGCAAGCCCCGCGCCATCGCCGAGACGGGCGCCGGTCAGCATGGCGTCGCCTCGGCCACGGCCTGTGCCTACCTCGATCTCGAGTGCACCGTCTACATGGGCGAGGTCGACACCGAGCGTCAGGCGCTCAACGTCGCGCGCATGCAGATGCTCGGTGCCGAGGTCGTGCCGGTCACCACCGGCAGCCGCACGCTCAAGGACGCGATCAACGAAGCGTTGCGCGACTGGGTCGCGAGCGTCGACCACACGTCCTACCTGTTCGGCACCGCGGCAGGCCCGCATCCCTTCCCGTCGATGGTGCGTGACCTCACCCGGGGCATCGGCGACGAGGCACGCGCGCAGTGTCTCGAGCTCATTGGAGCCCTGCCCGACGTCGCGGTCGCCTGTGTGGGCGGCGGCTCCAACGCCATCGGGCTGTTCACGGCCTTCCTCGACGACGACGTCCGGCTGGTCGGCGTCGAGGCCGGCGGAGAGGGCTTCCCCGACGGGAAGCACGCGGCCACCATCTCGGCCGGCGAGGTCGGCGTCCTGCATGGCGCGCGGTCCTACCTGCTGCAGGACGACGACGGTCAGACCATCGAGTCGCACTCGATCTCAGCCGGTCTCGACTACCCCGGAGTCGGGCCCGAGCACGCACACCTCGCCGCCACCGGTCGCGCCGAGTACGTCCCGGCCGCCGACGCGGAGGCGATGGCTGCGTTCGACCTGTTGTGCAAGACCGAGGGGATCATCCCGGCCATCGAGTCGGCCCACGCCCTCGCCGGCGCCCTCGATCTCGCCAAGGAGCTCGGCCCGGACGCCACGATCCTGGTGAATCTCTCCGGCCGCGGCGACAAGGACGTGCACACCGCCGCCGAGTGGTTCGGACTCCTCGACGGTCCAGTCGTGCTCGACGAAGGGGTCGAGAAGTGAGCAAGCTCGATGAGCTCTTCGAGCGGACGCGTGGCGAAGACCGTGCCGCGCTCGTCGGGTACCTTCCGGCCGGATTTCCGGACCTGAAGACGTCTATCGCCGCGATCGAGGCGATGGTCGACGGCGGCGTCGACCTCGTCGAGGTCGGCCTCCCGTACAGCGACCCGGTGATGGACGGGCCGGTCATTCAGGCGGCCGCCGACCGCGCGTTGGCCGGCGGGACCCGCACCACCGACGTGCTCGACGTCGTCCGCGCATCGGCCGCCACTGGTGCGCCCACGGTCGTCATGACGTACTGGAACCCGGTCGAGCGCTACGGCGTCGACCGCTTCTCGGGCGACCTGGTCGCAGCCGGGGGAGCAGGACTGATCACGCCGGACCTCATTCCCGACGAGGGTCAGGAGTGGATCGACGCGTCGAACAAGCACGGTCTCGACCGGATCTTCCTCGTCGCTCCCTCATCGACCGATGACCGGCTCGCCATGACGGCCGAGGCGTCGAGTGGTTTCGTCTACGCCACCTCCGTTATGGGCGTCACCGGTCAGCGGGAGCAGTCGAGCTCGCTCGCTCCGACCTTGGTCGAGCGTCTGCGCAACGTCACCGACAAACCCGTCGGCGTCGGGCTCGGCGTCAGCAACGGCTCGCAGGCGCACGAGGTCGCTCAGTACGCCGACGCCGTCATCGTGGGTTCGGCTCTCGTGCGCGAGCTGCAGGAGACGGACGATCTCGCGTCAGGAATCGAGGCAGTTCGTCGGCTGGCCGGCGAGCTGCGGCAGGGGGTCGAACGATGAACACCTTGGTCAGCTCCATCCCGAGCCCGTCGTCGGGGGTGTGGTACCTCGGTCCCGTACCGCTGCGTGCCTACGCCCTCGGCATCATCATCGGAGCTCTGCTGGCGATCTGGATCGGCGAGAAGCGGTTCACCGCCCGCGGAGGCAGGAGCGGGCTGATCGCCGACGTCGCCATCTGGGCGATCCCGTTCGGCATCGTGGGCGCCCGGATCTACCACGTGGCCACCGATCCGCAGCTCTACTTCGGCGAGGGGCGGCGGGCGATCGAGGCGCTATACATCTGGCAGGGCGGCTTGGGCATCTGGGGTGCGATCGCCGGCGGCGCCGTCGGCGCCTGGCTGGCGGCACGCCACTACGAGGTCTCGTTCTCGGCGGTCGCCGACGCGCTCGCCCCGGGACTGCTGGTCGCGCAGGCCGTCGGCCGGCTCGGCAACTATGCCAACCAGGAGCTGTTCGGCAAGCCCACGGACCTGCCATGGGCCCTGGAGATCGATCAGGCCAACCGCCCGCCCGGCTATGAGCAGTTCTCGACTTTCCACCCGACGTTCCTGTACGAGATGCTGTGGAACCTGGCCGCGGCCGGGCTGCTCGTGCTGATCGACCGGCGCTTCAGGCTGACCCACGGTAGGGCGTTCGCCCTCTACGTGATGCTCTACACGGCTGGTCGCGTCTGGATCGAGATGCTGCGCATCGACACGGTCAACGAGCTCGGGCCGTACCGCCTCAACGTCTGGACGTCGATCGTCGTGTTCGTGCTGGCCGCGGCCTACTTCATTGCCGCGAGGAGACGCGAGAAAGTCGCTGAGGCGAGCCAATCCTTCGATGACGGATCCGGCGGTCAGAGCTAGTTTTCAAGGCATGACCCACGAACCGCAGGACGAGAACGACCTCACCGACGATGGTGGGATCGGGCACGAGCATCCCGACGTCACCGGCGGGTGGCTACGCCCGTCGGTGTTCGGGGCCATGGACGGCCTGGTGTCCAACTTCGCGCTCATCATGGGCGTCACCGGAGGCAGCGACGACACGAAGCCGGTGATCCTGGCCGGCCTGGCCGGCCTGGCCGCCGGCGCGTTCTCGATGGCGGCGGGGGAGTACACGTCGGTGGCCAGCCAGTCGGAGTTCGCCCTCGCGCAGATCGAGGTCGAGCGCAGCGAGATCGAGCGGAACTCCGCAGCCGAGGAGGCCGAGCTGGCCGCCATGTACGTCGAGAAGGGTGTCGAGGAGGACACCGCCCGGGACGCGGCGGAACAGATCCACCGTGATGTCGACAACGCCGTCGAGGTGCATGCACGCGAGGAGTTCGGCGTCAACGCGAACGACCTGGCCTCGCCCCGTCTCGCGGCGGTCTCGTCGTTCCTCTCCTTCGGCCTGGGTGCGCTCATCCCGCTGCTGCCGCTCCTCGTGGGCATCGAGGCGGTCTGGCCGATCGTCGTGCTCTCGCTGATCGGGCTGTTCGCCTGCGGCGCGATCGTCACCAACGTGACCAGCCGCTCATGGTGGTACAGCGGTGTGCGTCAGCTCGTGCTCGGCGGCGCCGCAGCCGCGCTGACGTATCTCGTCGGCAACGTCGTCGGCACGACCCTCGGCTGACCGGCTCCCATTCCACTCGGCGCCCGAATTGCGCGGCTCCCGGAGCCGCCGTGTAATCTTGTGGGGCTGACTAGGGCCAACGTCGTCCCCGGTTTCGTTCACCGTTCGACGCCAGGTAAGGGGCCAGCAGTGCATTCACTCCCTCCCGCCCAAGGTTTTCCTCGTGCACAGGGTTTGTACGACCCGCAGCACGAGCACGACTCCTGCGGTGTCGCCTTCGTCGCCACTCTCACCGGTGTTGCGAGCAACGAGATCGTCGCCCACGGCCTCACCGCGCTGCGCAACCTCGACCACCGTGGAGCCGTCGGTGCCGAGCCCAACACCGGCGACGGTGCGGGCATGCTCATGCAAGTGCCGGACACATTCCTTCGCGCGGAGAGCGGGATCGAGCTCCCCGAAGCCGGCACGTACGCGGTGGGAATGGCATTCCTGCCGGTCGACGCCGACGAGGCCGCCGAGTCGAAGGCCACGATCGAACGGATCGCCGGTGAAGAGGGCATGACCGTCCTCGGATGGCGTGACGTGCCGGTCAACCCCGAGATCCTCGGTTCCATGTCCCGCGGGGCGATGCCGTCCTTCGAGCTGATGTTCGCCACCGCGAGCGGGGAACAGCGCTCCGGCATCGACCTCGACCGACTCGCCTTCTGCCTGCGCAAGCGTGCCGAACACGAGGCCGGCGTCTACTTCCCGTCGTTGTCGGCCCGCACCCTGGTCTACAAGGGCATGCTCACCACCGAGCAGCTCGACGGCTTCTTCCCCGACCTGCGCGACCAGCGCATGGAGTCGGCCCTGGTGATCGTGCACAGCCGCTTCTCCACGAACACCTTCCCGAGCTGGCCGCTGGCGCACCCGTTCCGCTTCATCGCGCACAACGGCGAGATCAACACCGCCCGAGGCAACCGCAACTGGATGCGGGCCCGCGAGGCGACGCTCGAGAGCGACCTCATCCCTGGCGACATCCGGCGCCTCTTCCCGATCTGCGATCCCGAGGGCAGCGACACGGCGTCCTTCGACGAGGTGCTCGAGCTGCTCCACCTCGGCGGCCGCGACCTCCCGCACGCCGTCATGATGATGATCCCCGAGGCCTGGGAGAACGACGAGGTCATGGACCCGGCCCGCCGGGCGTTCTATGAGTTCCACTCATCGCTCATGGAGCCGTGGGACGGACCGGCCTGCGTGTCCTTCACCGACGGCAACAAGGTCGGCGCGGTCCTCGACCGCAACGGACTGCGTCCGGGACGTTTCTGGATCACCGAGGACGGCTTGGTCGTCCTGGCCTCCGAGGCGGGAGTGCTCGACATCGACCAGAAGACCATCACCCGCAAGGGTCGCCTCGAGCCGGGCAAGATGTTCCTGCTCGACCTGTCCGAGCACCGGGTCATCGAGGACGAGGAGATCAAGGCCACCCTCGCCGCGGGGCACCCGTACGACGAGTGGCTCTACTCCGGCCTCGTGCGGTTCGAGGACCTCCCCGATCTCGAGCACATCGTGCACACGCACGCCTCGGTCACCCGACGCCAGCAGGTGTTCGGCTACACCGAGGAGGAGCTGCGCATCCTGATCGCCCCGATCGCCCGCACCGGCGCCGAGACCATCGGCTCGATGGGCACCGACACGCCGATCGCCGCGCTGTCGGACCGGCCGCGGCTGTTGTTCGACTACTTCAGCCAGCAGTTCGCCCAGGTCACCAACCCCCCGCTCGACGCCATCCGCGAGGAGGTCGTCACCTCGCTCGCCGGCACGATGGGTCCGGAGACGAACCTGCTCGCGCCGAGCCCGGCATCGTGCCGCGTGCTGCAGCTGCCGTTCCCGGTCATCGACAACGACGAGCTCGCCAAGATCCGTCACATGAACCGCGACGGCGACATGCCCGGTTTCGCGGTGCACGTCGTGCGGGGGCTCTACGACGTCCACGGCGGGGGAGAAGCGCTCAAGGCCAAGATCGACGAGATCTGTGCCGACGTGTCGCGGGCGGTCGCCGACGGCGCGCGCATCATCGTGCTCTCCGACCGGCACTCCGACGCCGACCTGGCGCCCATCCCGTCGCTGCTGCTCACGAGTGCGGTCCACCACCACATGGTGCGCGAGAAGCTGCGGTCGCAGGCCGGTCTGCTGGTCGAGACCGGTGACGTCCGCGAGGTGCACCACGTCGCACTCCTGATCGGCTACGGCGCCACCGCGGTCAACCCGTACCTCGCGATGGAGTCGGCCGAGGACCTCGCGCGCGAGGGCAACTTCGTCCAGGACATGGAGCCCCGTCAGGCGCTGCGCAACTTGGTCTACGGCTTGGGCAAGGGTGTGCTCAAGGTGATGAGCAAGATGGGTGTGTCGACGGTCGCGTCGTACACCGGTGCCCAGATCTTCGAGGCCGTCGGACTCTCCCAGGAGACGATCGACGCGTACTTCACCGGCACGTCGAGCAAGCTCGGCGGCGTGGGGCTCGACGTCATCGCCCAGGAGGTCGCGTCGCGGCACGCCAAGGCGTATCCCACCCACGGCATCGTCGGCTCGCGGCGTCACCTCGAGGTCGGCGGCGAGTACCAGTGGCGTCGCGATGGACCGGAACACCTCTTCGACCCCGAGACCGTCTTCCGTCTGCAGCACTCCACCCGCACCGGGCGGTACGACATCTTCAAGCAGTACACGTCCCGGGTGGACGACCAGTCGGAGCGCCTCATGACGTTGCGCGGCCTGTTCGGGTTCAAGGAGGGCGTGCGGCCACCGGTGCCAATCGACGAGGTGGAGCCCGTCTCCGAGATCGTCAAGCGCTTCAACACCGGCGCGATGTCGTACGGCTCCATCAGCCAGGAGGCGCACGAGACGCTGGCGATCGCCATGAACCGGATCGGCGGACGGTCGAACACCGGCGAGGGCGGCGAGGACGCGGATCGTCTCTACGACCCCGAGCGACGCTCGGCGATCAAGCAGGTGGCATCCGGACGCTTCGGCGTCACCAGCGAGTACCTCACCAACGCCGACGATCTGCAGATCAAGATGGCGCAGGGAGCCAAGCCCGGTGAGGGCGGCCAGCTGCCCGGGCCCAAGGTGTACCCGTGGATCGCCGAGACCCGTCACTCCACGCCGGGGGTCGGGCTCATCTCCCCGCCGCCGCACCACGACATCTACTCGATCGAGGACCTCAAGCAGCTCATCCACGACCTCAAGAACTCGAACCCGTCTGCGCGCATCCACGTCAAGCTCGTCGCCGAGTTCGGCGTGGGCACGGTCGCGGCGGGCGTCTCGAAGGCCAAGGCCGACGTCGTGCTCATCTCAGGGCACGACGGCGGAACCGGTGCGTCACCGCTCACGTCGCTCAAGCATGCCGGCGGTCCCTGGGAGCTCGGTCTCGCCGAGACCCAGCAGACCCTCCTGCTCAATGGGCTCCGCGACCGCATCGTGGTTCAAACTGACGGTCAGTTGAAAACCGGGCGTGACGTGATCATTGCGGCACTACTTGGGGCTGATGAATATGGATTCGCGACCGCTCCGCTGGTTGTTTCCGGCTGCATCATGATGCGTGTCTGTCACCTCGACACCTGCCCGGTCGGCGTCGCCACGCAGAACAAGACGCTGCGCGAGAACTACACCGGCAAGGCCGAGCACGTCGTCAACTTCTTCGAGTTCGTCGCCGAGGAGGTTCGTGAGTACCTCGCGGAGCTCGGCTTCCGTTCGATCGACGAGGCGATCGGCCACGCGGACCTGCTCGACACACGTTCGGCCGTGGAGCACTGGAAGGCCGACGGTCTCGATCTCTCGCCGATCTTCTACGTGCCCGAGCTCGCGGAGGATGTCGCGCTGCACCAGATCGTCGGCCAGGACCATGCGCTCGAGAAGGCTCTCGACATGGAGCTCATCGGGCTCTCGGAGGACGCCCTGGAGAAGGGCGAGCCGGTGCGCGCGCAGCTCGAGATCCGCAACGTCAACCGTACGGTCGGCACGATGCTCGGCCACGAGGTCACCAAGCGATACCGCGGTGAGGGCCTGCCCGAGAACACGATCGACCTCACGTTCCTCGGATCGGCCGGTCAGTCGTTCGGCGCGTTCCTGCCCCGCGGCATCACGCTGCGCCTCGAGGGTGACGGCAACGACTACGTCGGCAAGGGGCTGTCCGGAGGTCGCATCATCGTGCGTCCGCCACGCGAGGCTCAGTTCACGCCCGAGGCGCAGATCGTGGCCGGCAACGTCATCTGCTTCGGCGCCACCAGCGGCGAGATCTTCCTGCGCGGCAAGGTCGGTGAACGGTTCTGTGTGCGCAACTCCGGTGTCAGCGCTGTCGTCGAGGGCGTGGGCGACCACGCCTGCGAGTACATGACCGGCGGACGTGCCGTCATCCTCGGCCCCACCGGACGCAACGTCGCGGCGGGCATGAGCGGCGGTACCGCGTACGTGCTCGACCTGGACGACTCCCTCGTGAACTCCGAAATGGTGGAGCTGCGGCCGGTTCCGGAGGAGGCAGCTGAGGCGTTGCATGACCTGGTGCTGAAGCACCAGCAGGAGACCGGATCGGCGGTGGCGGAGCAGTTGCTCGGCGATTGGGAGCACTCGCTCGAGCGCTTCACCGAGATCATGCCCGTCAACTACCGCAAGGTCCTCGAGGCCGCCGAGCAGGCGGAGTCCGAAGGACTGTCCGCCGAGGACAAGACCGCGCGCATGATGGAGGTGGGCGCGAATGGCTGACCCACGCGGATTCATGACCACGCCGCGCGAGGAAGCACCCAAGCGTCCGGTCGAGGAGCGCATCCACGACTGGAAGGAGGTCTATCCCGGCGGACCGGGCAAGGCCCTCCTGCCGATCATCTCCGAGCAGGCCGGTCGCTGCATGGACTGCGGCATCCCGTTCTGTCACCAGGGCTGCCCGCTGGGCAACCTCATCCCCGAGTGGAACGACCTCGTCTGGCGCGACGACTGGGAAGAGGCCATCGACCGCCTGCACGCCACCAACAACTTCCCCGAGTTCACCGGACGTCTGTGCCCGGCGCCGTGCGAGACGGCTTGTGTCGTCGCCATCAACAAGGACGCGGTCACCATCAAGAACGTCGAGGTCTCGATCATCGACAAGGCCTGGGAGATGCACAACGTGCGCCCCGAGCCGCCGGAGTGGCTCACCGGCCGTACCGTCGCCGTCGTTGGCTCCGGCCCGGCGGGGCTCGCCGCCGCTCAGCAGCTCACCCGCGCGGGCCACACCGTCGCGGTGTACGAGCGCGACGACAAGCCGGGCGGGTTGCTGCGCTACGGCATCCCCGAGTTCAAGATGGAGAAGATCCAGGTCGACCGACGTATCGACCAGATGCGCCGCGAAGGCACCGTGTTCCGCAACGGCATCCAGGTCGGCGACACCTTGACCGGAACCCAGCTGCGCGATCGCTACGACGCGGTGGTGCTGGCCATCGGAGCCACCGTGCGCCGCGACCTGCCGGCACCTGGCCGTGAGCTGTCCGGGATCCACCAGGCGATGGACTTCCTGCCACAGGCCAACCGGGCCGCACTGAGCGAGGAGGTCGACGACCAGATCCTCGCCACTGACAAGGACGTCGTCATCATCGGTGGTGGCGACACCGGGGCCGACTGCCTCGGAACCGCGACCCGCCAGGGAGCGCGGTCGATCACCAGCCTGGAGATCATGCCGCAGCCGGGGGAGGACCGCCCGGAAAACCAGCCGTGGCCCACCTACCCGATGATCTACCGCACTGCTACGGCTCACGAGGAGGGCGGCGAGCGGACGTACGCGGTCTCCACGAAGGAGTTCGTGGGTGAGGACGGCAAGCTGACCGGCTTGCGGATCGTCGAGGTGGAGTCGAAGGATGGTTCCTTCATCGACGTGCCCGGCAGCGAGCGCACCATCCCAGCTCAGCTGGTTCTCTTCGCGATGGGCTTCACCGGCCCGGAGACCAATGGGTTGGTTGAACAATTGGGTGTCGAATTGAATGCTCAGGGCACCATCGTCCGCGACGAGAACTTCATGTCCAGCGCCGACGGCGTCTTCGTCGCCGGTGACGCAGGGCGTGGTCAGTCGCTCATCGTGTGGGCGATCGCGGAGGGACGGGCCGCGGCCGCCGGTGTCGATGCCTTCCTGTCGGGCTCGACCAACCTGCCGTCCCCGATTCCGCCCACGGAGCGACCCCTCGTCGTCTAGACAGGTTCGCCAGACCACCAAAGGGCGCGTCTCCCTTTCCGGGTCCGGGCTCGCGTCACGCCGAATCCCGACCGGCGGCGTTCTCGTCGGTCGCCGCACAACACCGGTGCGCCTCCCTCCTCGGCCTTGCCGGACCGGGCCCGGCGCACCGCTCCCAGCCGAACCGGAAAGGGAGACACCCCCTAGGCTTGTCGGCGTGCGTAGAGCAAAGATCGTCTGCACCCTCGGACCCGCGACCGACTCGTTCGAGCGGGTGCGTGACCTCGCCCGGGCAGGCATGGACGTCGCCCGCCTGAACATGAGTCACGGCACGATCGACGACCACGAACGCATGTACGAGTTCGTACGCCGGGCCAGCGACGACGTCGGCAAGGCCATCGCCATCCTGGCCGACCTCCAAGGTCCCAAGATCCGTCTCGGCACGTTCGCGAACGGGCCGGTCACCTTGGTCGACGGCGACATGTTCACCATCACCACCGAGCCGGTCGACGGCGACGCCACTCGCTGCTCCACCACCTACGCCGGCCTCCCCGGCGACATCGAGGTCGGCGACGAGATCCTCATCGACGACGGCCGGGTGCGGCTCCGCGCCAAGGACGTCACCGGCACCGATGTCACCTCGGTCGTCGAGGTCGGCGGACAGGTCAGCAACAACAAGGGACTCAACCTGCCCGGCGTCCAGGTGAGCGTTCCGGCCATGAGCGACAAGGACGCCGACGACCTGCGCTGGGCCCTGCGTCAAGGCGTCGACTTCGTGGCGCTGTCGTTCGTGCGATCTGCCAAGGACGCCGAGGACGCCCGGGTGATCATGCGCGAGGAGGACGTCCTCCGTCCTCTCATCGCCAAGATCGAGAAGCCGCAGGCCGTCGACAACCTCGACGAGGTCATGGACGCCTTCAACGGCGTGATGGTCGCCCGCGGCGATCTCGGCGTCGAGCTGCCGTTGGAGGAGGTGCCGATCGTCCAGAAGCGCATCGTCGAGAAGGCCCGCCGCAACGCCAAGCCGGTCATCGTCGCCACGCAGATGCTCGAGTCGATGATCTCGGCGCCCCGCCCCACTCGCGCCGAGGCGTCCGACGTCGCGAACGCGGTGCTCGACGGCACCGATGCGGTGATGCTGTCGGGCGAGACGAGCGTCGGCGACTACCCGATCGAGACGGTGCGCACGATGGCCCGGATCGTCGAGTCCACCGAGACCCACGGCCAGCCGCGCATGGCGTCGCTCACCTGGAAGCCGAAGACCAGGAGCGGCGTCATCTGCCGGGCGGCCGCCGACGTCGCCGAGGCCATCGACGCGCGCTATTTGGTGGCGTTCACGACGTCGGGCGACTCCGCCCGTCGGGTGTCTCGCTACCGGTCGCAGATTCCGGTCATCGCCTTCACGCCTGACCCGGTCGTGCGGTCCCAGCTCTCCCTCAGCTGGGGCGTCGAGACCTTCCACGTGCCGTACGTCAGGCACACCGACGACATGGTCCTGCAGGTCGACAAGGCGCTGCTGGCGATCGGTCGCTGTGACGAGGGTCAGCAGGTCGTCATCGTGGCCGGCAGCCCGCCCGGTATCGCCGGCTCCACCAACGCCTTGCGCATCCACAACATGGGCGACGCGATCAACCGCGTCTCACCGGCCTACCACGACCCCGATCTCGACGAGGCCAGTCTGCTCGGCAACTCGCTGCCCAAGGCCTAAGGACGCGTCTCCCTATTCCGATCCGGGTCGCCCGGCGCCGCATCTCACCTGGCGGCGTTATCGTCGGTCGCCGCACAACCCCGGTGCGCCTCCCTCCTCTGACGCTCCTTGCCAGCCGAGAGCGGACGCCGCGCGTCCCTCGAACCGGAATAGGAAGACACGTCCTAGTCAGCCGGCGAGCAAGGTCTGTGTGGCGATCCCGATCGGGCCGTCGTGGTCGAGCATCGTGGTGGTCGTGAGTGCTCCGGACCCGGCGTTGATCGTGGTCACGGCGTCGAGGCCGATCCACTCGTTGCCCGGTTCACGGTGCAGGGCCACGGACAGGTCGCAGTTGATCGCCGGGTACCGGGTCGGATCTAGGGCCAGGCTGATCCCGCTGCCGGAGTCGGCCAGCACGAGGGCGCGCTGCCACGGTGTCGGCTCCTCGTCATCGACCAGTGCCACGGTCTGACGCGCCCACGCCACCGCCGGACCGGTTTCGTCGAACGAGCCCTGCTGGTACCGGAACTCGATCGCTGCCATGTAGCCGTCCTCATGGACCCAGTGGAGCCCGGTGGGTCGTGGATCCGGCAGGTCGTGCGGGATGACGTCGCCGGCGACACGTTCGGGCCGCGACGGGAAATCGGCCGGCGTGCAAGCTAGTCGCCATGCCCGTGCGACCAGCACGGTGCGGTCGTTCGTCTCGGCTCTGGCCTCGAACAGCTCCAGACGGCGTCCAGGTCGCAGTCTCTCCACCTCGATCTGCAGCGGCGCGATCGGCACGGGGCCCAGGATGTCGACACTCACCCGGCCCAGCCGGTGCCCTTCACGCGGCTCGAACCGCTCGATCGCGCGGGCCAGCAGCGCAGATGGGGGACCGGCGTGCTGCGAGTCCGGACCCCACGGCCCCGCCGTCAGCTCGCTGCTGGCAAAGGTCGTCTCGTCGAGCTGTTCGTAGAAGGGCTCCATGCAGACGAGTATTGCGGCCGGGTTCGGCTCGCATCCCGCCGGTGACCTTGACGCCCGGTATGAACCGGCGAGTGGCGCAGTCTGGTCATTCTGAGACGGCGTGTCGCGCAGATCTGCGCCACTCGCGGAGCCCTTTGTGCCACTCGATGTGTTGAGTGCCGGGAGCGGGAATCGAACCCGCACGCCCTTGCGGGCAATGGATTTTGAATCCATCGCGTCTGCCTAGTTCCGCCATCCCGGCCAGCGTGATCGCCGGATAACCTTCTCACGTGAGCGCGCCTTCGACCGAACCTGCCCCGGCCGCCCGCCCGCGGGTCGTGATCGCCGAGGACGAGGCCCTGATCAGACTCGATCTGGCCGAAATGCTCGCCGAGGCCGGGTACGACGTGGTGGCCCAGGCAGGTGACGGCGAGCAGGCCGTGGCCCTCACGACGGAGCACCGACCGGACCTCGTCGTCATGGACGTCAAGATGCCTCGGCTCGACGGCATCGCTGCAGCGGCACAGATCGCGAGCGACCGGCTCGCGCCCGTGGTGATGCTCACCGCGTTCAGCCAGCGCGACCTCGTCGAGAGGGCTCGCGACTCCGGAGCGATGGCCTACCTCGTCAAGCCGTTCACCATCACCGATCTGGTGCCGGCCATCGAGATGGCTATGAGCCGGTTCGCCGAGATCACTGGACTCGAGCGCGAGGTGGACGACCTGAGCGAAAGGCTCGCGGCGCGCAAAGCCGTCGAGCGGGCCAAGTCGACGTTGCAAGAAGCGCTCGGGCTGTCCGAGCCAGAGGCTTTCCGCTGGATTCAGCGCACCGCCATGGATCTGCGCCTCTCGATGCACGAAGTCGCCATCCAGGTCATCGAGAAGGGTCCGGAGCTGGGCCGCGGGTCCTAGATCCCGATTGGTTACAAAAGGACTACGTAGCGAGTCAATCGCCGTTGAGACCCCCATTTGACCCCTCGGGCGGCTACGTTCAGGCGTACCCAGTCCTCGGCCCGCCGGAGTTCGCCGGCGTCGACCTCGCCGTCAACGACATGAACGAAGCTGGCGGCGTGCTCGGCCAGGACG
>NZ_JBOHDT010000057.1:0-29182 GCF_050700635.1 Aeromicrobium sp.
CGTCGGGTTGGTTGCGATATCGCTGCCTGGGATTGCCGTGGCGGCCCCAGACCCGCCCTTCACTCCCGGTGCGTCGGGAGCGGGCGACGACTACTTCCCGTTCGCCGGGAACGGCGGGTACGACGTCCGCCACTACGATCTCGATCTGAACTACTCGCCACCGGCGCCGGATCCGGCACCGCTCGTCGGCCAGCTCGACGGGGTAGCCACGATCAAGCTCCGCGCCACCCAGAATCTTGACCGGTTCAACCTCGACCTGCGCGACATGGACGTGAAGTCCCTGACGATCAACGGCAAGCGCGCCAGCGAGGTCGCGCCTCCGTCTCCGGGTGAGACTGTGCCTGACTCCGCCTACTGGCAGGTGCAGGACGACGACGAGCGCAGCTGGGAGCTGACGGTCCAGCCACGTCCCAGACTCAAGACGGGTGACCAGGCGACGGTCGTCGTCCGCTATGGCGGGAACACGACGCGGCCCACAGACATCGAAGGGTTCCTCTACGGGTGGGTGACCATGCGCGACGGCGCCATGGTCGTCGGCGAGCCCGAGGGAAACATGACGTGGTTCCCCGCGAGCGACCATCCCACGGACAAGGCCACGTACTCGTACAAGATCACCGTGCCGGAGGGCAAGGTTGCGGTGGCCAACGGGCTGCCGGCGAAAGACCCGGTCACGAAGAATGGCAAGACGACCTGGTTCTGGAACGCGCCGGACCTTCAGGCCAGCTACCTGGCCACGGCCTCGGTCGGCGACTACGAGCTGAACTCGTCCCAGACCGCTGACGGGCTGCCGATCATCGACGCGGTCGACCGAGACCTGACGCCTGCCAACCGCAGGACCACCGAGTCGAGCCTGGCGCTGCAGCCGGAGATGATCGCATTCTTCGAGGAGCAGTTCGGCAAATACCCGTTCAACTCGTACGGGTCGATCGTCGACGACGACTCCGTCGGGTACGCCCTCGAGACACAAACCCGCCCGGTGTACTCACGCCGGGCCAGTGAGGGCACGGTCGCCCACGAGCTCGCGCATCAGTGGTTCGGCAACGCCGTCAGCCCCGAACGCTGGCAGGACATCTGGCTCAACGAGGGTTGGGCCACGTACGTCGAGTGGCTCTGGGGCGAGCACAAGGGCGGCGACACCGCGCAGAAGTCCTTTGACGCGGTCATGAACACACCGGCCAACGACGAGTTCTGGGACACGGTCATCGCTGACCCCGGTCCCTTGCACCTGTTCGCCGCCCCGAACTACGACCGCGGCGCGGCCACGCTGTTCGCCCTGCGCGAGAAGATTGGCGACGAGGAGTTCCTGGAGGGCACTCGGCTGTGGCTCTCGCTCTACGACGACGGCACCGCCACGACCGAGGACTTCGAGGCCGTCTACGAGAAGGTGTCGGGCGAGGATCTGTCGAACTTCTTCGACGTGTGGCTGCGGACGCCGGAGAGGCCGACTACCTGGTGAGTGAGGGACGTGATCTGTCGCGATTTCGCGTTTTCCCACACCTGAGGAGTCGGTGGCATACCCTCAGGTTTCAGGGGAGACTCGAGGCATCATGGTCCAGTCCTTCGGGATCGAAGTCGCCACGATGGGAGACGCCGGCATCGATGCCGGACTCGGTCTGCTGTCGCGTCCGCCCGAGTGGCTCATGGCCATCGAGGACCTTGATCGGCTTCACGCCGACTTCGAGCGGAGCATCCCCGAGCTCGCGTCCGGAGCTCTGCGGCTTCGTCGGTGCAAGTTCAAGCGAGCGCACATCATCGGCGGCACCTGGGAGTCGCTCTGCCGACTCACCGTCGAGGACCCCCGCGACGGCTCGACCCGCGACATCGATGTTCACGGGCGCCTGGTGCTCCCGGAGGGGCACGAACCCCGCGAGCGTTCCGTCGGTGCGTTCCCGAACGATGGATGGCGGTCGTACCTCGCGGACGTCCGCTGGGACTTTCGTCTGGAATCGTCCGACACCGGGCTGGCGGCACTGCCGCTGCTGACCGATCCCGACCGGTCGAGGGAGTTGCTCGAGGACGCCCTCAGAAACGGTGCCGACGGTCTCGACGACCTGCAGATCGCCGGCTGCGAGCCGACGGTGAAGCGGTACCGGGAGGGGCGTCGCTGCGCGATCCGCTACGAGCTCGAGTACCTGCCCGAGCTTCGGCGTCCGCGCTGGCCGGATGGAGTCCTGGCCAAGGTTTACGAAGGCGAGGAGGCCCGCGCCACCCACGAGGCCATGCGAGCCCTGTGGTCCTCACCGCTGGGGACGAGCTCGACCGTGACCATCGCCGAACCACTCGCCCTCATTCCCGACCTCCACGTGTCCGTCCAGGGTCTCGTCATGGGCGATCACACGCTCAAGGACGCCATCAAGACGTCGTTCGGCGGCGGCCTCCGAGCCGGTGTCGAGGCGTTGTCCGCCCCTGTGCGACTGGCCGGACGCGGCCTGGCGGAGCTGCACGCCTCGAACGCCGCCGGCGGACCGACCATCACCTGGGAGCGCCAGGTCGGCGAGGTTCGACGTGCGAGCGAGCACCTGGCCTCGGTCGTGCCGGAGCTGGGCGGCGCGATCGAGCCGCTGGTGGCGAGGTTGGTTGCGCTCGCGGAGGAAACCCCGGCCGGCCCATTGGTGCCCACGCACCGCAGCTTCCGGCCGGCCCAGCTGCTCCTCGACGGCGAGGCCATGGCCCTGATCGACTTCGACGGCTTCTGCCAGGCCGAGGCCGGCCTCGATCTCGCGTTGTTCCGCGCCACGCTGGTCGACCTGTGCCTCCGGGCCCTTGACGACGGCCGGCCCACGAGCCCGGCCGAGCAGTGGGCCTCCCAGGCCCAGCTCGACGAGCTGTGTGTCGCATTCCTCGAGGGCTACCAGGAGGTCGGCCAGATCTCGCCGGCCCGGCTCGCGCTGTGGGATGCGCTGACCAGCGCGAAGGATGTTCTCGACTGCTGGCGGAAGGTCAAGTTCGAGCACCTCGAGCGGCGGATGCGGTTCCTCCACGACAAGCTCGGCACGGTGGCCGCGGAGGTCACAGTACCCCGAGCCGCGAGAGCACCTCACGGACGTGCTTGAGCGCGTGCTTCTCCGCGAGGCCGGTGGTGTCGTCGAAGTAGAGGCCGTCGCCGATGAGCTGAATGGTGCGCGCGAGCGCCTCGTCGCCCAGATGCTCGCGCAGCACCGCGAACCAGCCGTCGCGGAGATCGGCCAGCGCCGCTGACGCTCGCCTGTCGTTCTCCTGGGCGATGCGCGCGGTCGCGATGAGGCCGCGGTCGAAGTCGCTGCCGGTGTCGACCGACGTCTCGAGGTAGAACACGACCGGCCCTTGCTTGGCGGTGGCCATCCGTTCGGCGTCCTGGGCGCCACGCTCGCACAGACGCTCGAGCATCGCCTCGACGAGCGCGTCCTTGCTGGGGAAGTGGTAGAGCAGGCCCCCCTTGGAGACGTCGGCAGCGGCCGCGACGGCGTCGAGCGTGGCCGCCCGGCTGCCGGCCGTGACGAGCAGCGTCTCGAACGCGTCGAGCAGGCGGTCGCGGGTCGAGCGCTCGGTCGGTGGCATGGCGCCACCCTAGGGCACGCCCTAGCGTCGAACATCACATCTGAGCGACTCGGAACTATACCGTCTGGACGGTACAGTAGACGTCATGACCACGATGGCCGTTCGGCAGCACAGGGCCGGCCCGCGCGAATGGCTCGCGCTGGCCGTCATCGTCATGCCCGTGCTCCTGATCTCCATCGACAACACCGTGCTGACGTTCGCGTTGCCGCAGGTCAGCGTTGCGTTGCGACCGAGCGGCGAGCAGCTGATGTGGCTCGTCGACATCTACCCGCTCATGCTCGCCGGGCTGCTCATCGCTGCCGGCAGCCTCGGTGACCGGGTCGGGCGACGCCGGATGCTGCTGATCGGCGCCGCCGGCTTCGGCCTCGCGTCGATCGGAGCGGCGTTCAGCACCAGCGCCGAGGCCCTCATCGCCTGGCGCGTGCTGCTCGGCGTGTTTGGCGCGGCGCTGATGCCGTCGACACTCTCCCTCATCCGCACGGTGTTCGTGCGGCGGGACGACCGTCGCATCGCGATCGCCGTCTGGGCCGCCACGTTCGCCGGTGGGGCGGCGCTGGGCCCGGTCGTGGGCGGATACCTTCTCGAGCACTTCTGGTGGGGCTCGGTGTTCCTCGTCAACGTGCCGATCATCGTCGCCTTCCTCGCCGCGGCACCGTTCCTCGTGCCCGAGTCGCGCGATCCGCGCCCGGGTCGACTCGACCTGCCCGGCATCGCCTGGTCGATGACCGCGATGCTGCCGTTCGTCTACGGCATCAAACAGCTCGCGGAGCAAGGCCTCGCGGCCGAAGCGGTTGGTGCGATTGCGCTCGGCATCGTCGGCGGCGTGTTGTTCGTGCGCCGGCAGGCGACCGCTGAGCACCCGCTGATCGACCTCGCCCTGTTCTCCGACCGCGTGTTCAGCGGCGCCATCGGCGCGAACCTGCTGAGCATGATGGGGTACGCGGGCTTCCTCTTCTTCGCGGCACAGTTCCTGCAGCTGGTCGTCGGGCTGAGCCCGATGGCCGCGGCCACGGTGCTCATCCCCGGGCTCGCCGTGACGATGATCGGCGGCTTTGTCGCGGTCCGCCTCGCCCGGTTCGTCTCGGTGGCCTCGCTGGTGAGCCTGAGCTTCGCCATGTCGGCGGCCGGTTACGCCATCGCCGCCTTCGCCGGCACACCGACGACGTGGTCGATCATGATCGCCTTCGCGGTGCTCGGGCTCGGGATCGGCCTTGCCGAGACGATCACGAACGACGTCATGCTCTCGCGGGTGCCCGGGCGTCAGGCGGGTGCCGCGTCGGCCGCTTCCGAGACGGCCTACGAGATCGGTGCGGTGCTCGGGACCGCCGTCCTCGGCAGCGTGCTCACGTCGAGCTTCCGCGCCAACCTCACCGTTCCCGCGGTCGCTCGCTTCGGCGAGCAGGACTCGGCGTTCGAGACGCTCGGCGGCACGATGGAGCAGGCTCGCTACTACCCGAACGAGATCGGCGAGCAGATCGTGCTCTCGGCGCACGCGGCGTTCGAGAACGCGGTGCAGCTGACGTCGGCGGTGGCGATCGTCGTCGCGCTCGGCGCAGCCTGGGTCAGTTGGCGCACGCTCCGCGGCGCGTCCCTCGACTGACGTCCCAGGTCTCGTGGGAAACTTCCAACCGCCCTAGGCTCTGGCCATGCGGCTGGTGGTCTCGTTCCTGCTGGTTGCGGCTCTGCTCGGCGGCTGCGGAGACGACACAGTGCCGGCACCGCGCGGGGTGACGTTCATGGTCGAACAGACCCGCCAAGATCTGCAGGGGCGGAAGTTCCAGCTCCAGGTCGTCAACGACAGCCGTCAGGAGATCACGGTCGAGCGGGCAGAGTTCGCGTCCGGGCGCCTCGACGAGCCCGCCACCTACGACGGGCCGTCGACCATCGCGGCAGGCACGACCGTCAACCTCACGATGACGATGCCCCCGGCACGTTGCGGTGACGGAATCGACGCTCGCGTTCGCCTCACCTACGCGGTCGGCGACAGTGAGACGGTGACGTCGGTCGAGCGTCCGAAGGATCGCTACGGCAGCGTCGAGCGGTTCATGAAACGCGACTGCGCGGAACGCGCGGTGGGAGATATCGACATCGACGACCGCCTGGCCGTGCGTGGCAAGGGAGACGAATCCACCCTCGGGATCGGCGTCACGTTCACGCCGCCGGAGTCCGGACCGCAGGTCAGGCTCGTATCCGTGGGTGGCTCGACGCTTCTGGCGCCGGCGGGGCCGCGTGCCACCGAGATCGAGCGCACCATCGAGCCGGGCGGCGAGCCGGTGCGTGCCGACGTGACGTTCATCCCGAACCGGTGCGACGTGCATGCCGTCGCCGAGGACCGGACGGGTGGAATCCTTCCGCTCCGGGTGGAGTCGAAGGCCTTCGGCACCTCACCGGTCTACCTGCGGTTCACCGAGCCGCAGAAGGCGCAGATCTTCGACTACCTCGCCGAGCGCTGCGGCTTCGGCGAAGAACAGTGATCGCTGAACGCTCCCTGAGCACCTTCCGCGTGGCAACATCAACACATGATCAGGTGGATCGCCGTCCTCGGCCTCGTCGCCACCGCCGCCGCGGCGATCCTGCTCACCCGCGTTCACATCAACGGCTGGTGGTTCGTCGCGGCGCCGCTCACCTTCCTCGCGATCGTCGGCATCTACGACCTCTTCCAGCCCTGGCACAGTGTCACGCGCAACTATCCGGTGATCGGGCACGGACGGTTCATGCTCGAACGGATCCGCCCGGAGATCCGCCAGTACTTCGTGGAGTCGAACATCGAGGGCCGGCCCTACGACCGTGAGACCCGCGACCTCGTGTACGACCGCGCGAAGGGCAACCACGGCGAGGAGCCGTTCGGCACTCCGCGTGACGTCAACGCCGTCGGCTATGAGTTCGTCGCGCACTCACTGCGGGCCAAGCCGAAGCCCGACGGCGTCCTGCCCTCGGTGCGACTGGGCGGCCCGAAGTGCACCCAGCCGTACGACATCGCCCTGCTCAACGTCTCCGCGATGAGCTTCGGCTCACTGTCGGCGAACGCGATCGAGGCACTCAATGGAGGGGCAGCCAAGGGCGGGTTCGCGCACGACACTGGGGAGGGGTCGATCAGCAAGCACCACACCAAGCATGGCGGCGACCTCATCTGGGAGATCGCCTCTGCGTACTTCGGCTGCAGGACCCCCGACGGACACTTCGACCCGGACAAGTTCACCGAGCGGGCCAACCTCGACCAGGTCAAGGCCATCTCCATCAAGATCTCTCAAGGCGCGAAGCCGGGGCTGGGCGGGTTGCTGCCGGGCGCGAAGGTCAACGAGGAGGTCGCGCGGGCACGTGGCGTCAAGGTCGGCGAGACGATCGTGTCCCCGCCTTCGCACAATGCGTTCGACTCACCGCTCGGCCTCATCGACTTCATCGACCAGCTCCGCGAGCTCAGCGGCGGCAAGCCGGTCGGCTTCAAGTTGTGCATCGGGTCGCGCCGCGAGTTCCTTGCGATCTGCAAGGCGATGATCGAGCGTGGCTCGGGCCCGGATTTCATCATCGTCGACGGGTCGGAGGGCGGCACCGGAGCGGGGCCGGTGGAGTTCGAGGACAACGTCGGCATGCCGCTCACCGAGGCGTTGATGTTCGTGCACAACTCGTTGGTCGGTTCCGGGCTGCGCGCCGACATCAAGATCGGCGTCAGCGGCAAGGTCGCGACCGGCATCGACATCGTCAAGAGGATCTGCCAGGGCGCCGACTTCACGCTTGCCGCCCGCGCGATGATGTTCGCGGTCGGCTGCATCCAGGCACAGAAGTGCCACACGAACCACTGCCCGGTCGGCGTGACCACCCAAGACCCGTGGCGTACCCGCGCCCTGGTCGTGCCCGACAAGATCGAGCGGGTCTACCAGTTCCAGGCCAAGACCATCAACAGCGCGATGCAGATCGTCGCCTCGATGGGGCTCGACTCCTTCGACGACCTCAACCCGCGCAAGCTGTTCCGTCGGGTCGATCCGCAGGTCACGAAGACCTATCAGGACCTGTTCAACTGGCTGGAACCCGGCGAGCTGCTCATCGCACCGCCGGAGGGCTGGACCCGCGACTGGGCTGCCGCGTCTCCCCACACGTTCGAGGCCGTCCGGGACACCCCGGCGGCGAAGTGACTCAGCGGACGAACTTGTTCGCCTCGCGGCCGGTGGCGCCGAGGGTGGTGCCGAGCCGCTCGAGGGAGTGCCCCACTGTGTCGAGGAGCTCGGAGATCTCCTTGAGGTCGATGGCGAGGGTGTCGAGGTGCTTCTTCGTGTCGGCGACCGAGTGGGCCGCCGAGGCGAGCTGACGGGAGGGACCGCCCATGAGGGGAACCTTCGAGAAGTCGATCGCGGCGTCACCGACCAACGTCCCGACCGTGCTGAGACTCGTCGAGATCGAGGCCAGGCCGGCGGCCGTGTCGCCGACACGTCCGGTCGCACCGGACGTGCCCGTGAGGGCCTTGCCGGCCTTCGACGCATGTGTTCCGGCGTCGGACAGCCCGGAGGAGAGAAGTCGCAGCAGGCCGGGTAGCTCGTGCGCGATCTGCGCGCTGGCCACGAGGTCGTCCTGGTGCGACCCGATGAAGTCGACGACGTCCTGCAGACGGGCGACCTCGGTGCCGTTTCCGAGGATCTTGCCGAGATCAACCACGAGCGTCAGTCTAAGGCGCGACCCTCGCTAGATTGTCGACCATGGAGTGGACTCTGGAAGCAATTCTCGTTCCTGTCTCGGACCTCGATCGTGCGAAGCGGTTCTACAGCGAACAGCTCGGGTTCGCCGTCGACCTCGACACCCAGCTCAGCGATGACCTGCGACTCGTGCAGCTCACGCCGCCCGGCTCGGGATGCTCGATCCATCTGCAGACCGGCTCCCAGGGCATGTCCCCGGGTTCGATGCGGGGTGGTCTCGTGGTCGTCTCCGACATCGAGCAGGCGCATGCCGAGCTTGTCGGACGGGGCGCCGAGGTGAGCAACGTCGGGCACTACGAAGGCATGGAGTTCGTCGACGGCAAGGGCGGAACCTGGAACTCGTTCATCCGTCTGTCCGATCCTGACGGCAACGAGTGGTCCGTCCAGGAGGCGCCGGCCGACCGCTGAGGCGACGTCACCCGGCAAGCGAACGGTGTGCCATATCGATCAGGAGGCTGCGCATGTCGGTCGCCTTGATGCGAGCGCTGTGCGGGGTGGAGTTGAGCAGACCGAACGTCGCCTGCACCGCCGCCCGCGCGGTGGCCCGATCCGTGATGCTGTCGAGCCCGTGACCGAGCGCCAGCACGGTGTCGACCCAGACGTCGATGTAGCTCAACTGCAGCGCCCGGACGTCGCGGCGCCCGGCCGCGTCGAGGTTGGCCCACTCGCGATCCTGCACGACGATGAACGCCGGATGCTCGAGAGCGAACTCGACGTGCCAGTCGATCAGGGCGTCCAGGGCGTCGCTCGGCGACGAGGCCGAGGCGGCCCTGGCAGACCCCTCCTTGAGCAGCGTCTCGCTGATGTCGATGAGCGACGCGGCGAGGAGCTCGCCCTTGCCGCGGAAGTGCTTGTAGAGCGCCGGCCCGGTGATGCCGCAGGCCGCACCGATGTCGTGCACCGACACGCCGTGGAACCCGCGCTCGGCGAAGAGCACGGCTGCGGTGTCGAGGATCTGCTGCTGCCGGTCGGTCACGGACGAAGTCTAGCCCGTGGAGTTAACGAACGTTAACCATGGGTGCTAGCCTGTCGGCATGGAGGAACTGGTCGCCGATCTGCGCAAGCGGCTCGCAGACGTGCGTCAGGGCGGCACCGTCAAGTCTCGCGAACGACATGTCTCGAGGGGCAAGCTGCTGCCGCGCGACCGCGTCGACCACGTCCTCGACCCCGGCTCACCCTTCCTCGAGATCGCGCCCCTCGCCGCCTACGGGATGTACGGGGGAGAGGTGCCGAGCGCCGGCATCATCACCGGCATCGGCCAGGTATCCGGGCGCGAGTGCATGATCGTCGCCAACGACGCCACCGTGAAGGGCGGCACCTACTACCCGCTCACGGTCAAGAAGCACCTGCGCGCCCAGACGATCGCCAAGCAGAACAACCTGCACTGCATCTACCTGGTCGACTCCGGCGGAGCCTTCCTGCCGATGCAGGACGAGGTCTTCCCCGACCGGCACCACTTCGGGCGCATCTTCTTCAACCAGGCCCAGATGTCGGCTGCCGGCATCGGGCAGGTCGCCGCCGTGATGGGCTCGTGCACCGCGGGCGGCGCCTACGTGCCTGCGATGAGCGACGAGTCGGTGATCGTCAAGGGTCAGGGCACGATCTTCCTCGGCGGCCCGCCGCTGGTGAAGGCGGCCACCGGCGAGGAGGTCAGCGCCGAGGACCTCGGCGGCGGCGACGTCCACGCCCGCACGTCCGGAGTGGTCGACCACCTCGCCGACGACGACGATCACGCCCTGCAGATCGTCCGCTCCATCGTCGACACCTTCGAGCGGCCCCGCGCATCGAGCATCCCGACGTACCCGGTGGAGGAGCCTGCGGAGGACCCGGCCGGCCTGTACGACATACCCACCGACCCGCGCACGCAGTACGACGTGCACGATGTCATCCGGCGCGTGGTCGACGGTTCACGACTGCACGAGTTCAAGCCGCTGTACGGCGAGACCCTGGTGTGCGGGTTCGCACGAATCTGGGGCCGTCCGGTCGCGATCATCGCCAACAACGGCATCCTCTTCAGCGAGTCGGCGCTCAAGGGCGCGCACTTCATCGAGCTGGCCAACCAGCGCGGCATCCCGCTGGTGTTCCTGCAGAACATCTCCGGCTTCATGGTGGGTCGCGAGTACGAGAACCGCGGCATCGCCAAGGACGGCGCGAAGCTCGTCACGGCGGTCACGTCGTCGGTCGTGCCGAAGTTCACCGTCGTCATCGGCGGGTCCTACGGTGCCGGCAACTACGGCATGTGCGGCCGCGCCTACGACCCGCGCTTCCTGTGGGCGTGGCCGAACGCCCGCATCTCGGTGATGGGCGGCGAGCAGGCCGCGTCGGTGCTGGCCACCGTGCGCCGCGACGCGATGGAGACCCGAGGCGAGACCTGGTCGGACGAGGACGAGGCAGCCTTCCGCGCGCCGATCATGGCCCAGTACGAGGAGCAGGGCTCCGCCTACTACTCCACTGCCCGGCTGTGGGACGACGGGATCATCGACCCGCTCGACACCCGCCGCGTGCTCGGCCTCGGCCTAGCCGCTGCCTCGCACGCCCCGATCCCGATGCCGCAGTTCGGCGTCTTCAGAATGTGATGCGTATGTGTGTCCATCTAGGGCTGCGAGCGATCTCAGGCGAGGCGTTCGCGAGTTGGTCTGACGTCGCAGATCATGCGGCACAGGCTCGACCGAGCCATGACGTTGCGGCGGTGGGTCGATGAGCTTCTCGTCCGTGCTCATTGCCAACCGCGGCGAGATCGCTCGCCGGATCATCCGTTCCTGCCGCGAGCGCGGCCTGCGCAGCATCGCGGTGTACTCCGAGGCCGACGCCGACGCGACGTTCGTGCGCGAGGCCGACGATGCCGTGCTGATCGGCCCCACTGCGCCCTCGGCGTCCTACCTCGACATCTCACGAGTGCTCGCCGCGGCCAAGGAGTCCGGCGCAGAAGCGGTCCATCCCGGTTACGGCTTCCTGTCCGAGCGCGCGGAGTTCGCCCGGGCCGTCACCGACGCCGGTCTCGTCTTCATCGGCCCCTCCGCCGACGTCATGGAGCTGATGGGCCGCAAGGACCGCGCCCGTGAGGTTGCCGAGCGCGCGGGCGTGCCGGTCACGCCCCAGTTCGCACCCGACGCGGTTCCGGACGACGTCTACCCCGTGCTGGTCAAGGCCGCCGCTGGCGGAGGGGGCAAGGGGATGCACGTCGTGCGTCGCCGCGGCGACCTCGCCGCTGCCGTCGCCACGGCTCGCCGGGAGGCGGCGTCCGCTTTCGGCGACGACACCCTCATCGTCGAGTCGTATGTCGAGGCCGGCCGCCACGTCGAGGTCCAGGTCTTCGGCGACCACCACGGAAACGTGGTTCACCTCTTCGACCGCGACTGCTCGGCACAACGCCGTCATCAGAAGGTCGTCGAGGAGGCGCCCGCTCCGTTCGTCCCCGACGCCGTTCGCGCGCGCATCCTCGAGGCGTCCGTCGCCTTGTGCCGGGAGGTCGGGTACACGAGCGCCGGAACCGTCGAGTTCCTGGTCAAAGGTGATGATGCGTACTTCCTGGAGATGAACACGCGGCTGCAGGTGGAGCATCCGGTCACCGAGGAGGTCACCGGTCTCGACCTCGTGCAGTGGCAGCTCGACACCGCCGCCGGCCGTCCGCTCCCGCGCACGCAGGACCAGATCCGGCAGCGTGGGCACGCCATCGAGGTGCGCGTCTACGCCGAGGACCCCTACGCCGGGTTCCTCCCGCAGTCGGGCACGGTCGAGGAGCTCGTCTGGTCGCCCGACGCCAGGGTCGACTCCGCCTTCGATGCGCGCGGTGAGGTGACGACGGCCTACGACCCGATGATCGCAAAGGTCGTCGTGCACGGCGCCGACCGCGAGGCTGCGCGCCTGCGCATAGTCACGGCGCTCGACCAGTCGGCCGTCTTCGGGCTCACCACCAACCTCGGATTCGTCCGCTGCCTCGTGGCGAGCGACGCCTTCACGGCGGGCGACGTGCACACGGGTTGGCTCGACAGCGATGCCGCCGACGCCTTGCTCACCGCACCGGAGCTGCCGTCTGAGGCGTTGCTCGTCGGTGCAGACGTGATCGCCGGCGCCCGGGTCGACCCGACCGGATCACCGTTCACCATCGGCGACGGCTGGCGTCTCTCCGGCCCGCCGGCTCGACGCAGCGTCCCGGTCATGGACGCCGACGGAGTCACCCACTGGGTGGAGGCGACCGGAGCGGTGCCTCCGGCGCTATGGCACCGCAACGACTCAGGTGGCGTCTCCGTCGCCTGGCACGGACAGCCGTGGCTCCTCACGCCACCCGACCCGATGCGCCGGGCCCTCGGTGACGTCGAGGGTGAGGCCGACGTCACCGCTCCGATGCCGGCGACCGTGCTGGTGATCGACGTGGCCGAGGGCGACACCGTCACCGCCGGTCAGCGCCTCGGCGCTCTCGAGGCGATGAAGATGGAGCTCGCGCTCACGGCGCCGCATGACGGCGTCGTCACCCACGTCGGCGCCGCGGCGGGCGAGCAGGTGAAGCAAGGAGCGTTGCTGCTCACCGTCGAGGCTGCCGATGCCTGAGCTGCCATCGGCCGTGCCTGATCCGTCGTTGCCGGCCCGGGTGACGATCTACGAGGTCGGCCCGCGCGACGGTCTGCAGAACGAGAGCGCCATCGTCCCCCTCGACGTCAAGGCCGAGTTCATCGAGCGGCTGGTGGCGGCCGGGCTGCCGATCGTCGAGGCCACCAGCTTCGTCCACCCGAAGTGGGTCCCCCAGCTGGCCGACGCCGAGGAGCTCGTCGCCCGGCTGCCGCTCGGTGGCCCGGTGCCGCTCCCGGTACTGGTGCCCAACGAGCGTGGGCTCGACCGGGCGCTCGCCGCGGGCTGCACGCACGTCGCCATCTTCGGCAGTGCCACCGAGACGTTCGCGAAGAAGAACCTCAACAGCTCGCTCGACGGCCAGTACGCGATGTTCGAGCCGGTCGTCCGCCGAGCGCTCGACGCCGGGCTCGATGTACGCGCCTACGTCTCGATGTGCTTCGGCGACCCGTGGGAGGGCGAGGTACCCGTCGACCAAGTCGTCGACGCCGGCTGCCGCCTGCTCGACCTCGGCGCCACCCAGCTCTCGCTCGGCGACACGATCGGCGTCGGCACTCCCGGCCACGTGGGCGCCTTGCTGGACGCCTTCGACGCGGCCGGCGTGGGCGCCGAGCGCCTGGCCATGCACTTCCACGACACGTACGGCCAGGCCCTCGCCAACGCCCACGCTGCGCTGCGGCACGGCGTCACGACGTTCGACGCATCCGCCGGTGGTCTCGGCGGCTGCCCGTATGCCGAGAGCGCCACCGGCAACCTCGCCACTGAGGACCTCGTCTGGATGCTCACCGGCCTCAGCATCGAGCACGGCGTCGACCTCGAAGCCCTGGTGGCCACGAGCACCTGGATGACCGGTCACCTTGGTCGCCCGTCGCCATCGGCAGTCGTCCGAGCGCTCGGCTGACCCCGCACCAGAGCCGGCGAGTGGTGCAAACTGGGTTCCGAGTGGCGCAGATGCGCGCGACACGCCGTCTCGAAATCGCCGAACTGCGCCGCTCGCGGAAAGCGGCGGGTCAGCGCAGGTTGCGGTCGCGGAGCTCGCGGGCGGCGTACTGGCCGATGCTCCAGGTCGAGAGAGCGTCGCCTCCGCCACCGACGACACCGCCGAGCAATGGCACGCGTCGCCCGATCATCGTGATGGCGCGCCGCCCGGCCGTGCGGGCGACGAGATCGGTGGTGACCTCGCGGGAGATGAGCTCGTCGAGTGCCGGGTCGTGCACAGGCGACGTGGCGATGGCCATTGGCGAAGACGGAAGGTTGGTGGTGCGGACGAGGACGCGGACGTCGTCCTCACCGAGCATGCAGGCGAGGATCGCGTTGCGGACGCGGGGATCCTCGAGGTCGTACCCGCGCAGGTGCGCGATGCCGGCCACGAGGTGGCACTGCACCAGAGTGACGCCGACGACGTTGGCCGCGATCGCGGCGGGGAGCGCCGCGACACCGCCGAGGTTGGTGACGAAGCCCTGCGCTCCGGCGAGGCCGATGTGCAGACGCATCCAGGCCTTGACCGCGTCCTCGACGTCTCCGCTGGCGTCGACGAGCTTGGAGTCGGCGGACGCGGCGACCGACCGGAGCGGGCCCACGCCGTCGATGGCCTTGTCGAGCACGGCGCGGACGTACTCGGAGGCGACGGACGGTGCCACCCTCATCGACGCCTTCGCCAGACTCTTGTTCACTGCCATGGCGTCAGCATAGGAGGGCCGGCCACGCGCCTACGCTGGGCACATGGGCAATCGCGCGCAGACCTGGTTCGACGGCCTGGCCGGCGCCACCGACGAGGAGTGGGCCGAGTGGGGCAAGGTGCCGGTGTGGCACCTGCGCCGGATTCTCGACGCATGAACACCTCACGCATGGCCATGCCGACCCCGATGCCGGCGTCCCAGTGGGACTTCGACCCAGCCGGCTGGCCCGATGACGACTGCGTGGCGGCCGGCGCGGACCTCCGCCCACCAACGCTGGTGGCGGCCTATCGCCACGGCGCGTTCCCGATGCCGCAGGGCGGACGGCTGCTGTGGTGGTCGCCGATGCGGAGGGCGGTGCTCGAACCCGGCGCACTGCACATCAGCCGCTCGACGCGGAGATCGGCCCGGCACTTCCACATCACCGTCGACACCGCGTTCGAGCAGGTCATCGACGCCTGCGCCGACCCCCGCCGACGCGGGGCGTGGATCGACGCGGACATCCGCGCGGCTTACGTCGAGCTGCACCGACTCGGATGGGCGCACTCCGTCGAGACCCGTGACGCGGACGGAAACCTCGTCGGCGGAGTGTACGGAGTCGAGGCCGGCCGGCTGTTCTGCGGCGAGTCGATGTTCCACCGTGCCACCGACGCATCGAAGGTGGCTCTCATCGGACTGGTGGACGTCGCGGGAGAAGACGCACTCATCGACGTGCAATGGATGACGCCCCACCTGGCGTCGTTGGGCGTGGCCGAGCGACCGCGATCGTGGTACCTCTCGGAGCTGCCCACTCTCGTGGATTCACCGTCGTTGTGGTGGACCTGACGATGGATCGTCCGGAGCCATCCTTAGACTGACCGTGAATACACACCCGCATCTCTAGGAGCATCAGTGGCAATCTCCCGCAGCGACCTCGTGGCAGCCCTCGCCGAGAAGGCCGACACCAGCAAGACCAACGCCGACGCGGTGCTCTCGGCCTTCAGCGACATCCTCATCGATGCCGTGGGCAAGGGCGAGAAGGTCTCGATCCCGGGCATCGTGTCCGTCGAGCGCGTCCAGCGCGCCGCGCGCACGGGCCGCAATCCGTCCACCGGAGAGACGATCGAGATCCCGGCCGGTTTCGGCGTCAAGGTCAGCGCCGGCTCGCGACTCAAGTCCGCCGCCAAGTAGCTCCGACCTCCACGCGACGTCCCCGGCAAGATTTCGGGGGCGTCGCGCTCACGGAACGACGACTGGTCGCTCCGCTCCCTCCCAGGCCTCCATGCCGCCGGCGAGATTGACGACGTCATGGCCCTGCTGGTACAGCCAGACCGTGGCCCGCGAGGACCGTCCGCCGGCATGGCACACGACGACGGTCCGGGACTGTGGGTCGAGCTCGTCGATGCGGGCCGGAAGGTCGCCGAGGGGGATGTGGAGGGCCCCCTCGATATGCCCGCCTGCCCACTCCTGGGGCTCGCGGACGTCGAGTACCACCCACTCGGCGGACGTGGTGGTGGTCACGTCGTCGACGGTGACGGTGGGTACATCCATCGCTCAGCTCCTGCTTCTTCGGGGTCGTGACACGGCCGGTATGCGGCAAATCAGTAGTCAAGTGCCACCCGACATGGTTACTTTGGACTATATGCAGGCCGTTTCGGTTCGTGTCGAGTGCACTGCTGCGCACCTTGGGGGGCAGAAGTGAGGCCGGTCCGCGCCCGCGACTCCATCAGTCTGCCGTTCGAGTCATCGACGCCGAGCATCGCCCGCACCAAGCTGGCGGGCTTCCTCACGATCAACCGCGCATCGTCCGGCGTCATCGACAACGCCCTCATCGTCATCAGCGAGATGATCGCCAACGCCGTCAGCCACGGCGTGCCCACGTCCGAGGGGACGGTCGAGATCTCGTGGACCATCAACGGTGACCTCCTCGAGCTCAGCGTCCACGACGCCGGCGAGGGCGGTTCACTCGAGCCGATCGATTTCGACGAGGACTCCCTGAGTGGTCGCGGCCTCTCGATCATCAACCGCGTGGCCGATCGCTGGTGGGTCGACATGAGCCAGGGCACTCGCGTCAACGCCGAGCTGGCCCTGTCGCGCGAAGTCTGATCCACGCTCCTGGCACTGTCACGTTCCGTGGCGCTGCGTCGTCTGGTGGGTGAGGCGGCCGAACCGGCCGCCGCCGAACAGGAGTGGACATGTCTCGCATTCCCGCCGTAGCTCCGCAGGACGCCGGCCTGTTGGTCCGCATCGCCTACCGTCTCGCCCGACGCAGGGTGGGCGAGGTGCCCGAGCCGTTTGCCGTCGCGGCGAACCACCGCAAGCTGTTCTTCGCCGGGACGATGCACGAGCTCGCGGTCGAGCGGGCCGTGCACGTCATGCCCAAGGCGCTACTCCAGCTGGCCGTCTACCGCACCGCATGGACCGTCGGCTGCTCGTGGTGCGTCGACTTCGGCGTGATGCTCCAGCGCCTGGACGGCCTGGACGTCGAGCGGCTCAGGCACATCGCCGACTTCGAGGCGTCCGATGCCTACTCCGACGAAGAGCGTGACGCCATCCGCTACGCCGACGCCATGACCGCGACGCCCATGACGGTGACCGACGAGGAGGTCGCCACCCTCGTGGATCGCTACGGGCACGAGGGCGTCGTGGAGCTGACCTACCAGATCGGTCTGGAGAATCAGCGCGCTCGTTTCAACCACGCCCTCGGCATCACCGACCAGGGCTTCGGCTCCGGCGACACCTGCCTCGTGCCTTGGGACGTCAGCGAGCCTGCGACGGCTCGAGCCTGACGCCACCCAGCTTCTCCGGGTTCGCGAAGTCGTAGCTGGCCGCCACCAGGCCGTCGCGCACCGTGAAGCCGCCCACCCGCTCGGGTGAGCTGGTTCGAGCGTCGCCGCCGTCCCAGCCGGAGGTCCAGAGACCCAGCTGGCCGTTGACGAGGACCGGCTTCAGCGACTCCATCGCCGTGTCGCCGTAGCGGGCAAACAGCCCGAGATAGAACCGGGCGAACTTGTCGGGCCCGTGGATGACGTTGACGGCCGTGCCGGTGGTGCCGTTGGCGTCGCCGATGACCACGACGTCCGGGTGCAGCGTCGCCACGATCGCGTCGAGGTCGCCGGTGGCCATCGCGGCGAGGAACCGCTGGACGGCCTCCTCGTGCTCGGGATCGGGCGTGGGTTCCGGTGCGTCGGTCATCGCGCGGCGGGCCCGGGAGGCATGCTGGCGGGCGGCGTCGGTGCCGATGCCGAGCACCTCGCCGACCTCGTCGAACGGCACCGAGAACACATCGTGCAGCACGAACGCGACGCGTTGCGGCGGCGTGAGTGTGTCGAGCACTACGAGCGCGCCGATCCGAGCGTCCTCGCCTTGCACGACGACGTCGAGCGGATCGGGCGCCGCGTCCGTTCCGATCGGACGGACGATCGGCTCGGGCAGCCACTGACCGACATACGTCTCGCGGCGCTTGGCTGCCGAGCCGAGCCGGTCGAGGCACAGCCGGCTGACGACCCGCGTCAGCCAGGCCTGCAGGTTCCGCGGTGCGGCTTCGCCGGTCGAGCCTAGTCTGATCCAGGCTTCCTGGACGGCGTCCTCGGCATCGGCGACGCTGCCGGTGAGCCGGTAGGCGACGCGCAGGAGCCGTGGACGTTCGGCCTCGAAGTCCTCGACCAGGGTCACGGCGCATCCCGCTCGATCGGGCAGGACATGCAGCGCGGGCCACCGCGGCCCGAGCCGAGCTCGGAGCCGCGAATCGCCACGACCTCGATGCCGTGATGGGCGAGACGGGCGTTGGTCTGCTCGTTGCGCTCGTACGCCACCGCGAGGCGGGGTCCGATGGCCAGGGTGTTGTTGCCGTCGTCCCACTGCTCACGCTCGGCGGTGACCGGGTCGAGGCCGGTGTCGATCTGGTGCAGGGTGTCGATGCCCATGGCCTCGGCAGCGGCAGCGAAGAACGACTGCTCCGGCGACGCCTTGAGGTCGTCACCCACCCAGGTGACCGGATGGGCGCGAAGATGGTCGGCGACGTTGGGGTAGATGACCACGGTGTCGACGTCGACCATCGTGACGATCGTGTCGAGGTGCATCGTGGCGCGCTCCTGGGCGATGGGCACGGCCAGCAGGGTGTGGGCGAGCCCGTCGCCGAGCACCTGTCGCGCGAACGTCTCGAACCCGGCAGGAGTGGTGCGCTCCCCGACCCCGACGGCCATGACACCGGGGGCGAGCAGCAGCACGTCACCGCCCTCGAGGTGCTCGAGGTGTGGGCCGTGCAGTCGGTCGACGCCGGCGAACCGGGGGTGGTGCTCGTAGACGAGGTTGGTCAGCTGCGTCTCGCGCATCCGCGCGGGCATGGCGAGGCTTGTGACGGCGACCCGGCCGGGCAGCCACACCGACGAGTCGCGGGTGAACAGCAGGTTGGGCAAGGGGTCGACCAGGAAGTCGTCCGCCCGCAGGAGGCTGGTGACGATGCTGCGATGCACGATCTCGTCGTTGCGTAGCCCCGCGGTGACGACGGTGGCGAGATCGGCCGGCGCGAGGTCGGACATGGCGGCGGTGAGGTAGTCGCGCAGGCCGTCGCCGAGGTGCAGGGTCCTCGTGGTGCTCTCGATGATCTGCCTGCGCGCGCCTGCGTTCTCCAGGGTCTCGGTGAGCAGCTCGACGAGGTAGAGCACCTCGACGTCGTGGTCGCGCAAGGCCTGGGCGAAGGCGTCGTGCTCGTCCTGCGCGCGCCCGACCCAGGGGATGCCGTCGAAGAGCAACGAGTCGTTGTTGCGCGGCGTGAGTCGGGCGAGCTCCGGGCCGGGCCGGTGCAGCATTACCGTGCGTAGTCGTCCGACCTCGCTGTTCGCGCCCGCATGGGTCATGGATCGAACGCTACGACACGAAGGACACGTACGTCGCCCCGGCGCTCAGCAGAAGCATGCCAATGGCGTTGACGAAAAGGTTCCGTCCGAAGTCGCGGGCGCGGACGTGGGCCCCGATCGCGAGGACGAAGTACACGACGAGCCCCAGGCAGGCGGCCAGTCCGATCTCGGGCACCCACATGCCGATCACGAGGCCGATCGCAGCGACGACCTTGATCGGGGTGAACACCCACCAGTACGCGCGAGGGAAGCCGACGTCGTCGAAGCAGTCCCGCACGAACCCGACGGGCTTGACGCACAGAGCAGCGTCACCGAGCTGGATCGCGGCGAGAACGAACAACGGCCAGGTGGGGTCGGCGGAGTCCACAGCACTTCCTTCGTCAGGGGCCTACCCACCAGACGACGCAGCCCTCCCTGATGTGACAACCCTCGAGGGTCGTCACTCCCGGAGCGAGTCGAGGTGCTCCCGGTACCACGCGTAGGTGGACCGCAGGCCGTCCTCGAGCGAGATGCTCGCGGCCCAGCCGGCCTTCGAGAGCTTGGAGGTGTCGAGGAGCTTCTGCGGGGTGCCGTCCGGCTTCGACGTGTCCCACTCCGTGGCGCCGTCGTAGCCCGCGATGCCGGCGATGGTCTCGGCGAGCTCGCGGATGGTCACGTCGGTGCCCGTTCCGACGTTGAGCTGCTGTGGACCGTCGTACTGCTCGAGCATGTACAGCACCGCGGCGGCGAGATCGTCCACGTGGAGGAACTCGCGCCGGGGCGAGCCGGTTCCCCAGTTGGTCACGGTGTCGAGCCCGGACGCCGCGGCTTTGTGGTATCGCCGGATGAGTGCGGGCAGGACGTGCGATCCCTGCGGCGAGAAGTTGTCGTTCGGCCCGTAGAGGTTGGTCGGTATGGCGCTGATCCAGGGAAGCTCGTACTGGCGTCGCACCGCTTGCACGTGCATGACCCCGGCGAGCTTGGCGATCGCGTAGGCGGAGTTGGTCGGCTCCAGAGGACCGGTCATCAGCGCGTCCTCGCTGATGGGCGGGTCGGCGAGCCTCGGGTAGATGCTGGCCGAGCCCACGAAGACGAGGCGTTCGACTCGGTGCTCGACTGCTGCATCCATGACGTTGGCCTGGATCTGGACGTTCTGGGTGAGGAAGTCGACCGGGCACGTGGTGTTCGCCAGGATGCCGCCGACCTTCGCCGCGGCCAGCGCCACGTAGCGGGGCTTCGTCCGGGCGAAGTAGGCGAAGACGGCGTCCCTGTCGGTGAGGTCGAGATCGGCCGAGGACGCCCCCACGACGGACGTGAATCCCTCGGTCGCCAGCCGACGCATGATGGCCGAGCCGACCGTCCCACGGTGACCGGCGACGTAGAAGGTGGCGGACCGGTTCAGTGGACCGGGCTCGAAATCGACCCCGTCGTCGGGCGCGACGCTCACACCGTGCCCCACGACTCCAGACGGACCTGGTCGACCCAGGGCCGCCCCTCGTGCGTGAGGGCCTCGATGTCGGCGTCGACCATCAAGCGGGCCAGGTCCTGGCCGTCGACGGTGGGCTTCCAGCCGAGCTCCTTCGCCGCCTTGGTCGAGTCGCCGACGACGGCGTCGACCTCGGTGGGGCGCAGGTAGCGGTCGTCGAAGCGCACGTGCTCCTCCCAGTCGAGGCCGCCGCGCTCGAAACAGATCTGCAGGAACTCGCGGACCGAGACGCCCACGCCGGTGGCGAGGACGTAGTCGCCGGGCTGGTCGGCCTGCAGCATCCGCCACACACCCTCGACGTACTCGGCCGCGTAGCCCCAGTCGCGAACGGCGTCGAGGTTGCCCACGTAGAGATGCTGCTGGCGCCCCGCCTTGATGGCCGCGACCGCCCGGGTGATCTTGCGGGTCACGAAGGTGGCGCCGCGGCGCGGCGACTCGTGGTTGAACAGGATGCCGTTGACGGCGAACAGCCCGTATGCCTCCCGGTAGTTCCTCGTCATCCAGTACGCGTAGAGCTTGGACGCGGCATAGGGCGAGCGCGGATGGAACGGCGTCTCCTCCGACTGCGGTGGCGGGGATCCGCCGAACATCTCGGACGACGACGCCTGGTAGAACCTCGGCTCGATGCTCGACTGGCGGACGGCCTCCAGTAGTCGCACCGTGCCCAGAGCGTTGATGTCGCCGGTGTACTCCGGCTCGTCGAAGGACACCCGGACGTGGGACTGCGCGGCCAGGTTGTACACCTCGTCGGGGCCGATCCGGTCGATCAGCCGCACCAGCCGGCTGCCGTCACCGAGTTCGGCGTGGTGCAGGAAGAGCCGGACGTCGTCGTTGTGCGGATCCTGGTAAAGGTGGTCGATGCGCGCCGTGTTGAACGTCGACGAGCGCCTGATCAGCCCGTGGACCTCGTAGCCCTTGAGCAGCAGGAGCTCGGCGAGGTACGAGCCGTCCTGGCCGGTGATCCCGGTGATGAGGGCGACTTTGGACATGCTTCCCTTCACGCGTCCCGATGGGTCTTCAGGTGCGTGAATCCTAGCCGCTGGCCTTGACGACCTCGTAGCGTGCGCAGGCGAACTCGACGTTCTGGGCCAGCTCGGTGAGCTTGAGCTCCTGGCGGCGCGGGAAGAGCGGCGCGCCGGCGCCGAGGAAGACCGGTGCGATGTAGACGATCAGCTCGTCGAGCAGGCCGGCATCGGCGAACTGGGCGGCGAGGTCTCCGCCACCGACCACCCAGACGCCCTTGCCACCGGCCGCCTCGACCATCTCGGCGTGGTGGTCGGTCACGTCGCCGCGCACATGGCGGATGTCGCCCTCGATCTTCGGCACGTCGTGGTTGCTGAATACCCAGCAGGGGATGTCGTACGGCCACGCGGCATCGGGGCCCTCGTGGTCGAGGACCCACTCGTAGGTGGTGCGGCCCATCGCCGCCGCGCCGATGTCGGCGATGAAGTCGTCGTAGTTGAGCGGACCGCCGCGATCCTGTTGGCGGGTCATGAGCCAGTCGAGTGAGTCGTCGGGGTCGGCGATGAAGCCGTCTAGACTGGTCGCGGTGTAAAAGACGGTGCGAGTCATGCGGCTCAGTATCGCCGGGCCCGGTGACACTGCGGGTCTTCGCGCGAGGGGTGGGTTGCGGGCATACGCTTTCGGAATGGATTGGAGCGACTTCGACGCGGCACTGTTCGACCTCGACGGCGTCATCACGCCGACGGCCGAGGTGCACATGCACGCGTGGGCGGAGATGTTCGACGCCTTCCTCCGGGAACGGGGCGTCGATGAGCCGTACACCGAGGACGACTACTTCAAGTACGTCGACGGCAAGCCCCGCTACGACGGTGTGCGCTCGTTCCTGCAGTCGCGTGGCATCGAGCTGCCCGAGGGCCAGCCGTCCGACAGCCCCGACGAGAAGACCGTCTGCGGGCTCGGCAACCGCAAGAACGACGTGTTCGAGCAGGTGCTCCAGCGCGACGGCGTCAAGGCCTACCCGGGTTCACGCCGCCTCGTCGAGGCACTGGCCAAGCGCGGCATCTCACTCGCCGTGGTCTCCAGCTCGCGCAACGCTCCGGACGTGCTGCGGGTGGCGGAGATGATCGACTTCTTCCCGACCATCGTCGACGGCCGCGTGGCCACCGAACGTCACCTGGCCGGCAAGCCCGCCCCGGACACGTTCCTGTACGCCGCGGAACAGATCGGCGCCGAGCCGTCCCGCGCGGTGGTGCTGGAGGACGCCCTCAGCGGCGTCGCCGCCGGCAGGGCCGGCAAGTTCGGCCTCGTCATCGGTGTCGACCGCGGCGTGGGAGCCGAGGCCCTCACCGAGAACGGTGCCGATCAGGTCGTCACCGACCTCGAGGACCTGCTGTGAGCGACGAGGGCGGCACCCCACTGATGCCGGACGTCCAGTCGAAGCCTGAGGACGCCGACAAAAAGGGGCCGTCGCACGAGGCTCCACCCATCACCGACTTCCTCGACCGCACCCGCTTCCCGGTCGACCCGTGGCGCCTCGTCGAGCAGCAGTTCAGTGACGAGAACCTCGGCACCACGGAGACGGTCTTCGCGCTCGGCAACGGGTATCTCGGCATGCGGGGGAACGTCGAGGAGGGCCGCGACTCGCACTCGCACGGAACCTTCCTCAACGGTTTCCACGAGACCTGGCCCATCCAGCACGCCGAGGAGGCCTACGGCTTCGCCCGGGTCGGCCAGACCATCGTCAACGCACCCGACGCGAAGGTCATCCGCCTCTACGTCGACGACGAGCCGCTGCTCCTCCCGGTCGCGGACCTGCTCGACTACGAGCGGGCCATCGACTTCCGCACCGGGGTGCACCACCGCGACATCCTCTGGCGGACCCCGGCCGGCAAGCGGGTCCATCTGCGCACCACTCGCATGGTCTCGCTCACCCAGCGCCACCTCGCGGTGATGACGTTCGAGGTGACGATGCTCGACGACTCGGCGCCGGTGGCGATCTCGTCGCAGATCCTCAACCGTCAGGACGGCGAGGACGAGTACCACGTGCCCGACAAGGCGATGGGCGAGGGCGTCGACCCGCGCAAGGCCGAGCGTCTCATCCGCCGCGTGCTCCAGCCCGTGCTGCACCGGGGCGACAAGGAGCGCGGGCGCGTCGAGCTCGGCTATCGCTGCACCGACAGCGGCATGACGCTCGGGGTGGCCGCCGACCACCAGTTCAGCACCGACAACCAGTACACGTGCGACGTCGACGTCTCGGAGGACCTCGCCAAGATCGTCTACCGGATCGACGCCGAGCCCGGCCAGACGGTCAGGCTCACCAAGCTCGTCTCGTACCACACCTCTCGGGGTGTGCCTCCTCGTGAGCTGCTCGACCGGTGCCGGCGCACGCTCGACCGCGCGGCGTCCGAGGGCGTCGAGAAGGTCGAGGCCGACCAGCGGGAGTGGCTCGACGACTTCTGGCACCGCTCCGACGTCGTGGTCGAGGGAGAGGACAAGATCCAGCAGGCGTTGCGCTGGAACCTGTTCCAGGTGGCCCAGGCATCGGCTCGCGCCGAGGGCAGCGGCATCCCGGCCAAAGGGGTCACCGGGTCCGGCTACGGCGGCCACTACTTCTGGGACGCCGAGATCTACGTGCTCCCGTTCCTCACCTACACCAGGCCACAGGCCGCACGCGCGGCACTGCGCTTCCGCTACACCCTTCTCGACGCCGCCCGGCGACGAGCGGCCGAGCTCGCCCAGAAGGGCGCCCTGTTCCCGTGGCGCACCATCAACGGCGAGGAGGCGTCCGCCTACTACGCAGCGGGCACCGCGCAGTACCACATCAACGCCGACATCGCGTACGCCCTGGCGCAGTATGTGGCCGCCAGCGGAGACCTGGACTTTCTCGTGCGCGAGGGCATCGACGTGCTGGTCGAGACCGCCCGCATGTGGGCCGATCTGGGCTTCTGGCGCGAGGACAACGGTGGCGACTTCCACATCCACGGCGTCACCGGGCCGGACGAATACACGACCGTCGTCAACGACAACCTGTTCACCAACGTCATGGCGCGCTTCAACCTGCGCCGGGCCGCCGAGGCCGTGCGGGAGCTCCGCGAGCTGGACGGGCCGCAGTACGACGCCCTCGTGGAACGGCTCGAGCTCCAGGACGACGAGATCGGTGAGTGGGAGCGCGCGGCCGAAGGCATGTCGATCCCGTACGACGAGCACCTCGGCGTGCACCCTCAGGACCTGCACTTCCTCGAGCGCGAGGTCTGGGACCTGGGCAACACGCCTCTGGAGCAACGGCCGCTGCTGCTGCACTACCACCCACTGGTGATCTACCGGTTCCAGGTGCTCAAGCAGGCCGACGTCGTGCTGGCGCTGCTGCTGCAGGGCGAGCTGTTCACCGACGAGCAGAAGCGTGCCGCGTTCGAGTACTACGACCCGATCACCACCGGTGACTCCACCTTGTCGGCGGTGGCGCAGTCGATCATGGCGGCCGAGGTCGGCTACGACGACCTGGCCCTGCGCTATTTCCTGAGCTCGCTGTTCGTCGACCTCGCCGACCTGCACCAGAACGCTGCCGACGGCGTGCACGTGGCCTCCACCGGCGGTGTGTGGGGTGCGCTGGTCTTCGGGTTCGCCGGCTTCCGCGACCAGAGCGGACGGTTCACCTTCGACCCACGCCTTCCCGAGCAGTGGCCGTCACTGACCTTCCGGCTCATGCTGCGCGGCAACCGAGTGCGCGTCACGCTGGGTCAGGACCAGATCGAACTCGTCGTCGAGGAGGGCGAGGAAGTGACACTCGACGTGCGCGGGGAGTCGGTCACCGTCACGACGGGCGGGCCCACGACGGTTCATCTCAAGGGACAGGGCCCGCACCTGGACGGCGAACCGGCGCCGATCGCGGGCCGCCAGCGGGCCGACGGCAGCGTCATCGAAGCCATCGTGCCCGGCGCCTGAAAGCACGCACAGGGCCGTTTCGGCGCCCTAGAATGACGCCTGTGCTGATCGTGAGGTATCACTTGGCCTCCGGCGAGTCCGGAGAGGACGTGCTTGTCGACGACGACAAGTGGTCCTTCGGCCGTCCTGGCACAGAGGAGCCCCCCACGGTCTCCACCGATGACAGGCGCATCAGCCGTGGTGCGCTGGTCATCCGTGACAGCGGTCCCGGTCCAGTGGTGTACCGCGGACAGCGGGGCGAGGTCGCGCGCGTCGGGCTGATCGCCGAGGACGGCTCCACCACGTGGCTGTCGGAGGCCAAGGCCGGCCTCCTGACCGACGACGCGCGGCGCATCGAGTTCCACCTCGGCGAAGAGCACGTCATCACGGTGGAGGTCGACTTCGCCGACCGCGGCAGCGTCAAGGAGCGTCGCCTGCAGGCGCTGGCAGAGGCCGAGGAGGCCGAGGAGGCGGCGAAGGCGGAGAAGGCCGAGGAAGCGGATTCCGGCCCAGATACGCTCTAGGAGTGACGTTCGTCGAGGGCTTGCCGAAGGCCGAGCTGCACGTCCATCACGTCGGGTCGGCGTCCATCATGACCGTGGCCGAGCTCGCGGCACGGCACGAAGGCTCCACCTCGGTGCCCAGCGACCCGGACCAGCTGACCGACTACTACGACTTCACCGACTTCGGCCACTTCATCGAGGTGTACCTCTCGGTCGTCGACCTTCTCCGCACGCCCGAGGACATCTGGACGCTGACGCACGACGTCGCCCACGACCTCGCCGCCCAGAACGTCCGCTACGCCGAGCTGACGCTCACGCCGTACACGTCGATCCGTTCGGGCATCACCGCCGAGGCGTACTGCGAGGCGGTGGAGGACGCGCGTCGCACCGCCGAGGCCGAGCTCGACCTCACGCTGCGCTGGTGCTTCGACATCCCCGGCGAGTTCGGCCTCGAGGGCGCCGACGCCACGATCGACATCGCGCTGCACCATCGCCCCGACGGCCTGGTGAGCTTCGGTCTGGGTGGACCCGAGGACGGCGTGCCGCGTCCGCAGTTCGCGCCGCACTTCGCGCAGGCGCAGGCCGCGGGTCTGCACAGCGTCCCGCACGCGGGGGAGTCCACCGGCCCAGAGACGATCTGGGACTCGCTGCGTCACCTCGGTGCCGAGCGCATCGGCCACGGCATTTCTGCCGCGAAGGACGAAAAGCTGATGGAGTACCTGGCCGCCACGGGCGTCGTGCTCGAGGTGTGCCCGACGTCGAACGTCTGCACACGGTCGGTGCCGTCGCTCGCCGAGCATCCGCTGTCCGCGCTGGTGAAGGCCGGCGTCACGGTCACGATCAACTCCGACGACCCGCCGATGTTCTCCACCACGTTGAACCAGGAGTACGAGGTCGCCCGTGAGCTGCTCGGCCTGGACGACGCCGGAGTCGCGGAGCTCGCGCGCGCGGCGGTCCTCGCGTCGTTCGCCGAGGAGCCGGTCAAGGCCGCGATCCTCGACGAGATCGACGCCTACGTGGGCTCGTCGTCCGCGAGCACGTCGGCGTAGGTCGTCCGCCACTCCGCGAACTGGCTCGCCCAGTTCAGGACCCGGTGGCCCTGGATCGTGTGGCCGAGGCGGTTCAGGGTGTCGACGTCGTCGAGGGCCTGACGGAACTCCGGTCCGAGGAGCTCGACGGCGGTCTCGCTGCCCCTGATCGTCTGAGCGATGGCTCTGAGCGCCGCCGGGCTGGTCTGGCGCCGCGACCCCCTCTTGCGCTTCGGTTCGCCGTCGTTCGAGGACGGCAACGACGCCACCTGTGGGTCGGCTGCCATGAGCATCTTGCGGTAGAAGGCGCCATCGAGCTTGTCGGCGACGGGAACCCGCAATGCGGCATCGATGACGGCGGGATGCACGAACGGCACGATCACCTGGCTCTCGGGGGCCAGGAGTCGCAGCGGGCACGTAGCGCTGGCGCGGGCCACACGCGTGTGCAACGTTCCCAGCATTTGGGCGGCGGGGTGTCCGTTGAACCGGGAGGTGACCTCCGCGAACGAGGCGCGGCTGCGCTTCTCGAAGTCCGCGGCTACCCCGGGTGCCCACCGAGCCGGATCCTTGAGGCGGTTCTGGGAGAGCCGATCCCACAGTGCGTTGTCCTCGTCCGGGTGCGCCCGCATGAAGGAGCCGGCCCGAAACAGCGTCTCGCCGGCCAGCGCGTCGAGGCATGGTTCCGGACGTTCGCGCAGTGCCCTGGCCAAGGGCATGAACCAGTTGTGGTGGGTGGTCTGAAAGTCCATCCGTCGCCGAACGGTGGTCAGCTCGTCGAGCCAGGCGTCGGGGCCCGTCACGAGGGAGTGGTGCTCGGCGCCGAGGGTCCCGGCGACGGCTGGGGCCAGATCGAGGTCGAGGTCGCGGCCATCATCGCCACTGGTCGTCCAGGTCGAGACCTGGTCGCTGTGGCGTCCACCAAGGATGGCCATCAAGCGGGAGTCGAACCCGCCGGACAGGCAAACCGACAGTCGCTCCACGTCGGGCACTTGCTGTTCGACGAGCGCCAAGGCGTCGGCCGGCGTCACGCTTCCGTCTGGTTCGGCCGACAGCCAGCCCGGCTCGAAGCCGGTGGGGTGGATGCCGCGGTCGTCGGCCACCCAGGCTGTGGCGGCCGTGGTTCGCCGGACCTCCAGGAACGGCGTGGCGTCGGACGTCGCCGCGGTCAGGGCGAAGATGGACGCCCACGCCGACCAGTCGGTGTGGAGCTTCGCACCGTTGAGGCGCAGCAGCGGATCGATGCGGACCGAGAAGTAGAGGGCCTCGCCGATGCGGCGCGTGAACAGGTCCTGGAACCCCAGCGCATCGGCGTGCAGGGTGGTTCCGCGCGGGCCGTCTTGCAGGCCTGCGGCATTGCGCCGGCCGGCCGCGTCCTCCCACGACGTGGGGTCGTCTCCGTCGGTCAGGGGGAACCAATAGTGGCCGGCGTCGTCACCGTGCTGCCATCGCGGCAAGTCGGTGCTGGCGAACAGAACACCCCTGACGGACCGGTGCACCTCGCGAAGCGTGGCGGGAGAACCGTCGCGGAGGCGCTGAAGCAGCTGCTCGTCGACACGGCCGATGGCTCCGCAGACGTATGGGTGGGCGCGAAAGTCGGTGGCCTCCGCCGAGTGCGCCTGCTGATCGCGACGCGTGCGCGTCCACCACTTCGTCCTCACGGCTCGACCCTAACGACGGGGGGTTGACACCACTCCTGCGACGTGATTGCATAACTAAACAGTTACAGAACTGAAAGGTTATGGATGAGATGACGGACGATCAGCTCGATCTCGTGTTCGGCGCACTGGCCGACCGGACCCGCCGCGCGATCCTCGCGCAGCTGAGCCGGGACCCGACCAACGTCGCCGGGCTCACCGAGCTGTTCGACATGTCGCAGCCGGCCGTCTCCAAGCACCTCAAGGTGCTCGAGCAGGCCGGGCTGGTCTCCCGCACCCGGAAGGGCACCATGCGCCTCAGCCATCTCGAGGCCGCGCCGCTCAAGGACGCCACCTCCTGGCTGG
>NZ_JBOHDT010000058.1:0-4149 GCF_050700635.1 Aeromicrobium sp.
CGACCGAGCGCGGAGGACCGCCGACGCCGCATCCGCATCTCCGCCTGGGGTCATCGCCTCGAGCTTGCCACGTCCAGTGGCGTCTTCGCCGGCGAGGGGCTCGACAAGGCGACAGACGTCCTTCTGAGGCACACCAAACCGCCCGAGCCCGGGTCGACGGTCCTCGATCTCGGCTGCGGCTGGGGTCCGATCGCCTGCGCGATCGCCATCACGTCGGAGGACAGCACCGTCTGGGCCACCGACGTCAACGAGCGCGCCGTCGAGCTCACCCGGTCGAACGCGGAACAGCTGGGGGTTCCCGTCCTCGCCGTGGCGCCGGACGCCGTGCCCGACGACGTCCGGTTCGACGCCATCTGGTCGAATCCGCCGATCCGGATCGGCAAGTCCGCCCTGCACGACCTCCTGGTGCACTGGCTGGGGCGCCTGACGCCGGACGGTCGTGCGTACCTCGTCGTCGGCCGGAACCTCGGCTCGGACTCCCTGCAGCGTTGGCTGACGGAGCAGGGGTGGCCCACGTATCGGATCGCCTCCGAGCAGGGATTCCGCGTGCTGGAGGCCCGGCGAGGTGCATGACGGTCGAACCGCCGTCGAGCGATTCGTACGTGACGTGCTGCCGATCGTTCCCGGCGGCCCTCATCAGGTGGCCGTGTCTCAGGGGCATACAGCCCTGATTCGTCGTGCCGCGAGTGCCCGCGGGCTATCGACCAAGACGGTCGGAGACGCGATCTATCTCTACGACGGGCGTGTCCCCGTGGGCGGCGTGAAGAAGGAGACGAGCACCCTTAACAGCCCCGAGGCCATCTCCATCTGCCGGTCCAAGCAGCTGACCAAGGAGATGCTCAGGGCAGCGGGTCTGCCGACCCCGGATGGCATCGTGCTGCGTCAAGATCAGTTCGACGAGGCTCTCGCCCACGTGCAGGCGGTCGGCCGTCCTTCGGTCCTCAAGCCGTTGTCGCAGGGGCGCGGTGAAGGCGTGGTCTGCGGAATCGCGACGGAGGACGACCTCAGAGCGGCCTGGGAGACCGCCGGGCGAGCCGCCAGGAGGGCTCCGGAGCTCCTCCTGGAGGAGCAGATCGAGGGTATCGACATCCGGGTGTCCGTAGTCGGACGACGTGTCGTCGCCGTGGCCACGCGCCTCCCTTCTCACGTCGTCGGTGACGGGCGGCGCAGCATCGCCGAGCTGGTCGAGCTGAAGCAGCGACGTCGAGACCAGCACGCCTACCTGGCCAAGTCGCCTCTGACCGTGGAGCGCGCGCTGCTGGCCCGGGCCGGACGGGCCCTCCACGATGTTCCGGTTGCCAACGAGGTGGTCGTGCTCAACGGCCCGTCCAACGTGGGCACCGGCGGGGAGAACGTGGACGTCACCGGGCTCGTCCACGCCGACCTGCTGAACCTCGCGGTCGACGCCAGCCGAGCGATCCCGGGTCTGCGCAACACCGGGGTGGACCTGATGGCACAGGACCTCGACACCGTCGACGGCGCCGTGATCCTGGAGGCCAACTTCTGCCCTGACATCAGGGTGCACCACCACCCTGCCTACGGGAGACCACGGGACATCGCCGGAGCGATCGTCGATGAGATGCTCGCGTCGGCGGGTGCCCCGGCCCGGTGGCCATCTCGACGGAGGGCGCGGCACGTCAGAGTCGTCCGTCGCCTTGCACGAGCGGCTCGGCGACGACTCTCCGCAGACCGCCGACTGCAGGAATGACGACGACCCCGCTCCCATCAAGGGTCACGGGGCCGTCATCGGATGAGCGTTACTTGTCGGCGTCGTCCTCTGCCTCGGTCTCGACCGCCTCGGCAGCCGGGGTCTCCGCCACTTCGTCGGTCTCCACCTTGGCCACGTCGGCCTCGGCTACGGCTTCCTCAGGGGCTTCAGGGGCCTCGTCCTCGACCGGTGCGGCAGCAGTGGCCTTGGGCGCCTTCTTCGGCTTCTTCGGCGCCTGGTTCTGCGCGGCGAACTCCTTGGCCTCGACGATCTCGATGACGGCCATGGGGGCGTTGTCGCCCTTGCGCGGACCGATCTTCGTGATGCGCGTGTAGCCACCCGGTCGGGTCGCCATGGCCGGACCGATCTCGGTGAACAGCGTGTGCAGGACGTCGTAGTCACGGATGACCTTGACGACGTGGCGGCGGTTGGCCACCGTGTCGATCTTGGCCTTCGTGATGAGCTGCTCCGCGTACGGACGCAGGCGACGCGCCTTGGCCTCCGTGGTGGTGATGCGGCCGTGCTCGAACAGAGCCTGCGCCAGGTTGGCGAGGATCAGACGCTGGTGCGCGGGGCTTCCGCCGAAGCGCGCTCCCTTGGTGGGCGTGGGCATGTTCTCTCCAGATTCAGCGAGACGGGTGGTCGAGCCGCAATGCGGCAGGTCAGTACTGCTCGTCCTCGGCGAAGCTGGCATCCTCGTCGTAGGCGTCGATGACGGCAGCCGGGTCGAATCCGGCCGGGCTGTCCTTGAGCGCGAGGCCCATCTCGGCGAGCTTGGCCTTCACCTCGTCGATGGACTTGGAGCCGAAGTTGCGGATGTCGAGCAGGTCCTGCTCCGAACGCGTGATGAGCTCACCCACGGAGTGGATGCCCTCACGCTTGAGGCAGTTGTACGAGCGGACCGTGAAGTTGAGGTCCTCGATCGGCAGTGCGAGGTCGGCGGCGAGCTGCTCGTCGACCGGCGACGGGCCGATGTCGATGCCCTCGGCCTCGACGTTGAGCTCACGGGCCAGACCGAACAGCTCGACCAGGGTCGAACCGGCCGACGCGATGGCGTCGCGCGGCAGCATCGACTTCTTGGTCTCGACGTCGACGACGAGCTTGTCGAAGTCGGTGCGCTGCTCGACACGGGTTGCCTCGACCTTGTAGGTCACCTTGAGGACCGGGGAGTAGATGGAGTCGACGGGCATGCGTCCGATCTCCTCCTCACCGGTCTTGTTCTGCGTGGCCGAGACGTAGCCGCGGCCGCGCTCGACGACGAGCTCGATCTCGAGGGTGCCCTTCTCGTTGAGGGTGGCGACGTGCAGATCCGGGTTGTGCACCTCGACGCCGGCCGGCGGCTCGATGTCAGCCGCGGTGGCCACACCGGTGCCGGTCTTGCGCAGGTACATGACGACCGGCTCGTCGTTCTCGGAGGAGACCACGAGGTCCTTGAGGTTCAGGATGATCTCAGTGACGTCCTCGGTGACACCGGGGACGGTCGAGAACTCGTGGAGGACACCGTCGATCTTGATCGAGGTGACGGCAGCACCCGGGATCGACGACAGCAAAGTGCGACGAATCGAGTTGCCGAGGGTGTAGCCGAATCCGGGCTCGAGAGGCTCGATGACGAACCGCGAACGGAACTCGTCGACGACCTCTTCGGAGAGGACGGGGCGCTGGGCGATCAGCATGATTTCTTCCTTTCCGGACCGACCACTATTTGAAGGCCCGGGTTGATGGTGCGCAGTGTTGACTTCTTGGGGAGCTAGATCTTGGAGTAGAACTCCACGATCAGCTGCTCCTGGATCGGAACGGTGATCTGCTCACGGACGGGATTCTGGTGCACGAGGATGCGTCCGCGATCGGGCGAGACGTCGAGCCAACCGGGCACGGTGTCCCGGTCGTGGGTCTCGCGGGCGACGATGAACGGGGTTGACTCCAACGACTTGGGCTTGACGTCGATGATGTCGTGCTTGCTGACCTGGAACGACGGGATGTCCGTCTTGACGCCGTTGACCAGGAAGTGCCCGTGGCTCACGAGCTGCCGCGCGTGCCGACGCGTGCGGGCCAGGCCCGCGCGATAGACGACGTTGTCGAGACGGCTCTCGAGCAGCGAGAGCAGATTGTCGCCGGTCTTGCCGGGCTTGCGGTGCGCGGCCTCGTAGTACCTGCGGAACTGCTTCTCGAGCACGCCGTAGGTGTAGCGAGCCTTCTGTTTCTCCTGCAGCTGCGTGCGGTACTCGGACTCCTTGACGCGGGCGCGCCCGTGCATGCCGGGCGGGTAGGGACGACGCTCGAAGGCGGCGTCTCCACCGACGAGGTCGACGCCGAAACGACGCGACTTCTTGGTGAGGGGGCCGGTGTAACGAGCCATGTTCAGAGCCTCCGGTGCTTGGGTGGGCGGCAGCCGTTGTGCGGGCTGGGGGTCACGTCGGAGATGGTGCCGACCTCGAGGCCGA
>NZ_JBOHDT010000059.1:0-15625 GCF_050700635.1 Aeromicrobium sp.
CGTCTTCGGGGCCGCTGGAGACGGTGAGCTCGACTGTGGAGCCTTGGGGCCGCTGCTGGCCGGGCGGCGGCGACTGCGCCGTGACGATCCCCTCGGGCTGGGGCGACGGTTGCTCGGTGACCGACGCCTCGAGGCCGGCGTCCTTGAGGGCCTTCTCGGCGTCTTTGACGTCCATGCCCACGACGTTGGGCACCGTCGCCTGGCCTGCAGAGACCAGCAGCGTGACCGTGGAGCCCTTGTTGACCTCGGTGCCCTCGGGCGGGTTGCTGTTGATGACCTCGTTCTCGGGGGCAGGGTTGTCCTGCTCCTGCTTCTTGACCTTGAGGCCGTACTGATCGCTCTCGAGCAGGTCCTTCGCCTCGCCGTACTTGAAGCCGCCCAGCCGCGGGATGGTGACCTGGTCGGGCCCGGTGGACACGGTGAGCGTGACCTCCGCGCCCTTGTCCTCCTGGGAACCCGCCTCGGGGTCCTGGGAGATGACATCACCCTCGGGCACCTTGGCGCTGGTCTTCTCGATCGGGTCGGCGACCGAGAACCCCTTGTTCTCCAGCTCGCGTTGAGCCACCTGGAATTCCTTCCCGGTGACCGAGGGCACCTCGACCTGGGGAACCTCCTCGGGTTGCGTCGCCTGGTAGATGCCGTACGCGAGCGCGCCGAGCAGCAGGACACCCAGGATCCCGAGCAGCCACCACATGGCGCGCCGGTTCTCCTTCGGCTCCTCGTCCTCGTCGTCGGCGACGGGCTGTTGCCCGGTCTGCGTGGCGGCGAGCCCGCCGCCCAGGCCGGCCAGCGCCCCGACGGCGGTGTTGCTCATGGCGCGCGTGCCCTCCGGTGCGCCGATCTCGTGACCGGCGATCGCGCGCTCGATGTCGCGCCGCATCTCGGCAGCGCTCTGGTAGCGATCCTCGGTGCGCTTGGCGAGTGCCTTGGCGACGATGTTGTCGACCGTGCTGGTGACGTCGGGATTGAGCTGCGACGGCGGCCGGGCATCCTCGCGCACGTGCTGGTAGGCCACGGAGACCGGGCTGTCGCCGATGAACGGCGGACGGCCGGTGAGGAGCTCGTAGAGCAGGCAACCGGTGGAGTAGATGTCGGAGCGGGCGTCGACGGTCTCGCCGCGGGCCTGCTCGGGGGAGAGGTACTGGGCGGTGCCGATCACAGCAGCGGTCTGGGTCATCGCTGAGGAGGAGTCGGCGATCGCGCGGGCGATGCCGAAGTCCATGACCTTGACCTGGCCGGCCGGAGTCAGCATGACGTTGGCGGGCTTGATGTCGCGGTGGATGATGCCGCTGCGATGGCTGTAGTCGAGGGCGCTCAGGACGTCGGCGGTGATGGACATCGCACGCTCGGGCATGATCTTGCGCTCGTCGTCCTGCATGATCTCGCGCAGCGTCTGGCCCTCCACGAACTCCATGACGATGTACGGGATGTGGTTTTCGTGGATGTCGGTGGACTCACCGGTGTCGTAGACCGCCACGATGGCCGGGTGGTTGAGCGCCGCCGAGGACTGGGCCTCGCGACGGAAACGTGCCTGGAACGTGTCGTCGGCCGAGAGGTCGGGCCGCAGCTGCTTGACAGCCACCGTGCGTCCGAGACGCAGGTCCTGGCCGATGCGCACATCGGCCATCCCTCCCCGACCCAGCAGACCGCCAAGCTCGTAGCGGTCGCCCAGGCGAATGGTTCCGTCGCCGGTTTCGGTCATGATTTCAGTCTCCCAGAGGGTTGATGTACGTGGTTCAGGATCACTTCCCGAGCACCGCTTCCATGACGGAGCGAGCGATCGGGCCGGCCAGACGACCACCTGCGATCTCGCTGCGAGTGGTGTTGCTCGACTCGACGACGACCGCGACGGCCACCTTCGGATCGTCGGCCGGCGCCATCGAGACGAACCAGGCATACGGGGGGCGGTCCGGGGTGGACTGCGCGGTGCCGGTCTTGCCACCGACGTCGACGCCGGGGATGCGGGCCGACGTCGCCGTGCCGCTCTCGACGGTGCTCACCATCATCGACGAGAGCTGCGAGGCGTTGGCCGAGCTCATGGCCTGGCTCAACCGCTCCGGCTCGGTCTCGTCGAGGACGCGCAGATTCGGTGCGCGCATGGTCTTGACGATGTAGGGCTTCATCACGTCGCCGCCGTTCGCGATGCCGCCGGCGACCATCGCCATCTGCAGCGGCGTCGCGGCCACCTCGAACTGCCCGATGCCGGACTGGGCGAGCTGTGGTGCCTCGAGGTCGGTTCCCTCGGCGGTGAAGCGGCTCGGGTAAGTCGCGAGACCGACAAGGGGGTCGGTGCCGAAGCCGAACTTGCGGGCCTGGGCGTCCATGTCGGACTGGCCGACCCTGACGGCGAGCGAGCCGAAGCTGACGTTGCACGAGACGTTGAGCGCGCGCTCGAAGGTGATCCTTTCGCCGCCGCAGTTGCCGTCGTCGCTGTTGGTGAGCTTGTACGTGATGCCGCCGGGGAATCCCAGGGTGCGTCCGGCCTTGACCTTGTCGTCGGGCTTGATGTCGAGATTCTCGAGGGCTGCGGCTGCAGTGACCAGCTTGAACGTCGACCCCGGCGGCAGGGTCTGCTGGCTGGCGCGGTTGAGCATCGGCTGGTTCCGGTCGGTGGTCAGCCGCTGCCAGTCGTCGGCGACCGCACTGAAGTCGTGGCTGGCCAGCACGTTGGGGTTGTACGACGGCTGCGTGACCATCGCCAGGACGGCGCCGGTGCTCGGATCGAGTGCCACCACGGCGCCCTTGGTGTTCTCGCCGAGCGCCTGGAGCCCGCTGGCGGCGACCTTCTGGGCCCGCGCGTCGAGGGTCGTCTCGACGCTGCCGCCCTTGGGCTGCTTGCTGGACAGCAGATCGACGACGCGGTTGACGAACAGCCGGTTGTCGCTGCCGGACAGCACCCGGTTCTGGGAGTTCTCGAGCGCACCGCGTCCGAAGATGTAGGAGAAGTAGCCGGTGACAGGAGCAAACAACTTGCCGTCGGTGTAGCGGCGCTGGTACTTGTACTCGTCCTTGCTCCTGACGCTCTCGGCCACCGGGTCATCGCCGACGAGGATGGCGCCGCGGTCGCGGGAGAACTCTTCGTTGATGACGCGCTTGTTGCCGTTCTTGGCGTTGAGGCTGTCGGCCTCGACGAACTGGACGTAGTTGGCGTTCGCAAGCAGCGCCACGAACATCACCAGGCAGGCGATGGCGAGAGAGCGGATGGGCTTGTTCACGAGAGCTTCACCACCTGGGTCTCCTCGTCGCTGTCGAAGGTGGCGATCTCGGGGGCGGGGCGACGTGTTTGGTCGCTGATGCGCAGCAGCAGGGCGATGATCGCCCAGTTCATGACCACCGACGACCCGCCCTGCGCCATGAACGGCGTGGTCAGCCCGGTCAGCGGGATGAGGCGAGTGACGCCGCCGATGACGACGAACACCTGCAGCGCCAACGAGAACGCGAGTCCGGCCGCGAGCAGCTTGCCGAACGCGTCGCGGCAGGTCAGGGCGATGCGCAGGCCACGCTCGACGATCAGTCCGTAGATGAGCAGGATCGCCATCAGGCCGGTGAGCCCGAGCTCCTCACCCATCGAGGTGGCGATGAAGTCCGAGTACGAGAACGGCGTCAGCTGCGGACTGCCCTGCCCCCATCCGCGTCCGAGGATGCCTCCGTGCGCCAGGCCGAACAGGCCGTTGATGATCTGGCCGTTGCGGTCGGGGTCGGCGAACGGGTCGAGCCAGGCCTGGAAGCGCACTTGCACGTGCGAGAACACGAGGTAGCCGAACCAGGCGCCGGCGCCGAACAGCAGGCCGCCCACCACCAGCCAGCCCGGACGTTCGGTAGCGACGTAGAGCATCACCACGAACAAGCCGAAGAACAGCAGCGACGAGCCGAGATCGCGCTGGAAGACGAGGATGGCGACGCTGACCAGCCAGCCTGCCAGGATCGGTCCGAGGTCGCGACCGCGCGGGAGGTCGATGCCGGCGAAGCGGCGACCTGCCAGCGCCAGGGCGTCGCGCTTGACCACGAGGTAGCCGGCGAAGAAGATCGCGAGGCAGATCTTGGCCGCCTCGCCCGGCTGGAAGCTGAACGGCCCGAGATTGATCCAGATACGCGCGCCGTTGATGGTGCGGCCGATGACCGGGAGCAGCGGCAGGATCAGCAGCGCGATGGCGACGAATCCGAAGGTGTAGGTGTAGGTCTGCAGGCGACGGTGGTCGCGCACGACGAACAGCACGCCGGCGAACGCCGCGATGCCGATAACCGTCCAGATCAGCTGGGAGTTCGCGAACTCTTGACGGGCCGAGTCGATCTGGGTGCGGCCGAGGTCGATCCGGTAGATCATCGCCAGCCCGAGGCCGTTGATACAGATGACCAGCGGCAACAGCACTGGGTCGGCGTACGGCGCCACGCGGCGCACCACGAGGTGGGCGATGACCGCGAAGACGATCAGGGCGGCCGCCAGCTTGGCGACGCCGGCCGGGATGGTGCCCTTCGTGCCGAGGCCCACCGCGCAGTAGGCCGCGATACCGATCACGACCGCAAGGATCGTGAGGAAGAACTCCGCACCTCGGCGCTTGCGGGGCACCCACGTCGGCTGGCTGCTCATGCCTTGTCCTGGTCCGGCGACTTGTCGTCGGACGGAGACGGCTCCGGGCTCGGCTTCTCGATGACGGAGTCGTCGAGCTCGGCGACGATGCGGTCGGCATCGGCGCGGCTGGATGCCTCGATGCCGGCGGTGACCTGCTGGCGGCGGAACTCCGGCAAGGAGTCAAGGCCGATCTCGGTGACGTTCTCGACGTGCTGCAGCGAGATGCCCGGGATGTCGGCCTGCACGCCGCGGAAGACGGTGACCTGACCCTCGTGCGCCGAGACGAAGTACTGCCCCTGCGTCCACTGGTAGCCGATGATGCCGCCGCCGACGAGTGCCCCGATGACGAGGACGAGCGCCATCGTGCGTCGGATCCAGCGCCAGCGGCTCGGCGGCCGCGGTGCGTAGCGCAGCTCTTCGGGGTCGACGGCCACGGGCGCATCGTCGGGTTGGCCGGCCTCATCGTGGCCGGCTTCGTGGCCGGTGCGTTGGCGGGCGCCACCGGCGGCGGCTCCGACGAGTTGCGGCTGTCCGTCCGATGACGACAGGTGCTGATCGAGCTCCTCGCTGGAGTCGACCAGCTCGCCGATGACGACGGTGACGTTGTCGAACCCGCCGCCCTCGAGCGCGAGTCGCACGAGCTCGGTGGCCGCCATGTCGATCGTCTCGGCACCCATCGCCTCGGCGATCTCCGGGTCGTCGACCATGTCGGTGAGGCCGTCGCTGCAGAGCAGGAAGCGGTCGCCGAGCCGGCCCTCTACATGGTCGAGATCGGGCTCGTTGTCGTCGCGACCGAGCATCACGCGCAGCAGCAGCGATCGGTGCGGGTGCCCCCGCGCCTCCTCCGGGGAGAGCTTGCCCTCGTCGACGAGGCTCTGCACGAACGTGTGGTCGCTGCTGATCTGGGTCAGCGTCCCGTCGCGATACAGGTAGGAACGGGAGTCACCGATGTGGGCGGTCGCGAAGCGCTGACCGTCCCAGAGCATCGCTTCCAGCGTCGTGCCCATGCCCTCGACGGCAGGGTCGGCGGTGACGAGCTCGCCGAGGTGCTGGTTGGCGGTTCGTACCGCCTTCTCGAGCGCGCTGAGCGGGTCGACGTCGTCCAGCTGCCGGTCGAGCTGACGGATGATGTTCATCGTCTCGGCGGACGCGAGGTCACCCGCAGCGGCACCCCCCATGCCGTCGGCGACGGCGATGAGGCGTCCGCTGGCGTAGCCGGAGTCCTGGTTGTTGCTGCGACGCAGGCCGGTGTCGGTGAGCGCGACGTAACGAAGAGTCAGGGAGGTCATCGATCACTTCCGCAGCTCGACGACGGTCTTGCCGAGGCGGACCTGGATGCCGATGCCGACCGGGACCGGGCTGGTGATGCGCTGGCTGCCGAGGTAGGTGCCATTGGTGGAGCCGACGTCCTCGACGAACCACTGCTCACCGTTGGTTGCGAACCGGGCGTGCCGGGTGGACACGTAGTCGTCGTCGAGACGGATGGCCGCGTCGGTGCCACGTCCGAGCAGGATCGGCTGGTCGCTGAGGGGGACGCTCTGGCCCGAGTTGGGTCCGGAGACGACTTGGAGCTTGGTGGGTACACCGCGGGTGGGCTTGCGTGTCTTGGCTGCCGGCTTGTCCTTGGACTTCGATTTCGGCTTTTCCCTGGCCTGGGGCCGCGCCGTGGCCGTGGGCGCCTTGGTGCCGAAGACGTCGGACCGGATGACCGACACCGCCGACAGCACGAACAACCACAGCACGGCGAGGAAGCCGAGCTTGATCAGCGTCAGGGTGAGTTCGGACATTCAGGCACCGTCGCTGTTCTGATCTGCCGCCTGTGCGGCGATGCGAATGACGACGCTGGTGTTGCCGAGCAGGATCTCGGACCCGTCGCGGACCGGGGCCGAGTCGACACGGTTGCCGTTGAGGATCACGCCGTTGGTGGAACCGAGGTCAGACACGGTGACGATCGTGCCCCCTTCTGACTCCTTCAGCGAAATCTTGGCGTGCTGCCGCGAGATTCCGGGGTCGTCGATGCGCAGCTGGGCCTCTTTGCCGCGGCCGATGACGACGCCCGGAGGCGTGAGCGGGTGCTGCATGCCGTTGATCTCGAGGAGCACGTCCGACGAGCGGATCGTGGTCTCCGTCATCCGCTGACCGGACACCGGTGTGACCGAGGCGTTGGTGCGGCTGCGTACCCGGAACCGTCCGGTGCTGAGGTCGCTGCTCTCGCTGAAGCTGATGCTCAGCGGGCCGGCGAGGGTGTAGCGCTGCTCCCTGACGTGCTCGTCGACGAGCCGCGCGAGCTCGGTCGAGAGTGTGTCGCTGAACTGCGAGAGCCGTTCGTGGTCGGGCTGCGACAGCTCCACGGTGAAGTCGTTGGGCACGAGCATCCGGTCGCGGGACAGGATGTGGGCAGAGTTGTCGACCTCGCGCTGGAGCGCTGCGGCGATCTCGACCGGCTGCACGGCACTGCGGAACGCGCGGGCGAACGCACCGGTCACTGCCGTCTCGAGGCGTTGCTCGAATCGCTGGAGCACCCCGGCCATCGCGTCCACCTCCCCATGGGTGTCAGAACAGGTCGCATCGCACCGTCGCTTGCAGGCTCCCTGCGATCGTATCGGGCGGTCGGATGAAGACCCTGTCGTGTGCCTGCCGATCGGCGGAATCCGGCCGGTTCAGCCCTGTTAGACTCGTCCACCGGTCCCTGCGGGGATCATGCGCGAGTGGCGGAATGGCAGACGCGCTGGCTTCAGGTGCCAGTGTCCGCAAGGGCGTGGGGGTTCAAATCCCCCCTCGCGCACCCAACAGCTACGGCGGCTATAGCGCCGCCATGAACCCGATCACGATGGCTGACCACCATCCGACCTGAGATGTGACCGTCGAGGCGGCGATCCGGAACCGCAGGCTCGCCGGGACGTCCTTCGGGGACACCGAGGGTGGGAGCACTCGCAGGACGTCGGCGATCGTGGAGACCGCGGCGCCGTTGAGCCCGATGGCCAGGACGACCAGCAGCTTGACCCAGGTGCGCACGCTGGTGAAGTCAGGGTCGAGAAACGACCCACTGGCCAGGAGCCCGCCCCAACCGGCCCAGATCAGAGGCCCGGCGGCTGCCGCCAGCCTCGTTGACTCGGCGAGGCCGCGCCGCCTGGCGAGCCAGAGCAGCCCATGCCAGTCGATCATGACGACGGCACCGAATCCGACGGCGAGTGACAGCAGATGCACCACGGTCGCGCCACCCCGGACCCCATCTGACGGCGTGACAAACAATGCCACCAGGACCGAGACGCTCCAGGTCGCGGCCACCACCCCCATCCGGGTCGACATCGGGAACCGCGCAAGCCACGGGAAGAGCTCGTCGGGGCCGTGATGCGCTCGGACATCCCGGCGCGGCTCAGCGACTCTCGGCGGTTCCGACTGTTCGTGCGTCTCGCCGGCTACCGCGGGCGACTCTGACTCGGCGCGATGCTGGCGGACCCACCGCCGCAAAGTGCTCGGGGGGACTCCGGACAGCTGAGCGACGCGGCTCGCCGGAATCCCGGACTCGACCTGCGCAACCAGGTCCTGTCGGACCTCGGCGCTGTAGCTCCGCCGGTGGCGCGCGGAGCGGTCTGATGTCGCGTCATCGGCCACTACACCTGGAGTCCCGTCATGGGCAGGGGGGCGCATCGTCGAGCTCGGTTGCCGCCGCCTTGTGGGCGTTGATGTTGGGGGGTGCGGCCTTGGAGGCGGCCTCCCACATCATCTGGGCGTGAGCGGAGCTGAACTTGCCGGCCTTGTGGTCGGCCATCGCCTTCAGGTGGGACGCCCAGTCGCCCATGGCCTTCTTCCCGGACGCCATGACCGGGCCCAGGGCGTCGATGCGCTCCATGCAGCCGTCCGCGTCTGCTGCTTCGTCAGGGACCTTGTCACAGGCACCCTTCACGTCGTCGAACGCGGCCACCGCTGCTCCGTGGGCCTTCTGATCGCCGGGTCCGGCCAGGCGGGTCCGTTTCCAGATCGCCGCCGTCTCCTCCTCCGTGTTCTTCCCGGACACCTTGTCGGTCTGCGCCTGGACGTGCTCGGTCCAGTGCCCGACTCCCTTTCCGGCAGCCGCAGCCACCTTGTCCGCAGCGTCCACTTCCGTGACGCATGCGTCGACGGCCGCGGCCTCGTCGGCCGTCCGGCCGGTCGACTCGGTGGCCGGTGCCTCCGGGTCTTCCCCGGATGTCAGTGCCCAGCTGATCCCACCAGCAGCCAGCAAGACACCCAACGCGACCAGCGTCACCAGAACGCCTCGCGAAGATCGTCTCCGCGCTCGTCTGCCCCCCATAGCAGTCCCCTCCCCCAAGTCGCTCCCTCAAGCGACCTGAAATGGACAACTGTCCGAAGCCTAGCTCCGAATGGGTTAGCAGCCCCAATCCGTGGGCAGATTCCGAAACTTGACCGCGCAGCTCGCTGTGCTATTGTCTAGTTAGTCACTGTACTTAGTTGAGAAAGTGGATCTGATGCGCAACCTCATCGTCCTGGCCGTCGTGGGCTTGTTCGCCCAGCTCGTCGACGGCTCGCTGGGCATGGCCTATGGCGTCACCTCGTCGTCCCTTCTCCTGGCGACCGGCATCGCTCCGGCGGCTGCCTCGGCTGCCGTCCACCTGTCCGAGGTCGGCACCACGCTGGTGTCGGGAGCGGCGCACTGGCGCTTCGGCAACATCGACTGGCGCGTCGTCAGCATCATGGCGATCCCCGGCGGTGTGTTCGCCTTCCTGGGCGCCACGCTGCTGTCGAGCCTTCCCGGCGACGAGGCCAAGCCGTGGGTGGCCCTGCTCCTCCTCTCACTCGGCGTCTATGTGGTGTACCGCTTTCTCAAGCTCGGTGGCCGCAGGCCGAGCTTCCGTGGCCGCGTCAAGGCGCGCTTCCTCGTGCCGCTCGCGGCCGTCGCGGGCACGATGGACGCCATCGGAGGTGGCGGCTGGGGTCCCGTCGGCACCACCAGCCTGTTGGCGTCGGGACGTCTCGAGCCGCGCAAGGTGGTCGGTTCCATCGACACCGCAGAGTTCGTCGTGGCGGTCGGTGCGTCCCTCGGCTTCCTGTTTGCGCTCGGTTCGTCCGGCATCAACCTGGCCTGGGCCGGCGCGCTCCTGGCCGGCGGCGTGGTCGCCGCCCCCGTGGCTGCCTACCTGGTGCGGCACCTCCCGGCCCGTGTCCTGGGCACGGCGGCCGGTGGCCTCATCATCATCACGAACGTCAAGACCGTGCTCGAGAGCTCGCTGATCGGTCTGGAGAAGGACTCGACGACCGTCTGGTCGATCGTGGCCGTGCTCGCCGTGGCCTGGATCTCGCTGATCGTGACCGCCGTGCAGGCCGAGCGCACTGTGCGGCGCGATACGGAGGCCGTCCCCGCGCGGTCCTGACCGCGCTGGTCGACCGTCAAGACGCATGACGCCGAGTACCCCACCGACATCGATTGGGGGGATACTCGGCGTCATGCGCGTCTCGACGAAGTCCGACTACGCCCTTCGGGCGCTCATCGAGATCACGCGCCATGGCGATGTCGTCTCGGCCGAGCAGGTGGCGGCGACCCAGGACATCCCTCGCGGGTTCCTGCAGTCGATCCTCGCCGACCTGCGGCGTGCCGGTCTCGTGGCAAGCCAACGAGGGCAGTCGGGCGGGTGGCGGATGGCCGCCGATCCCGCCGACGTGAGCGTGGCCGATGTCATCCGTGCCGTCGACGGGCCCCTGCTCAGCGTCTATGGCGTCCGACCGGAGGCCGTCACCTACAACGAGTCGGCCAAGGTGCTGCAGACCGTGTGGGTCGCCGCGCGAAGCAGCCTCCGCTCGGTCTTCGAGACTGTCACGATCGCGTCACTGGCATCGGGGTCACTGCCCGACGACGTCGTGGCCCGCACGGTCGACGAGGACGCGTGGTCCCCGCACTGATTCCGGCCCAATGAGCGGGAGAGCCTCAGGCGGCTCGGCTCGGGTGGAGCAGCTGCTGGCGCTCGGACTCGCTCAGGCCGCCCCAAACCCCGTATGGCTCCTGGACGGCGAGGGCGTGCTCACGGCACTGCTCGATGACGGGGCACCGGGCACAGAGTGCCTTGGCGGCTTCCTCCCGACGCTGCCGACGCATGCCGCGCTCAGCCTCTGGTGAAAAGAAGGCATCGGGATCGACCTGACGACAGGCCCCCTGGTACTGCCAGTCGTACGACTCCATGATCGGCATCGGTAGCCGTTTGATGTTCACCACGGAACACACACCCCCAACAACAACTTGTTCAAAACCTATCCATATTGCGGACACTGTGGCAAGAGTCTGAACAAGATTTAGACTAACGCCGTGACCGCGCAGCAGGGGAGGGAGGCCGGGTCCGTGTCCAGGCCGGTGCCCCCCAGCGAGGAGCATGATGCTGCGCGCCAAGCCACGGCAGCCGTCTTCGGCGACTCGGATGCAGGCTCGGACCTCACGTGGGGCGTGGGAGCTGTATCGAACCGTCTGCAGATCACCGCCTCCACGCTCCGCACCTGGGAGCGCCGTTACGGCGTCGGCCCCAGCTTCCGTACCCAGGGCGGCCATCGCCGCTACACCGAGCGCGACATCGACCGCGTGGAGCTGATGCGCCGACTGGTGTCCCGGGGCGTCTCGGCCCAGGACGCGGCTCGGGTGGCTCGTACTCTTGATCGCGACCAGCTCGATCTCGCCCTCAGCGACGGCCTGGGTCGCGAAGCTGCCCATCTGCCCCCCGAGGATCTCGTCGACGCCGTGATGGCGGCCGTCGTCACTGGGGCTCTGGACCGGCTCAGCCAGCTGGTCGCCGGCCTGCTGAGGAGCGGTCGAGTGATCGACACGTGGCGCGACGTCCTCTCGCCGGCCCTGGTCCGGATGTCCGGCGAGGGTTCGGCCGGCACGTTGCCTGCCGACTCCGAAGCCTCCGCGATCTCGGTTCTCGTCGCGGAGCTGCGCGAGCGCGTCATCGCCGAGCGCCTCCCCGAGACCGGCAAGACGAACGTGCTGATCGCACGGGGCATTCCACAGTCCGAGGCACTCGCGCTGTTCGCCGTCGAGGCAGCGCTGTCGCAGGCCGGGGTGTTCACCCGCGCCGTGGGCCCGGAGGTGAGCAGTCGCATGGTTGGGTCCTTGGTCACCGAGCTGCGGCCCGACGTCCTACTGACGTGGGGACATCCCCCGGACAGCCCGCCGCTTCGGCGGGCGCTCGACAAGCTCGACGGTGCGACCTTCGTGGTGCGAGCACTTCCGGCGTGGCCGCACGAGATAAGCCTTCGGTTCGGCTTCGACGCTCCCCTGGTGTCGACCGATGTCAGCGGCGCGGTCGAGCTCCTCCTCGATCGGGTGTCGTCACCAGGTCACTGATCCCCGCCGCAGCTGCCCAGCCGTAACCTTGCGCCATGACCGAACCTCGTGTGATCACCGAGATCGACGGACCCGTCGCGTACGTATGGCTGAACCGGCCGGACAAGCTCAACGGCGTCGAGCTCGACATGCTGCGGGGCCTCCTCGACTCGGCCGCCGAGATCCGGCGCAATCGCGACCTCCGGGTCGTTGTCCTCCAGGGCAAGGGCGACTCGTTCTGCGCGGGACTCGACTTCGCCGAGGTCGGCAAGAGCAGCAAGGCGCAGCTCGCGCGGTTCTTCGTTCCGAATCCGCTCCGCGGCACGAACCTCTTCCAGCAGGCGCTCTGGGCCTGGCGCGATCTGCCGATCCCGGTTGTAGCCGTCACCCGGGGACACGTGTTCGGTGCCGGCATCCAGCTCGCCCTGGCCGCCGACTTCCGGTTCACGACGCCCGACTGCCAATGGTCGGTCCTCGAGGCCAAGTGGGGACTCGTCCCGGACATGAGCGGCACCGTTCCGCTGGCTGAGCTGACGACGGCGGACGTGGCCAAGCGTCTGGTGATGACGGGGGAGGTGTTCTCCGGCGAGCAGGCGGTCGAGTACGGCCTCGCGACCGGCGTGGCCGACGACCCGATGAAGCCGGCGCTCGAGCTCGTCGACGCCCTGGTCGCGCGCTCACCAGACTCGGTGTCGGCGTCCAAGAAGCTGCTCAACCAATCGCGTCGCGGTGGCCTGCGCGGCGCATTCGCGCGCGAACGTCAGTACCAAATCCAGATGCTCCGCTCGGCCAATGCGAAGATGGCCCGCAAGGCCGGCACGAGCCGGACGGAGCCCGAGTTCCGGCCCCGTACATTCGACTGAGTCCGTCCGAGACCCCCGCGTTAGGGTGACCGAGTGAGTGACGACAAGCCTGCCAAGAAGGTCGCCGACCAGTACGACCGTGGCTACGACTACACGAAGTACTGGGACAACCGCGACTACGAGCACGCGGCCGAGGAGATTGCCATCCGGCGCCTGCTCGACGGTCGTCGCTTCGGTGAGGCCGCCGACATCGGGGGCGGATTCGGGCGCCTCTGCCTGCTGCTGCGCGAGTACGCCGACCACGTCACCCTGGCCGAGCCGAGCCTGACCCAGCTCGAGGCTGCGAAGACAGTCCTCGCCGGCACCGACATCGACCAGGTGCAGATGCAGGCCGACGACCTCCAGTTCGATGCCGCGTCACTCGACCTGATCACGATGGTGCGCGTCATGCACCACATCCCCGAGCCCAGCACGGAGTTCGCCGAGATCGCCCGTGTGCTGAAGCCCGGCGGCACGGCGCTGATCGAGGTGGCCAACTACGGGCACTTCAAGAACCGCCGCCGCTACAAGAAGGAGGGCAAGCCGTTGCCGACCGAACCGGTGAGCATCCGCACGGCGCCCGCCGACGAGCCCGACGCAATCGCGTTCGTCAACCACAACATCGACACCGTCGTCAGCCAGCTCGCGTCCGCCAGGCTCACGCTCGTCGACAAGCTGTCGGTCTCGAACCTGCGCAGCGAGAAGCTCAAGAAGGTGCTGCCGAACGGGGTCATGCTCGCCGCGGAGAAGGTCGCTCAGCGTCGTCTCGCCGCCCGCGACTTCGGCCCCAGCATCTTCCTCGAGCTGCGGCGCGGCTGAGTTCATGCCGATGCCCGGGAGCCCCATCGCGATCGCCGCCGCCTGCTGCCTTCTGCTCGGCGGATGTGGAGCAAGTGCGGGTCCGGACCAGACCGCCACCGCGGATCCGCTCAGTGAGACCCAGATCAAGAAGGCGTTGCTCACGATCGACGACCTGCCGTCCGGCTTTTCCAAGGATCCTGACCTGGCACTCGACGAGGAAGGCAGTACCGACGATGTCACCCAGGGCACGAAGCAGTGCCGGGACCTGTTGTCGGCCCTGAACGACGAGAACAGGGGGAAGCCGTTCGGCGAGGGACAGGTCGGGTTCAAGGAGGGCGACGCCGGCCCGTTCATCGAGGAGCAGGTCACGTCGTTCGAAGGGTCGACGATCAAGAAGTCGATGGCGACGCTGCGCGAGGCGTTCGCCAGCTGCAAGGAGTTCCAGACCAAGGACTCCGAAGGGGTCGTCACCGAGTTCACGGTCGCCCCGATGACCTTCCCCGATCTGGGCGACGACTCGATCGCCGTCCAGCTCGGTGCGATCGAGAGCTCGGTGGACTTCGAGATCGCCATGTCGCTCGTGGTGGTGAGGGTCGACCAGAACGTCGTCCTGCTGGGCAACTACGGTCTGGGTTCCGGGCTGGGCGGCGGTAAGTTTGAGTCGATCGCCCGGACCGCCGTCGACAAGGTGAGCCAGGCTTCACAGAGCTGAGACGAGGGGTGACCGATGGACGCGCTGACTGAGCTTCGCGAGGCGCTGCCGGAATCCGTCGTGGTCACCGACCCGGACGTCGTCGAGGGATACCGCTTCGACTGGTCCCGCGACCCGAACGCGGGCACGCCTCTCGCGGTCGTGCGCGTCGAGGACGCCGGCCAGGTGCAGGCGACCGTACGGTGGGCGGCTCGACACGGCGTGCCGGTTGTGCCGCGCGGCGCCGGCAGCGGACTGTCGGGTGGGTCGGGCGCCGTCGACGGGGGCATCGTCCTCAGCCTCGAACGGATGAGCACGGTCGAGATCGACACCGAGTGCCAGGTGGCCGTGGTCGAACCGGGTGCGTTCAACCGCGACGTGAAGGTCGCTGCCGCCGAGCACGGCCTGTGGTACCCGCCAGACCCGTCGTCCTACGAGATCTGCTCCATCGGCGGCAACATCGCGACCAACGCCGGCGGGTTGTGCTGCGTCAAGTACGGCGTCACCACCGACTATGTGCTCGGCCTCGACGTCGTGCTCGCCGACGGCACCCTGGTGACTCTCGGCGGCAAGCGCATCAAGGACGTGGCGGGGCTGAGTCTGCTCAAGCTGTTCGTGGGCAGTGAGGGCACGCTCGGCATCGTCACCCGGGCCATCCTGCGGCTGGTCCCGGCGCAGTCCGCGCGCTCGACGATGGTGGCGACCTTCCCTGACGTCGATGCCGCGGCGCGCGCCGTCGTGGCGGTGCGGCGGGAGCTGCGGCCGTCGATGCTCGAGCTGATGGACCAGGCGTCCATCAACGCAGTGGAGGACTTCCGCACGATGGGGCTGGACCGGACGGCCGGCGCGTTGCTCCTGGCCCAGTCGGATGCTCCCGCCGGTGCGCGCGGCGAGGAGGTCGCCACGATGCAGGCCGCCTGCACTGCCTCGGGTGCCACCGACGTGTTCGTCACCGACGACCCCGACGAGGGCGAGATGTTCGTCGAGGCCCGTCGGCAGGCGTTCCCCGCCATCGGTGCGCGCGGCACGTTGATGCTCGAGGACGTCGGCGCGCCAATCCCGCTGCTGCCCGACCTGCTCGCGGCGATCACCGCCATCGCGGTCGAGCACGACATCGAGATCCCTGTCGTCGCGCACGCCGGCGACGGCAACACCCACCCGATCATCGTGTTCGACGAGAAGGACCCTGACTCCACGCAGCGGGCCGCCGAGGCCTTCGCCGCCGTCATGGCCGCGGCGATCAAGCTCGGCGGCACCATCACCGGCGAGCACGGCGTCGGGACGACCAAGAAGAGCGCTCTGCCCGACCAGCTCGGCCCGGACGTCATGGAGCTGACCCGGAGGGTCAAGACCGCCCTCGATCCGGACGGCATCCTGAATCCCGGCACGATCCTTTGACGACGCCCGCCTTT
>NZ_JBOHDT010000060.1:0-4317 GCF_050700635.1 Aeromicrobium sp.
GCTCGACGGCTTGACGGCCAGGATCTGGTCGACGCCCATGCGGTTCTCCTCGAACGCCAGCGACCCGCCGGCGAAGTACAGTCGCCAGACCCGGGCCGTCTCCGCACCGACCAGCGCGACGGCCCTCGACCAGTTGTCCTCCAGGTTGCGCGACCAGGCGGCGACCGTCTGCGGGTAGTGCTCGCGCATCGCCTGCACGTCGCGGATCTCCAGACCGGCATCGCTGATGAGCCCGATCGTCTTCGCGAGCGGCTTCATGTGCATGTCGGGAGCGATGTACGTCTCGATGAACGGACCACCACCGGGGCTGTCTCCCGGGTGGTCGTTGCTGCGGGACATCTGCTGGATGAGCACCCTGCCGCCGGGGCGCAGGTAGCGGTGGATGGACTCGGTGAAGACGACGTACTCGGCGTCGCCGACGTGCTCGCCCATCTCGACCGAGGCGATCGCGTCGATTCCTCCGTCGGTGACGCCGGCGCCCTCGAGGTCGCGGAAATGGCGCAGGCTGACGTCGACCCGGCCCTGCAGGCCGCGCTCGGCGGCACGCTTCATGACGAAGTCGCGCTGCTCGCTCGACAAAGTCACCCCGGTGACGTGGACGCCGTAGTGCTCGGCGGCGTGCAACGTCAGCGAGCCCCAGCCGGAACCGATGTCGAGCATCCGCATGCCCTGCTCGAGCCCGAGCTTGCGGCAGATGAGATCGAGCTTGGCCCGCTGGGCCTCGGCCAGCGTCATCTCCGGCGTGATGTGAAAGCCGCTGGAGTACGCCATCGTGTCGTCGAGGATGAGCTCGTAGAAGTCGTTGGACAGGTCGTAGTGGTGCGAGATGGCGGCGCGGTCGCGCTCACGTGAGTGGAGGTCGCCGGTGAGCTGCGATTCCGCGGCCGGGATCGCGGGCCGGCGCCCGATGGCACGGGTGCGAAGAGCGAGCCGAGCGGCGCGCAGCACGATTCCGGGGCGGATGCGCGGCTTGGCGGCGTCGGGGTCGGCGGCCCGGGCGGTGCGCACCGCGGACCACATCCCACTCAAGCCCTCCGCGAGGTCGCCCTCGACGTCGAGGTAGCCCTGCACGTAGGCCCGGGCGACGCCGAGCTCGCCGGGGGACCACATGATGTGCCGGAGGGCTCGCTTGTCGTGGATGACGAGCACGGGAGCGCCTTCGACACCGGCTTCGCTGCCGTCCCAGGCCCGGAGACGGATGGGGAGCTGGACGTTGAGTGTGTCCTCGGCCAGGGCGAGAAGTCGGGCGGCGATGTTCACCGGTCCATTGAACTGTGAGAGGCGAGCTTTCGCCAACTGAATCTGCAGTCAAATGGCATGCTGTTGACATGAGCCAGGGGGCGCGTCTCCGCCGGTGGTACCGACGCACGGGCAGCGAGTTTCTCGGCTGGACGCTGGTCGTCATCGGCATCCCGATGATGCCGCTCCCGGGGCCCGGCACGATCGTCCTGGTGGCCGGAATCGCCCTCCTCGCGCCGCACTACGCGTGGGCCAGGCGGATCCTTGATCCGCTACGCGTCCGAGCCATCGCGGCCGCCAAGTACGGCGTTGCCACCTTGCCGCGGATCGTCGTCAGCGCTCTCGGTGGACTGTGGTTGTTCGCGCTCGGCGTCGTCTGGTGGATCTCGCCGAACATCCCGCGGTTCGAGGTCCTGGGGTTCGGGTTCGGGCCGGAGCTGCCCGCTCACGGATGGGGCACGGGGGTCGGCCTGATGGCGTCGGCGGTGGCGGCGTGGTCCCTTCTCGCCTACAGCGTCCACCGGTGGCGGCCCGAGAACGAACCGACATTCGGCAGTGGCGCCGGGCCCGGGACGTCATAATGGTGCCTGGTTGAGCGTCACTTTCGGGTGGAATCGCTCGTTTGAGGTCAGCAACCCCCATGAGGAGAAGTCGTGACTCTCACCAAGATCCGCACTTGGTGCCACCTTCTGGTGCTTCCGATCCTGACTGTCTTGCTGCTGTCCGCTCCGGCATCCTCGTCGGCGTCGGACCGTGACGACAAGGACGACAAGGCCGCCGACATCGTCGCGAAGGCGCCGAAGGGTGAGCCGCTTGAGGTCGTGGTGACTTCTCGAGGCGCCGATGGCGCGCCGGTCATCTCCACCGTTCTGGCCGACACACGGACGCAGGCCGTCGACCTCGTGGCCCGAGCGCTTGATCGCTCCTCGACGATCGGCGCCGAGATGGACCACCGGGTGTCCATCGATGCCTACAACGACACACACCGCTCGCAGCAGTGGGCGCTCGACGCGCTCAAGGGCGAGACGGTCAACCAGTCCACGAAGGGCGGCGGCATCAAGGTGGCCGTCGTTGACACCGGTGTGAAGTCGTCGCACTCCGACCTCTCCGGCAACGTGCTGTCCGGCCGGGACTTCGTCACCCCGGGCACGCCCGCCAACGACCTGAACGGGCACGGCACGCACGTCGCGGGCATCATCGCGGCTCTGGCCAACAACAACCGGGGCATCGCCGGCCTGGCACCGAGGGCCAAGATCCTCCCGGTCCGTGTCCTCGACCGGAACGGCAGCGGCTCGAGCGCCGACGTCGCGAAGGGCATCATCTACGCCGCCGACCAGGGTGCCAAGGTCATCAACCTGTCGCTGGGGAGCAGCAGCTCGAGCACCGCGATGCAGTCGGCCGTCTCCTACGCGATCAGCAAGAACCGGCTCGTGGTCGCGGCCGGTGGGAACCGAGGCTGCGGGCTGCTCGGCGCGCCGACCGAGTATCCGGCCGCATACTCGGGCGTCGTAGGTGTCGGCGCCGTGTCGAAATCGATCAGTCGGTCGTCGTACTCGAGCTGTGGTTCGTGGATCGACGTCGTGGCCCCGGGCGACGGCATCATCTCGACGATGATCAACAACTCCGTCGGCCTCGGGTGCTCGAGCAGTGCCAACTACTGCAAGATTTCAGGCACGTCCTTCGCCTCCGGTTATGTTTCCGCCGCCGGGGCCCTGGCCATCGCCGAACGTGGCTGGGGCCAGGCGACCGTTGCGCGTCGTCTCGAGTCCACGGCTCAGGACCTCGAGGCTTCCGGCAAGGACAGGAACACCGGGTCCGGGTTCATCAACCCGTTGAAGCTCATCAACCCCTGAGGCGGGCCCTTCCATGTGCGGTCGAGGTGCCCTCACGCCCTTTTGAGCAGTCGCAGCACCTGGCGCTCCAGGGTGCGATTCACCGGTGCGCCGGGGGCGATGGCTCGGTGCCCGCCGGCGACCGTGATGCCGTCGTCGAAGAGGTCGACCACGCGGGGATCGACGTACGAACCGCGAGCCACGGTCGCGGTGTTGCCGAGATGGTCGCCGACCTCACGCATCGCGTCCGCGACAGATCGCTTGCGCGCCGTCTTGCTCGACGCGTCCGAGAGCGAGAGCGCATGAGCGGCGATGACGGTGCCCCGCCACGTCCTGAAGTCCTTGGCGGTGAAGTCCTCGCCGAGCCGCTGCTTGACGTACTCGTTGACGTCGTCGGCATCGAGGTCACGCCATCGCCGGCCGTCCTTGTACGCGAGCAGGCGGTCGCCACCGCCGCGGCGCCGCAACAGGGTGTCGAGCAACGCCCCCACCCGGTCGTCACGCACGGTGACGTCCACCTCCTGCCCAGACTTCGCGGTGTACCGGAATGAGATGCCCCGGCCGTCGCGCTCGACGTGGTCCTTCTCGATGGTCGTCAGGCCGTAGCTGCCGTGCTCGTCGGTGTACCGCTCGGAGCCGATGCGGAACATGCCGAGATCGAGCAGCGAGAACGCGGCGGCCGAGACGGTCGTGACGTCGGGCTCGCCCGCGAGGTCGCGGCGGGCGGCCAGTCGGTGCCGGATCAGCGAGCGCGCGAACCGCTCAATGTGCTCGAACTTCTCGGCGTCGCGGCGAGTTCGCCAGGCCGGGTGGTAGAGGTACTGGCGTCGTCCCGCGTCGTCGGTGCCCACCGACTGGAGGTGGCCGTTGTCGATCGGGCAGATCCACACCTCGGTCCACGCCGGCGGGATCACCAGCTTCTTGCAGCGGTCGAGGTCAACGGTGTCGAGGGCTTCGCCGCCCACGTCGAGGTACCGGAATCCGCGACCGTGCCGTACTCGCGACCAGCCGGGCATGCTCGCTGAAACCCGCCGCAGCCGCACCATGAGCGAAGCGTAGATCGGCAGTCTCCGGTTCAGGCCTGCTTCAGCGCAATGGGTGCACGCTGTGGTCAGGCCAAGGTCGGCCCATCGAAGGAAGGGTGTATGGACCATGCGACTCACAGTGATCAGTGCGGTGGTGCTGCTCAGCCTCGCGACCGGTGCCTGCGGTGCGGGCCAGTCGAGTGACAACTGCTTCGAGAAGG
>NZ_JBOHDT010000061.1:0-6707 GCF_050700635.1 Aeromicrobium sp.
TTGCAGGCCTTGCGGACGCCGGCGATCGCCTTGTCGCGGGCGAACGGCTCGGTGGCGCCGGAGCGCTTGAGCACGGTGAGCTGCATCTGCTCGATGGTGGTGAAGCGCTTCTCGCACTTCGAGCACACCCGGCGGCGCCGGATGGCTCCGCCTTCGTCGGCCACGCGGCTGTCGAGCACGCGGGTGTCGGTGTGCTTGCAGAACGGGCAGTGCATCGCGTGCTCCTCTCATACCGAAGTCGCGGGGTTCCGCGCGCCGTGTCCCTGAGGACGAAGGTGTGGAAACCGTGTGGATTCCGGAGTTGAACCTGTGGGTGACGCCCTTCATCCTGTGTACTAGATGTGGACGAAGAACATCTCTGTAACTACTAGATCTAGTGCCACTGTACGCCGGAGATCGGGGCTGGACAACATTTTGGTGGAAGCCACCGACACTTTTTCGACTGGTCGATGTCTGCGCAGGTCAGCGCGCGTTGAGCTGGTCGGAAACCGGCGTGTCGCTGATCCCGACGCCGAGGAATTCGAGGGCGTCGTCGGTGAGCCGGTGGGCGGCGTTGCGGCTGCGGGCGGCGTTGGCGAGCGCCTGGCGGCGCAGCTCGCCTGGATCCTTGCCGGCGGCGCGGATCATGCCCTCGTCCTCGTCGATCCAACGGTTGTAGGTCTCGGTGGTGACCTCGGGGTGGAACTGCCAGGCGATCGAGCGGGCGCCGAGGCTGTCGTCGACGAAGCACTGGGGGCCGTACCAGGAGCTGCCGAGCACATGGGCGTTCGGCGGCGGCGTAAAGACGTCGGTGTGCAGCTGCGCCCATGGACCCTCGGGACACAGAACGCTGTCGATCGTGTCGACCCGGAGCCAGCCGAGCTCGGGGTCGTCGGCCTCGTACGACGTGCCGCCCAGCGCGCGCGCCAGCAGCTGGGCGCCGTAGCAGATCGCCATCACCGGGACGCCGGCCCGCAGTGCCGCTCGCGCCAGGGCCGACTCGCGCGCCACCACGTCGATGCTTGCCGGTTCGTGCGCGCCTCGGGCGGATCCGAGCAGCAGGAGCATGGACGGATCCTCGAGATCGACAAAGACCGGGAGGTCGGCACGGTCGAGCTCAATCATCTCGGCTCCGCGCTGCACCAGCCGTTCGACGACGAACCCGCCGTCGCGATCGGACTCGTCGGCCACCACGTAAATGCGCATGCATCAATTGTGCAGGTTGGTGGTTTCGATACGCCGCTCGTTCCTCGCGGCTACTCAACCACCGAGAGAGTGACGACGCCCCGGACACCGCTTCCCCGTCGGTGTCCGGAGCGTCACTCGTAGATGGGGACCGCGATCTCGCTGCCCATCTGCAGGCCTCCCGCGCTCGGCAGGGAGTTCAGCTGCATGATGTCGTCGACCGTCTGGCGGATGTCGCCGTTGGGGTTGGCCTGCGAGGCGACCTTCCATAGGGTGTCGCCGGGCTCGACCGTGACCGAGCGGGTGGCCACTGGCGCGCCCGCGTCGCCCGTGGCCGTGGTGGACGATCCGAGCGCCACAACCAGGACTGCGAGCGTGATCAACGCGGCGACAAGCACCGCGAGGCGTCCGCGGCGCGTCAGCTGAAGATGCGCCGGACGCGGCAGGTCAGCGACCAGGTGGAGATGGCGAGCCGTGCCGACGTCGCCGAGAAGGATGCTGCTCATGAGTGCCTCCGAGGGGGAAGTGAGACGGATTCGATCTGGCAGTGCCTGAGATGAAGTTGGTGTGCTCGGCCGTACGCGGTTCTCGATGTCATTCGATGGTGAACAGACGTTCGATCGAACACATGTACGACAATAGGACGGACCTCCGACAAAAGCCAGAGGCAATCGAACACGATGCCGATCGATATGCACTTTCGCCTGGAATGACAGGCAGAATTTTTCGAACACGTCGTCGGCTAGCGCGTGTCGCAAGCCGCCACTACGGTCGAACGCATGCCCTCGCCACGCCGCACCGCCCTCGGCGCCTGGAAGCAGGCGTCGGCCAAGCAGGCCCCGCTCCTCGCCGCCGGCGTCGCGTTCTACGCCTTCCTCTCCCTGTTCCCCGCGATGATCGCCGGCGTGCTCGCCTACGGCCTGTTCGCCGACCCGCTCACCGTCGCCCGGCAGTCCGACCGCATCGCCGAGACGCTCCCGGCCGACGCAGCGACGCTCATCACGGACCAGATGGAGGCGCTCACGACTACCGAGAGCAGATCCCTGAGCATCGGTCTCGTTGTCGCCATCGCACTTGCGCTCTATGGGGCATCGGCCGGGGTGGGCAACCTCATCACCGCCGTCAACACGATGTTCGGCTTCGAGGAGACGCGCGGGTTCGTCAAGCGCAAGCTGATCGCCTTCGGGCTCACCCTCGGCGCAATCGCCTTCCTCGCCGTCATGCTCACCCTCGTCGCCGTGACGCCCGTCTTTCTCGACGCCGTGGTCGATGTGCCCGGACTCCGCATGGGGCTCGAAGCGGGACGATGGCTGCTCCTGCTCGGTGCCATCGTGGTGTCGATCGGCATCCTGCTGCGGGTCGCACCTGATCGCCCGGACGACCCGCCGCGACTCGTGGGCAAGGGTGTGCTCATCGCGAGCGCCATGTGGGTGTTGGTCTCGGTGGGCTTCAGCTTCTACGTCGACAACTTCGGCCGCTACGGCGAGACGTACGGCGCGCTTGCCGGCGTCGTCGTGCTGCAGCTCTGGCTGTGGATCGGCATCTACGCACTGCTGCTCGGCTCGGCGGTCGAAGCGGTGCGCGAGAACGCCCTACGACCAGCAGAAACAGCGGAAACGGCAGGCGCTCAGGAGCGCTCTCAGGAGTAGAATCGGCAGCAAGAAATCTCAGGAGATAGGAGCTTCTGATGACCGCCTCCCACCCGTTCCATTTCACTCACTACGAATCCGCACAGATCCGCCACATGCTGGTTCCCACAGCGATCGGCGTCACCCTGGCGACGATCGGCTTCACCGCTCTTGGCATCTACGGCGACGGTTCGCCCGGGGCCGAGGCGAGCACGTCCGAGTTCCTGATCATCAGCGGAATCGCCGTTGTCGCAGCCGCGATCGTCTTCGCCGTGGTGATCCCGCGGACCCTGGACAAGGACGCCGCGGCCATGACCGCCCTGACGCTGTCGATCCTCGGCGCGATCACTGTCATGGCGTTCTGGGCCGGAGTCACCCTCGCCCTGGCCTTCGGCGGCATCCTGCTCGGCATGGCGGCACGCGAGTCGGCCAAGGGTCGCACCATGGCCATCGCCGCGATGGTCCTCGGCCTCGTGGCCGTCGTCGCCTACGTCGGCATCTACCTCTGGGACTGGATGAGCACGAACGGCATGATCTGACCACCGGGAGGCGGGACGTCCTAGCTCGCGCGGACGCGCCGGCGCTCGAGCGCGCCTGCCGTCAGCGCAGAAGGAGTGTCAGCAGCAGGACGATCGCCACGAGAGCCACGACGAGCAGGATGACGCCGCTCACGATTGAGCGGTCGAACGACGATCCGTGCGGCACCTGACTTTCGGAGAGGTCGACCTCGAAGTCGGGCATGAGCAGCTGTAGGTCCACGTCGCCGGAACCCTCGATGCCGTACTCGCGCAGCAACGCGCGCACGGCCGGCTCGATGCCGGGGAGGTCGTCGGCCGAGGTGGTGCCGACATCCTTGACGTCGAGCTGCCAGCGGTTTCCGTCGCGTTTGCCCACGACGAGATAGGTCATACGAATTTGCCCTTCCTGATCTTGCGGCGGCCCATCCGCACCAGCACCGGCTCGAGCCGCATGGTCGGCCCGGGTGCCAGCGCCGTCACTCGTGTCTGGATTCCGCGCCACAACGGCATCGTGCGGTAGACCCGGCGGGTGCCGAACATCTCGACCAGCTCGCGAGCGACCTGCGCCGGCTGGAAGAACGTGCCGGACGCGACGAGCGACTGAGCCTTGCCGCCGCTCTCCATCTCGCGCACCATCTCGGTGTCCACTCCATCGGGGCAGATGGCGTGGACGCGGATCCTGTCGCGCTTGAGCTCGACGCTGAGCGACGTGACGAGCGACAGCGCCGCGGCCTTGGTGGCCGCGTACATGCTCAGGCCCGGCACCGGCCCGTGCGAGCTGAGCGACGCGGTGACGCCGATGTCGCCGCCCTTGATGCCTTCCGCCGCCTGCGCCCGGAACACCTCGGTGGCGATGCGTGAGCCCCAGACGACGCCGAGGATGTTGACGTCGACGAGGGTACGGATCTGCGCTTCGGTGAGGTCGCTGAGGTCGCCGTCGAAGCCGACGCCGGCGTTGCACACCCACGCGCCGAGTGGAGCCAGGATCCGGGCCTCTTCGGCCACGCCACGAGTCGCAGCCGGATCCGTGACGTCGAGCCCGAGGCCGAGTGGCGCGCCGATCTCACCCGCAGTGACCTTGGCCGACTCGGCGTCGAGGTCGGTGACGACCACCTGATAACCGCGGTCGACGAGCTCGACGGCAATGGCCCGGCCGATGCCTCGCGCAGCCCCCGTGACGACCGCGGAGCGGGGGTGTCCGGGCTGCACGAGGGTCTTCGTCACGGCCCCAATCTAGGCCATGCCGAACAGCGACACGCCATCGAACATATGTTTGAAGAATCGAACGAGCGGGACTACGCTGAGCGGCATGAGCGAAGACAGCAGGCCCAGGCGCGGACGCCCGCCCGGCTCCCCCAATTCCATCCGTGAGCTGCCCGACGGACCGGTCGACGACCTCACCGGGCTCACCCCACGCCAGCAGAAGGTGCTCGTCTTCCTGCGCGAGGAGATCGAGATACGCGGCTATCCCCCGAGCATGCGCGAGATCGGCGCGGCCGTCGGCCTTGCCAGCACCTCCTCGGTAGCGCACCAGCTGCGGGTGCTCGAGAAGCTCGGCTACGTCAAGCGCGACCCCAACCGTCCACGTGCGCTCGAGATCTTCCTGCCCGAGGTCCTCAAGGCCCGCCGCACGCTCGGTTCCGCGGACGACAGCAGCATCGACGAGACCGGCATCGGCGACGCCCGGCCCGACGCCACCTATGTGCCGGTGGTCGGACGCATCGCCGCCGGCGGCCCCATCCTCGCCGAAGAGCGCATCGAGGACGTGTTCCCGCTGCCGAAGTCACTCGTCGGCGACGGCACGCTCTTCCTGCTCGAGGTCAGCGGAGACTCCATGATCGACGCGGCCATCTGCAGCGGCGACTATGTCGTCGTCCGGCAGCAGCCGGTCGCCGAGAACGGTGAGATCGTCGCCGCGATGCTCGACGGCGAGGCCACAGTCAAGACATTCCAGCGCAAGGACGGCCAGGTGTGGCTACTCCCCCACAACGACGACTACTCCCCCATCGACGGCACCCACGCCACGATCCTGGGCAAGGTCACCGCGGTCCTACGACGCGTCTGATTCCCCAGGCGTAGGGTCGTGGCACGGGGCTGTTCAGGCTCCCGATCAGAGAGTTCAAACGTGAGCGACAAGTCGCCGTGGCGAGCCGTCTCGTGCCGCTGCTGAGCCTCGGAGTGGTGGGCTCGTCGGCGAAGGAGAACGAGCATCGGCTACCTCTGCACCCCATCCACCTGCCCGAGATGGACGCCGACCTGCGCGCACGGATCACATTCGAGACGGGGTACGGGGAGAAGTTCGGGTACGCCGACAGCGAGCTGGCTGAGCACGTCGCCGGCATCCTCCCACGCGACGAACTGATCACGGACAACGATGTCGTGCTGCTGCCCAAGCCGCAGCTCGCCGACGTCGAGTCGCTCTCGCCCGGTCAGACCCTGTGGGGCTGGCCGCACTGCGTGCAGGACCCTGCACTCACGCAGGCGTCCATCGATCGCCGGCTGACCGTGATCGCCTTCGAGGCGATGAACCAATGGACCATCGACGGCACGGTCGGAATGCACGTCTTCCACAAGAACAACGAGATCGCCGGCTACTGCTCGGTGCTGCATGCCATGGCGCTCTCCGGGATCACCGGCGTCTACGGCCGCCCGCTGCGCGCCGTGGTGATCGGGTTCGGCGCCACCGCCCGCGGGGCAGTGACCGCCCTCAACGCCCACGGAGTGCACGACGTGACGGTCCTGACGAGCCGCAAGGTCGCCGCCGTCGGATCGCCGATCCACTCCGTCGTGATCCGGCAGTTCGAGCACGACGCACAGGAGCCCCATCTCAGCCACGTGATCACCGACGAGGGACGCGTCCCACTCGCACCGTTCCTCACCGCCGCCGACATCGTGGTCAACTGCACGTTGCAGAATCCTGCGGCGCCGTTGATGTACCTCACCGAGGCCGACCTGCCGGGCTTCGCCCGCGGCAGCCTGGTCGTCGACGTCTCCTGCGATGAGGGGATGGGCTTCAGCTGGGCCCGGCCCACGGGCTTCGACGACCCGATGTTCGAGGTCGGGGATCACATCGGCTACTACGCCGTCGATCACTCCCCGTCGTACCTCTGGAACTCCGCGACATGGGAGAACAGTCGGGCAATCATCCCGTTCCTGCGGACCGTTCTGGAAGGGCCGGACTCCTGGAAGCGAGACGAGACCATCAGCCGCGCCATCGAGATCCAGGACGGCATTGTCGTCAACCCCGCGATTCTTGCGTTCCAGGGCCGCGCTGCGGCCTACCCGCACGAGGTCGGCTAGCTCAACGACCGGCCAGGGCTGTCTCGTCCAGGCGGCGCAGTGCCGCGATCACGGTGTCGTGGTCGGTGGTGCGCCACATGTCCGGGAGCGAGGCCGC
>NZ_JBOHDT010000062.1:0-29561 GCF_050700635.1 Aeromicrobium sp.
GGGTGTAGGTGCGCAGGATCGTGGGGATTCGGACCGAGACGGTCATGCAGGCTCCTTGTTCCGGGTCAGGTGATGCCAGCGTCGACGAACGCATCGTACGTGGCATCGATGGTGGCGGTGGGTCCGACGCGACCGGAGATCGCGTCGAGGGTCTTGAGACCGTCGCCGGTGTTGAACACGACGGTCTCGGCGTCGGGGTCGAGCTGTCCGGCCTCGAGCAGCTTCTTGAGTGTCGCGACGGTGACGCCACCGGCGGTCTCGGCGAAGATGCCCTCGGTACGGGCGAGCAGGGCGATGCCGTCGCGGATCTCGTCCTCGCTGACGTCCTCGACCGCGCCACCGGTGCGACGCGTGACGTCGAGCACGTACGGGCCGTCTGCTGGGTTGCCGATTGCGAGCGACTTGGCGATGGTGTCCGGCTTGACCGGCCGCACGACGTCGTGGCCGTCCTTGAAAGCGGCCGAGACGGGCGAGCAGCCGGTGGCTTGGGCGCCGAAGATCTTGTAGGGCGTGTCGTCGACGAGGCCGAGTCGGGCCAGCTCGCCGAACGACTTGTCGACCTTGGTGAGCTGCGAGCCGGAGGCGACCGGGATGACGACCTGCTCGGGCAGCTTCCAGCCGAGCTGCTCGGCCACCTCGTAGCCGAGCGTCTTGGAGCCCTCGGCGTAGTACGGCCGCACGTTGACGTTCACGAAGGCCCAGTCGGACTCCTCGCCGGCGATCTCGCTGGCGAGCTTGTTGACGTCGTCGTAGTTGCCGCGCACCGCGACGAGGGAGCCGCCGTAGACGGCGCTGGCGAGGATCTTGGCCTGCTCGAGGTCGTCGGGGATGAGCACGACGCCGCGGATGCCGGCGCGCGCCGCTGCAGCGGCGACCGCGTTGGCCAGATTGCCCGTGGACGGACAGGCCAGGACCTTGAAGCCGAGCTCGCGAGCGGCGGCCAGGGCGACAGCCACGACGCGGTCCTTGAAGGAGTGGGTCGGGTTGCCGGAGTCGTCCTTGACCCACAGCGACCGGATGCCGAGCTCGCGTGCGAGGTTGTCGGCCTTGACCAGACGGGTGAAGCCGGGGTCCGTGTTCGGGATGGAGGCGACGTCGGCCGGCACCGGCAGCAGGTCCCGGTAGCGCCAGATGCTGCGGGGACCCGACTCGATCTGCTCGCGCGTGACCGTGCCGAAGTCGTAGCCGATCTCGAGCGGCCCGAAGCACTCGTAACACGCGTAGAACGGGCCGAGCTCGCGCTCGGTTCCGCACTCGCGGCACACCAGTGAGCGGGCCGGGCCGAACGCGCCATCGCGGGGTGGGGTCGCGGCCGAAACGTTCTCTGTTGCCTGTGTACTCACGAAGTCTCCTGGTCATCTTCCCCGGATCGAATCTCGTCCGGGACGGATGTAGCACCTGGCTTCCCGTGACCGGGAGAACTGGTTGCTGGGGCTTCGCCGGGCCGTGTCCCTCTGCCCCTCATGATGAGTGGTCTTCAGCCTACGGGCGCGTCTCATCATGCGTCCAATCGGTCCGATCCGTGAGATCTCGGGGGCCGCGTACCGAGTCGTGTCAGCGCCGGCGCTTGAAGCGGGTGGTCGGGGGCGGGTAGCCGCCGTCGTCGAGGCCGGCCAGGCGCTCGAACACGTTGTATGAGGAGTGGTTGCCGGCGACCAGGTAGGAGACGCCGACGGACATGAAGTAGAGCGGAAGCATGACGGGTCCGAGGAGGAAGGCGAACTGTGTGCAGTGCCGGTCCTCGTGGCGGAGCAGCTTCGGCCGCGCTTCCAGCCAGCCGAGATCGTGCTTGCTGATGATGACGCTGCCGATGGTGAAGGCCCCGGCGACCGGGAACCCGAATCTGTAGCCGGGACACACATGGGTGCCGCGGCCGCGGCGTGCTCGCGTGGTGCCCCCGAGGCGGGCGACCAGGAGACCGAGCGGAGTGCTGAGGTTGATCCAGTTGACGACTGTGCGGATCCGCGTCCACGGGGTGTGTGGGAGTGGGGTCAGGATCCTCGTCCTGCCTCGAGGGCGTCGGCCAGCCCACCCAGCCAGACCGCGACGGCATCGGGTCCGTCGAGCACGAGGTCGGCCCGCGCGACGAGCGCGTCCTGCTCGTCGGAGGCCGAGCAGACGAGCAGCCCGCCGATCCCCTGCGAGCGGAGCCGGTCGACCGCGTCGAACGCGGGCAGGTCGCCGAGGTCGTCACCGGCGAACACGACGTGGCGCGCGGGGATCTCCTCGGCCAGCCCCTCCAGAGCTTCGCCCTTGTCCGGCCCGGGCGCTCTCAGCTCCACGACCCGACGCCCCGGCTCGACGGTGAGCCCGTGCTCCGTGGCCAGCGACTGGAGCGGCCCGGCGAGCACGTCGAGAAGACCGTCCTCGAGGCCTCGCGTGTGGACGGCGACGGCAAGCCCCTTGTCCTCGACTCGCACGTGATCGGCGCCGCGGTCGGCCAGCCACTTCGGGAGAAGTTCGGCCAGCAGGCGGACCGAGTCGGGGTGATCGGGCGCGTGCGTCTCACCCGTGGAGGCGTCCCACCTCTCGGCACCGTACTGACCACACACGATCAGCGACTCGAAGCCCGGACGACCGGCGAAGCCGCCGAGCTCGAGCGCCTGGCGAACCGGACGGCCGGTGATGATCGCGATCTGTCCGAGGAGAGGTCCGAGCCGGCTCAGGGAGTCGACTGCGTGGGCGTGCGCGAAGGCGGTGGCGGGGTCGTCGACCACGTGCGCGAGCGTGCCGTCGAAGTCGAGGGCGAGCAGGGTGCCGGACGGATCGGCCACCACGGCGTCCACCTCGGTGGTCGTTCGCGACATTCCCGAATCATGGCATTCCGAGCAGGATCACCGTGAGGCGGTCCGTGCGCATGCCTGCCTTGATCGTGAGCACCGGGCCGATTCCGAGATCATTCGCGAGCAGTCGCGCCTCGGCCCTGCGGCCGACCGGGTGGTGCACCGCCGTCTGGGCCGCCCCCCTTCGCCAGTTGTCGATGTTGCTGACGGTCCATCCCGCCGCCGTGGCGCGCGCGCCCACCTGCCTGGCGAGGCCGGTGGTGCGGGTGGCGTTGAGAACGTCGACGCCGATGGCAGTGCGGCTGACCTCCGGTTGCGGTTTCGGTTTCGGCCTCGGCTTCGGGGTCGGCGACTTGGTCTCCTTCGGGGTGGGGCTCGGCGTGGGGCTCGGCGTGGGCGAGGGTGTCGGCGATGCGGTCGCGGCACTCACCGGCGCGGCTTCGTCGCTGGGCATGAGGAACGTCGCCCATCCGAGACCGAGGAGACCGACGACGCACGCCGCAGCCGTCAGGATCAGGAACCATCCGGGCAGGATGTACGCCTTGCGCCCCGGAGTCTTGCGCTGATCGTCCACGAGCCGCGGGTCAGAGATCGATGCCCAGGCGGCGTGCAGAGCGGCTGCGCTGCCGCTGCGCCCTCAGGCGGCGGAGGCGCTTGACGAGCAGGGGGTCGTAGGCGAGGGCGTCGTCGCGATCGATGAGGGCGTTGAGCACCTGGTAGTAGCGCGTGGACGACATGTCGAACTTCTCGCGGATCGCCTGCTCCTTGGCGCCGGCGTACTGCCACCAGAGACGCTCGAGCGCGAGGATCTCGCGGTCGCGTTCGTCGAGAGCAGTTCCGTCAGCTGGGCCATCGAACGCGGACGAACTCGTGCCGCGTCCCGGCTGCTCTGCTGCGCTCATGGGCTGATCCTACGGTAAATCACAACGATGTCATTCGTTAGGCTGGCTTGATGCCGCTCGTGTCGCCGCCGGTGCGTTGGGGAATTCTCGCCACTGGGAACATCGCCCACAGCTTCGCCGAGGACCTCGCCCTCGTACCGGACAACGCCTTGGTGGCCGTCGGTTCACGCTCCGCGGAGTCCGCCCGCGCGTTCGCGGGGAAGTATTCCAGTCCGTCGTCGACCGTTCGAGCGCACCCCTCCTACAGCGAGCTGGCCGACGATCCCGATGTCGACGTCGTCTACGTCGCGACGCCGCACGGGCGTCACGAGGAGGACGTGCTGCGGTGTTTCGAGTCCGGCAAGGCGGTGCTGTGCGAGAAGGCGCTGACGTTGGAGACCGAGTCGACCGAGCGTCTCGTCGACGAGGCGCGGCGGCGCGGTCTGTTCTTCGCCGAGGCCATGTGGATGCGCACGAACCCGAACATCCGACGAGTCGTGCAGCTCGCACACGATGGCGCCTGCGGCACGATCGGGCAGGTGCGAGCCGAGCTCGGCTTCGTCGCTCCGACCGACGTGGCTCGACTGTGGGATCCCGCTCTCGGGGCGAGCGCCCTGCTCGACATCGGCATCTACCCGCTCACGCTCGCCCACCTCGTGCTCGGCGCACCCGACGACGTCGCCGCGGCGGGCACGCTCTCCGAGCGCGGCATCGACCTCGGGGGCGGTGCGACCCTGACATACCCGGGCGGCGCGGTGGCGAGCCTGGCGTGGACGCAGATGGCGTGGTCCGACAACCGCGCGGCCGTCTCGGGCGACGGCGGGCGCCTCGAGATCCCGGCCCGCTTCCACGAGGCCACCGGATTCACCTACGCCCGCGGCGAGACGCTGGAGAGCCACGCGGAACCGGTTGTCGGCCGTGGCTACGCGCACGAGGTCGAGGAGGTGGCCGCCTGCCTGCGCGCCGGCCGCACCGAGTCCGGCCTGCTCCCCCTCGACGGCACGGTGGCGGTCATGCGGGTGATGGACGAGATCCGCGGGCAGCTTGGCGTCCGGTACGGATAAGGATCTGGAGGCGTCGAAGTGGACGTCGCCGCCGGAAGCGTAGGTAGGGTGACGACCATGGCGGCTGGTCTCGCGGAATTCGTGGTGATCGCCAACCGTCTGCCCGTCGACAGATACATCGCGCATGACGGCGCAGTCACGTGGCGCACGTCCCCCGGTGGCCTCGTCACCGCGCTCGAACCCGTCATGCGTCGCAAGGGTGGCGCCTGGATCGGGTGGCACGGCGCACCCGACGAGAAGCTCAAGCCGTTCGAGCACGACGGTCTGCGACTCGTCCCAGTCCCGTTGTCGGCCCAGGAGGTCGAGGAGTACTACGAGGGCTTCTCCAACGGAACCCTGTGGCCGCTGTATCACGACGTCATCGCTCCACCGGAGTTCCACCGGGAGTGGTGGGACTCCTACGTCGACGTCAACCACCGCTTCGCTGCCTGCGCCGCGCGGGTCGCCAAGCGCGGCGCCACGGTCTGGGTGCAGGACTACCAGCTGCAGCTGGTGCCCTCGTTGCTCCGTGGCCTGCGGCCCGATCTCCGCATCGGATTCTTCCTGCACATTCCCTTCCCGCCACGGGAGCTGTTCACCCAGCTCCCGTGGCGGCGTCAGATCCTCGAGGGACTCCTCGGCGCGGACCTCGTTGGGTTCCAGCTACCGGGGGCGGCTCAGAACTTCGTCCGTCTCGTCCGCGAGCGAGTCGGCCACAAGACGCACCGAGACCTGATCTACCTCCCCGAGGGTCGCACCGTCGTCGCCAGGGCTTTTCCCATCTCGATCGACGTGAACGCGTTCGAGCAGCTCGCTCGCAGTGAGAACGTCACCGCCCGCTGCAAGGAGATCCGCGAGAGCCTCGGCAACCCCAAGCACGTCCTGCTGAGCATCGACCGCCTCGACTACACCAAGGGCCTGCGGCAACGCCTGCGCGCGTTCGGTGAGCTGATCCGCGACGGCTCCATCGATGTCGACGACGCCGTGTTCGTGCAGGTGGCCACGCCTTCACGCGAGCGCGTCGACCAGTACCGGATCCTCCGTGACGACATCGACCGGCTGGTGGGGCGGCTCAACGGCGACGTCGGCCGCATCGGCCAGCAGCCGATCACGTATCTGCACGCGTCGTACCCGCGCGAGGAGATGGCGGCTCTGTACCGCGCCGCCGACGTCATGGTCGTCACGCCCCTGCGCGACGGCATGAACCTCGTCGCCAAGGAGTACGTGGCCTGCCGCTACGACGATGCCGGGGCGCTCGTTCTCAGCGAGTTCGCCGGCGCCGCTGCGGAGCTGCGGCAGGCGTACCGCGTCAACCCCTACGACATCAACGGCATGAAGGCGGCGCTCATGGAAGCCATGGGAGCCGAACCGCGCGAGCAGGCTCGCCGCATGAAGACGATGCGCAAGACCGTCATCGAGAACGACATCGACCACTGGGCCACGGCGTTCCTGGACGAGCTCAACTTCGAGCGCCCTTCGCACGACAAGAAGATGCGCCCCGCCCGCGGGCGTTCGTGACCCTCCGCAGCCAGTGGTACGAGACGCCTGACCTGGTGGGCGACCACGTCAAGCTCGTGCAGCTGCACCCAGACCACGCCGCGGGTCTGCTGGCGGCAGCTGACGACGACGAGGTGTTCCGCTGGCAGTCCTTCGCCCGTCCCACCACGCTCGACGAGGCCGCGCGGCTGCACGACTGGTACCTGGCACGTCCGGACACGATCACCTGGACCCAGATCGACCGGGCGAGCAACGCCGTCGCCGGCATGACGACGTTCTACGAGATCGACCCCGTCAACCGGTCGGTCGCGATCGGTGTCACGTGGCTCGGGCGGCGGTTCTGGCGCACCGCCGTGAACACCGAGGCGAAGCTGCTGCTGATGCGCCGGGCGTTCGACGATCTCGGTTGCGCCCGCGTGGTGTGGCACGTCGACATCGCCAACGAGCGCTCGCAGGCCGCGGTCGAACGCATCGGCGGCGTCCGCGAAGGCGTGCTGCGCAAGCACCGCGTGCGGCGCGACGGCTCGTGGCGCGACACCGTTGTGTTCTCGATGACCGACGACGAGTGGCCGGCCGCCTGCAAGGTGCTCGAGGAACGACTCGCCCCCTGACTTCCAGAATTGGCGTGCAAACCACCACGACCAGTGGCCTGGGTGGTGGTTACGGGGCCAATTCTGGTGGGCGGGCGTCGCGGAGGAGGCGCTGCGAGCCGAGGGACAGCACCACCGCGATCCCGGCGGCGGTGACCGTGACGGCGAAGGCCGGTGTGTGCGACGCCAGGGCGTCCGCGAGTCGTCCGGCCACCGACGAGCCCAGCGCATAACCGACGCCGGTGGCGCCGGCGAGCATCGTCATCGCCATGCCGACGCGGTCCCCCGCCACCAGATGGCCGGCGAGCGCGAAGTTGCTGATCATGTACGGCGCGACCGCGAAGCCGAGCAGGGCGATGACACCCATCAACGGACCGATCGAGTCGACCAGCAACAGGGGCAAGGAGAGCACGAGAAGAGCGATCGCGGAGACGAGCATCCGGGTGGCGTAGAGGACGCGCTCGGGCAGGCCGGTCACGGCCAGGCCGGCGATGACGCTGCCGACGCCGAGGGTCGCGTGGATGACGCCGGCGAGGCCCGGCTGGCCTTCTGCAGTGGCGAGCACCGTCGAACCGGTCTGGGTTCCGCCGAACACCATGCCCACGCACATCTGGGCGAGGACGAGCACGACGAACGCCGCACTGAACAGCCGTCCGCGGGCCTGTCCCGGCACCCGGTCGCTACCGGTGAGCGCGGCCGTCGGGTGCAGCGCGAACCAGGAGCCGAATGCCGCGAGGACGAACGCCGCGCAGACCAGCGCACCGGACGGGTTCGCGATCACGGCGAGGGCGCCGACGAGCGCCGGCCCGAGCACGAACGACGCCTCGTCCGCAGCACCCTCGTAGGAGAACGCGGCGTCGAGCAGCCGGACGCGGTCGTCGGCGTCACGCACGGCCGGTCCCCAGCGGACCCGCGCCAACGGACCGATCTGCGGGATCGCGAGCCCGGCGAGCGCGGCCACCGCGATGATCGTCACGGCAGGCAGGTCGCGGCTGGTGACCTCGACGACCGCCAGCAGTCCGGCCGCTCCGGCGATCGACTGCCCGAGCACCACCGGACGCTGGCCGATGCGGTCGGCAAGTCCACCGGCGAACGGCGCGCCGATCGCATTCGCGACGGCCAGGGCACCGGCAGCCGCGCCGCCGAGGGCGTACCGACCGGTCTGCGTGCTGACCAGCACCAGGGTGCCGAGCTGGCTCATCGCCAGCGGGATGCGTCCGAGGAAGGCCACCGCCACGTACCCGGGCCCGACCGTGCGCAGAAGGGTGCGATACGAGGACATGGCGGACACGGCTCCGACCCTAGGGTGAGCCCATGACCTTGGAGCCCGCACGTCGCGCCACTACGGCGATCTTCGTGGTCAACGGGTTCGTGCTCGGCATGTGGGTGGTCAACATCCCCGAGATCCTCGACCGCACGGGCGCCTCCAAGGCGCAGCTCGGCCTGCTGCTCCTCCTCCTGGGAGGCGCGGCCCTGGTCGGTATGCAGGGCGCGGGACGCCTGGTGGACCAGTACGGTTCACGCCCCGTCGTCGTCATCTCGGCGCTGCTCCTGTGCGCCGCGCTGCTTGGTCCAGCTCTCGCCACCGACGTGTGGACGCTGGCCGTCGGGCTCGCTTTGCTCGGTCTCACCAACGGAGCGGTCGACGTCGCGCAGAATGCGCACGCGGTCGAGGTCGAGCGCGGCTACGGGCGGCCGGTGATGAGCGCGTTCCATGCCTTCTTCTCGCTGGGTGGCGTCCTGGCGGCCGTGCTCGGTGGGGCTCTCATCGCAACCGGCACCGACCTGCGGGTGAGCCTTGGCGTCGCGGCGACAGCCGGGCTCGGTGCAACGCTCGCCGCGCGGAGCCACCTGCTGGCGCCGGGTCCGCGGGACCACGTCGAACGGTCCGGCCCGCGCGCGCCGTGGTCGTCACGCGTCGTCCTGCTCGGTGCGCTCGCGTTCGTGCTGCTGCTCGCCGAGGGTGTCGCCTACGACTGGAGCACCGTTCACCTGCACGAGTCGCTCGGCGCGCCCAAGGACGTCGCCGCGTGGGCGTTCGGCGCATTCTCCGTGACGATGACGGTGATGCGGCTGCTCGTGGACCGCATCGTGGCCCGCACCGGACCGGCAGCGTTCGTCCGCGTCGCTGCGCTGGTCGGCGCCATCGCTCTCACCGGCGCTGCCCTGGCACCGAACGCACCGACCGCGATCGTGGCCTGGGGGCTGTTCGGCATCGGTCTCGCCGGCTGCGTGCCGCAGTTCTTCACCGCCGCCGGCAACATCGACGTCGGCGCGTCCGGCACCTACGTCGCACGCGTGGCCGGTCTTGGCTACCTGGGGCTGCTCGCCGGGCCGGCGTGCGTCGGCCTGCTCACTGCCTGGGTTCCGCTCACGACAGCGTTCGTCGTGCCTATCGTCGGCTGCATCGCGGCGGGCCTGCTCGCGCCAAGAGTTCTGCACAAGGAGTACGCATGACGAAGAACCTGACCGACCTGATGGCCCCCGACTGGGCCGCGGCGCTCGCCCCGGTGGCCGACGACATCACGGCCGTCGGTCGCTTCCTGCGTGAAGAGCTGGCGGCAGGCCACACCTATCTCCCGGCGGGTGATCGGATCTTCCGGGCCTTCGCCGAGCCGATGTCCGACGTGAAGGTGCTGATCACCGGGCAGGACCCGTACCCGACGCCGGGACATCCGGTCGGTCTGTCGTTCTCGGTCGCTCCGGACGTGAAGGAGCTCCCCCGCAGCCTCCAGAACATCTACACCGAGCTGCACACCGACCTCGACATCAAGCCGTGCCCCCACGGAGACCTGACGGCCTGGGCCGAACAGGGAGTAATGCTCCTCAACCGCGTCCTCACGGTGCGAACCAGGGCACCGGCCAGCCACCGTGGTCATGGCTGGGAAGCCGTCACCGAACAGGCGATCCGCGCCCTCGTGGCACGACAGCAGCCGCTCGTGGCGGTGCTCTGGGGACGTGACGCGCAGGGCCTCAAGGCGATGCTCGGCGCCACGCCGACGATCGAGAGCGCACATCCGAGCCCGTTGTCGGCGTCCCGGGGCTTCTTCGGCTCCCGTCCGTTCAGCCGGGTCAACACGCTCCTCGAACAACAGGGCGCTCGACCGGTCGACTGGTCGCTCCCCCACTAGGCTGACCGGCATGAGTCGCCGCCCAGACCGCGCTGGCACCGGCCGCGACCGTGCCGCCGTCATCGACGAGGCCTTCGACGGCATCCAGCGATGGGGCCTGCGGATCATCGTCCTCGCCGCCGCCGTCTACGTGCTCGGCTGGATCGTCGGCGAGCTCTGGATGATCATCTTCCCGGTCGCGATGGCCCTCATCGTCTCCACCGTCCTCGTTCCCGCCGTCTCCTGGCTCGGCAACCACAAGGTGCCGTGGGGGGTGGCGAGCGGGGTGGTCGTGTTCGGCTTCCTCGCTGCTGTCGTGGGCATCATCGCGGCGCTCACGCCGCAGGTCGCCGGCCAGGCTCCCGAGATCGCCAACAGCGCGGCGCGAGGTCTGCAGCAGATTCGCGACTGGCTCACCGCAGGGCCGCTCGGCCTTTCCGAAGGCCAGATCACTCGAGCCATCGAAGCCGTGCAGGACCGACTCCGCAACAGCGCCGAGGCCATCAGCTCGGGGGTGTTCTCCACGATCGGCGCGGCCACCTCGGCCGTCGTCAACCTCGTGCTGATACTCATGCTGACCTTCTTCTTCTTGAAGGACGGCCACAAGTTCCTGCCCTGGATGAAGACCCTCGGAGGCCGCCGCGCCGGCGAGCACTCCGGCGAGGTCATGGAGCGCGCGTGGGACACCCTCGGCGGCTTCATCCGCACCCAGTCGCTCGTGGCCTTCATCGACGCGATCATCATCGGCACCGGCCTGGCCATCCTCGGGGTGCCGCTGGCGGTGCCGCTCGCCGTGGTGACGTTCTTCGGCGGCTACATCCCGATCATCGGTGCGTTCATCAGCGGGGCGCTCGCCGTGCTCGTGACTCTGGTGACCAACAGCCCGCGCGACGCCCTCATCGTCCTGATCATCGTGATCGGCGTCCAGCAGCTCGAGGGCAACGTGCTCTCCCCCTACCTGCAGGGCAAGAATCTCAACCTGCACGCGGGCGTCGTGCTGCTCGCGGTCACCGCCGGCGGCACCCTGTTCGGCATCACCGGTGCGTTCCTGGCAGTACCGGTCGCGGCCACCACCGCCGAGATCCTGCGCTACGTCAACGAGCGCATCGACACGGCCGTCGACGAGGACGACGCGCCACCGGAGGACTCCCGGTCGGCCGACGAGCTGGAGCGCCGAGCCGACGACTGAACGCTCCTTTTTTGCAAACGTATGACCTTTGGGGCACACTCGGCCGGGTATTGCACGTGACCGACCTCACTCCCAGGAGTCCTCGATGGATCCCATCGCCCCGGTATACGGCACCACGGTGCTGCTGCTCATCGCCGCAGCCGCCGTCGCCGTCCTGCTCTTCCTCATCATCAAGGTGAAGCTGCACGCGTTCATCGCCCTCGTCCTGGTCAGCGTGCTCACCGCCATAGCCGTCGGCTTCCCTCTCGGGGACATCCCCGACGTCCTGATCTACGGCTTCGCCGACACCATCGCGTCCGTCGCCCTGCTGGTCGGCTTCGGGGTGATGCTCGGACGCCTGCTCGAGGTGACCGGTGGCGCCCAGGTCCTGGCGGACACCCTCGTCGGACGGTTTGGCGAGAAGCGAGCGCCGTTCGCGCTCGGCGTCGCCGCCTTCATCTTCGGGCTGCCGATCTTTTTCGACGCCGGTCTCGTCGTGTTCCTGCCGATCATCCTCACCGTCGCCCGTCGCTTCGGCGGGTCGCTGCTCTACTACGCATTGCCGGCTGCCGGTGCGTTCGCCGCGGTACACGCTCTCATGCCGCCGCACCCCGGTCCGGTCGCCGCGGGCACCCTCCTCGATGGCGACATCGGCATCATCATGCTGGTCAGCCTGCCGATCGCCATGGTGGCCTGGTTCGTCGGTTCCTACCTGGTCTCCCGCGTGATGGGCGCCCGCTTCGACGTGGCGGTCCCGACGTACCTGTTCGGTGAGCAGAACGGCGGCACGGACGTCGGTACCGGCACCGATGCCGGCGGCGGTGTCGGCTCGACGACGACGAAGGTCAAGGCGCCCGCGTTCAGCACGGTGCTGGGCCTGCTGGCCATCCCATTCGTCCTCATCGCCTTCAACACGATCCTCACCACGTTGGTCGAGAACGGCACGCTGGGCGAGGGCAACAAGATCGTCGACCTGCTCATCCTGCTGGGTGTCACACCCGTGGCCCTGCTGATCACCTTGCTCGTCGCGATCGTGGTGCTGGGCACACGTGGTCGGTCGATGGACGACACGATGTCCATCCTCGACGACTCCCTCGGTCCGATCTGCGCGATCATCCTGATCACCGGTGCCGGCGGCATGTTCGGCGGTGTGCTCGAGCTGAGCGGCATCGGCGAGGCGCTGACGTCGTCGCTCTCCGACCTGGGCATCCCGTTGCTCCTGCAGGCGTTCTTCATCGCCACCGCAATTCGCGTGGCCCAGGGATCGGCCACGGTGGCGCTCACAACCACGGCCGGCCTCATCGCCAGCGACGCCGCCGGCCTGGGCGACGTGCAGATCGCGTTGCTCGTCACCGCCATCGCCGCCGGCGCGACGGTGCTGTCCCACGTGAACGACTCCGGTTTCTGGCTGGTCAGCAAGTTCTTCGAGATGGACGTGAAGACGACGCTGAAGACGTGGACCGTCATGGAGACGACGCTGGGACTGTCGGCCTTCGCCGTGGCGGCTGTGCTGTACCCGCTTGTGGGTTGATGGGCTCAGCGCCGGCGATGCATCTCCGAGACCACCTCGACGCAGATCGCCTGCATCGCCGCCTGGGCCATGTCGGCGTCGCCGGCGGCCACTGCCTGGGCGACCATCAGGTGCAGTCGCCGGGCCTCGGGCTTCGGCTCGGCAGGCATGAGGTGATGGTCGGTTCGTCCCCGCAGCACCTCCTCGACGACGTCGCCGAGGGCGGCGAACATGACGTTGCCGGAGGCCGTGAGCAGCAGCCGGTGGAAGGCGATGTCGAGGTCGAGGAAGGTGGCGAGGTCACCAGCCGCGCCGGACGTCTCCATCGCCTCGGCCAGCCGCACGATCTCCTGCCGCGCGTGCTCGTCGGCGTGCGTGGCCGCGAGCGCGGTCGAGGGCGGCTCGACGGCAGCCCGCAGCTGCGACAGCTCGTGCAGGTGCGAGGCGCGGGCGTCGCCCTCCAGTCGCCAGCGGATGATCGCGGGATCGAAGTGGTCCCACTCGTCCGACGGAAGGACGCGAATGCCGGTGCGCCGACGGCTCTCGACCAGCCCCATCGAGGCCAGCACCTGCACCACCTCGCGCGCGACGGTGCGCGAGACGCCGTACTCGGTCTGCAGGGCATCGAGGGTCAGGGTCGAGTTGGATGCCAGTCGCCCGTCGACGATCCGGGTCCCCAGCTCGGCGAGCACTCCGGTGTAGACGGTCGACACGTGCACGAGCCTAGTGGCCGGAGTCCAGCGTGAGCGCGGCTCGGCAGGTCGTCGTCATGGGCGTTACGGCCACCGGCAAGAGCGAGGTCGGCACGCGCCTGGCCACTCGGCTCGACATGACCTACATCGAGGGCGACGAGTTCCACCCGGATGCCAACATCGAGAAGATGTCGGCCGGCGAGCCGCTCACCGACGACGACCGGCGACCATGGCTCGAGACGCTCGCCCAGATGCTGGCCGACAACCGGGGGGCCGGTGTCGCGACTGTCCTGGGCTGCTCGGCCCTGCGTCGCAGCTACCGCGACATCCTGCGCGGCCCGGCATCTGCCGGCACCGTGGAGTTCGTACACCTGACCGCGACGTTCGACGTGCTGCGCCACCGCATGGAGCAGCGCGAGCACTTCATGCCCACCTCGCTGCTCCAGTCGCAGTTCGACACCCTCGAGCCGCTCGAGACCGACGAGCGAGGCGTGGTGCTGGACGTCGACGCACCGCTCGAGGACGTCGTCGACGCCGCCGTGGCAGCGGTCGAGAGTCTGCGGGGCTAACGCTCCAGCTCGGCGGCCATGTGCTCGATGACGGTGGTGAGCGCCTTGTACGGACGGACCATCACGGTGAACTCGACCAGCCGGTCGTCGTCGTCCCACGCCAGCATGTCGACGCCGTGGATCTGGACGTCATCGACGACGGTTGTGAACTCCAGCACCGCCGAGTCCTCGGTGAACCACTCCCGGTGGTACGTCAGGCGCGGGCCGAGGACGACCACCGCGGCCTCGAGGTAGGCCGTTGTCAGCCGGCGTCCGGCCTGCGCCTTGTGCACCGCGGGCGAGCGGAACACGACGTGGTCGCTCAGCAACGACTGCAACGCCTGACGGTCGCGGGTCCGGACGAACTCGTGCCACGCCCGCACCGCGAGAGGCCGGGTCACCTACTGCTCGATCCGCAGCGCCTCGGTCGGGCAGCTCGCGACCGCGTCCTCGATGTCGACGAGGTCGTCGGGGTCGACGTCGTCTCGCAGCACCTTCGACAATCCGTTGCTCTGGACCTCGAAGTACTCTGGGGCGATGGCCTCGCAGAGACCGTGGCCTCCGCACTTGTCTTCGTCGACGACGACCTTCATGGTCTGGCTCCTCTGTTCATGGTCGCCTCAGAGAAAGCGACGGATGAGCGCTAGCGCTCGTTGAGTGTATGGCGGGTAGACGAATCGCGGGTCAGGCCTGGCGGTCTTGGACAGCACCGACTTGCGATGGCTGAACGTCCAGAACCCCCACTCTCCGTGATACGCGCCCATGCCGCTCTCACCCACGCCGCCGAACGGAAGCTGCGGGACGAGCACATGCATCGCGACGTGATTGAACACGACGCCACCGGCCGGGACCTCGTCGACAATCTTGCGACGGACCTGTTTCGAGCGCGTGAACGCGTACAAGGCGAGCGGCTTGGGACGAGCGTTGACGAACTCGATGGCGTCGCCGACGCCGTCGACCGTCAGCACCGGCAGCAGTGGCCCGAAGATCTCCTCGCACATCGCCGGTTCGTCCGGATCGGGATCGAGGATCACGGTCGGCTGGATCGAGCGGTCGGCGTCGGACGTCACGCCACCGGTGGCGATCGTCCCCTTCGACGCCTCGAGGTAGAGCGCGAGCCGGACGTACTGCCGGTCGTTGACGATCGGCAGGCCGGCATCGGGCGCCTCGGCCCGGAACTCCGCGAGGGTGCTGAGCAACTTCTCGATGAACCGGTCGCCGACACTGCGCTCGACGAGCACGTAGTCGGGGGCGATGCAAGTCTGTCCGGAGTTCATCAACTTGACCCACGCGATGCGGCGGGCGGCGACGGCGATGTCGGCATCGGCCGCGATGATCACCGGGCTCTTGCCGCCGAGCTCGAGCGTGACCGGCGTGAGCGTGGGGGCGGCGGCAGCCATGATCTTGCGGCCGATCTCGGTGCCCCCGGTGAAGAGCGCGTGGTCGAACCCCTGTGCCAGCAGTGCCTGTGACGTGTCGCCGTCGCCCTCGACGACCTTGATCGCGTCGGAGTCGACGTACTTCGGGATCAGGTCGGCCATCAGCGCCGACGTCGCAGGGGCCAGCTCGGAAGGCTTGATGACCGTGCAGTTGCCGGCCGCGATCGCCGCGACAAGCGGACTGAGGGCGAGGTAGACAGGGTAGTTCCACGGGCCGATGACGAGAACGACGCCCAACGGTTCGGGTTGCACCCAGCCGCGCGCCGGCTGTTGGTTGAGCGGCAGCGATCTGCGCTTCGGCCGCATCCACTTCTCGACATGCTTGCGGGCGTACTCGATCTCGCCGATGGTCGGGAGGATGTCACCGATCAGGGCGTCGGGCTCGCTGCGCCCGAGGTCCTGCGCCAGGGCGGCGGTGATGGCGTGCTCGCGCTCGCGCACCAGCTGCTCGAGTCCGTCGAGCTGAGCGGTGCGCCACTCGAGGGAGCGCGTGCGCCCGCTCGCGTGCAGGCTACGGAGGGTCGTAACGAGGTCGGACAGGTCGTCTTCGGTCTTCATCGAGTCGAGCATCGCACGCCCTACGATGGGCGGCGAGGAAGGGAGCGATGGCGTGCCCGAGGTCAGCGACAGGACGAAGGGTCGTTTCTTCGACGCCGGCATGGAGATCCTCGCCGAGGACGGCTACGGATCCCTCAAGCTCGCCCCCTTGTGCCGCCGCGTCGGCGTCACCACCGGCGCGTTCTACCACTCGTTCGACAGCTGGCACGACTTCACCCGGCAGCTCGTCGACGTCTGGCACACCGATCGCACCCTGCTCGCCGCCGAGCTCGCTCGCGCCGAGGTCGATCCCGAACAACGCGTGGAGATGCTGCTGCGGGTCGGTGTGAGCCTTCCTCACTCGGCCGAGGCGGCGATCCGCGTGTGGGCCGGTGTCGATGCCGACGTGGGTGCCGTGCAGAAGAGCGTCGACCGGGAGCGCCTCGCGGCGGTCACCGACGCCTTCCTCGCGCTGACCGGCGACCCGGAGGAGTCGGCCGACCTCGCCCGAGCCGCCTTCTACCTGCTGGTCGGGTTCGAGCAGTCCACCGGGGCGCACGACGTCGCGGCTCTCGAGCGGTACCTGCGCACCCTGCAGGAGCGCGCGCTCGCGTCCGCGTCGGCGAGAACCTCCTAGGGAGACGCGTCCTAGCTCAGCCGGACCAGTCGTGGTTGCGTCCGAAGGCGGCGAGCAGGTCGGCCTGCGGATCGCCGCCCGCGGCGGGGCGCGGCCCGATTGCACCGGCGCTGCGCCACATCTCCTCCTGGGAGGCGAACCACTCCGCCACCACGGCGACCAGCTCGTCGTCCATCCTCCGATCCATGCCGGTGGCGGCAGCAAGGTCCCAGCCATGGACGAGGTGATCGGCGGTGAGCTGCATGGCGTACTCGGCTATCGGCGTGTCGCCGATGGAGAGATGCACCATCACGCCCTCGGGAACGCGCTCGTCGAAGGACTCGACTGCTTCGGTCGCGGAGGCGGCCGCCGTCTCCCGCGGATCGTCGCCGAGGACGTCACCGTCGAAGGCCGTACCCACGTCTTCGATCGTCTTGCCGTCGGCCAACGGCTTGACCCAGAGCTCCTCGCCCACGACGTGATTGACCAGCGCGCGCACGTCCCACTCCGAGCACGGCGTCGGCTGGTCCCACTGGTCGGCGGAGACCTGCTGGACCTTCTGGGCAAAGTTCTCGACCGCCCTGCGGTGAAGTTTCGTGATGTCCATGACCCCACGGTCCTCGCTTTAGAGCCCGGTGTCGAGAGCCTCTCGGGCCCGATCCAGCCACCACGGGAGCGCTGCCTTCTCCCGCTCCCGGACGTCCTCCTCCGGATGGTCGACGATGTCGAGCGCCTTGTTCCAGCCGAGCCAGACCAGTCCAGCGAGCAGCGCGAGACGCGTGGCCTCCTCGTCGTACGCCTCACCGGCCTCCTCGCAGTACATCGCCAGGAACGCGTCCCAGTCGACGTCGAGCACATGGGCGCACCCGGCGAGGAAGCGTCCGATGTCGATGGCTCCTGGTGCGGCCGTCGCCATCCCCCAGTCGATGAGGGTCAGGTGGTCGTCCTCGAACGCCATGTTCACGGTGGCAAGGTCGCCGTGGATCATCGTCATCGGACGGGACGCGATCGCCCTGGTCAGGGGCGCGCTGTCTTGGGCGAGGGCAAGCACACGCTCGCCCACCTCATCGGTGATCAGGTCGGCCCAGATCTCCCATCCACGCAGCGCGTAGCCAATGAGCTCCTCCTCGGCGTACGGACGGATCCGGTCGGGCTCGAAGAGTCCGACCACCGCGTCCAGCGGCGCCAACCCGTCCGGCAGCTGCCCCAGGAACGTGCGATGCAGGGACGTCACCGAACGCAGCATCGTCCGGCACCGGTCGGGGGTCACCCGGGTCTTCCAGTCATACACTGCGTCGCCGAGGTCGCGCATCACCAGCACTCCGAGACCGTCGTCGCCGAACCAGCCGCCGATCACCGCGTGGCCGACATCGGCCGGCAGGCGGTCGAAGATCCCGCTCTCCCACATCTCGACCTCCCGTCCACGGGTGTCGCGGGAGATGCGCATCACCAGATCAGCCGCGGGATCGAACCGCTTCACCACGACGCTCCGACCGTCCGCGAGCACGGCGCGCTCGATCGTCGCGCCGGACTTGCCATCACTGTCGGCCAGCGCCTGCCGCTCGGCCTGTTCGACGAGGTTGCGAAGGTCCACGAGAGCCATCTTCTAAGATGGCCAAGCGCCTTGTTGGCGTTTGCCGCGTTAGCTCAGCTGGTAGAGCGTTCGCCTTGTAAGCGGAATGTCAGGAGTTCGAGTCTCCTACGCGGCTCGTGCCCGAACCGTTCGACCGTCTCCTCTCGGCGACCGCAGAATTGGGCGCACCGGTCGCGATCGTGGACGAGCCGGCGCTCTGGGCCAATGCCGACGACCTGGTCCGCCGGGCGGACGGGGTACCGATCCGGGTGGCGAGCAAGTCGGTACGCGTCCGCAGCGTCATCGAGCGCACGCTTGCGCGTGACGGCTTCTCGGGCGTCATGTCGTACTCGCTCGACGAGTCGGTGTGGCTGGCCGATCTCGGCGTCGACGACATCCTGCTCGCCTACCCGACGGCGTCGGCATCCGGTGTACGGGCGCTCGTCACTGACGAGAGGAGGCTGGCCGCCATCACACTCATGGTCGACTCGCCCGAGTCGCTCGACTTGCTAGACCACCTCGCCGGGCCGGACCATCCACGCATCGGCGTCTGCCTCGATGTCGACGCCTCGCTCAAGCTCGGACCCGTCCACCTCGGGGTCCGGCGGTCCCCTGTCCATTCCACCGACGAAGCCGCACAACTGGCCCGCGCCGTGGCCGAACGGCCGGGGTTCGAGCTGCGGGGCGTGATGTTCTACGACGCCCAGATCGCCGGAATGCCTGACTCGTCCCCCGCCGTCCGGCTCGTCAAGAAGCGCTCGGCCGCCGAGCTGCTCGACCGCCGGTCGAAAGTCGTCGCGGCTGTGCGTGAGCACGCCGACCTGCGGATCGTCAACGCCGGTGGCACCGGCAGCCTGGAGGTCACCGGCGCCGATCCGGTCATCACCGAGCTCACCGCCGGATCGGGACTGTTCAGCCCCGGACTGTTCGACGACTACGACGCCTTCGAGTCCAGCCCGGCGGCCTACTTCGCCCTCGACGTGGTGCGCCGGCCCACCGACGACGTCGCCACCTTGTTCTCCGGCGGGTACATCGCGTCCGGACCGGCGCAGAAGAGCCGGCTCCCCAAGCCGGCGTGGCCGGAGGGTCTCTCACTCCTCGGCACCGAGGGCGCCGGAGAGGTGCAGACGCCGGTCAAGGGACGCGCGGCTCGTGACCTGCGGCTCGGCGACCGTGTCCTGCTGCGGCACGCCAAGGCAGGCGAGCTGTGCGAGCGGTTCGACACCGTGACGATTGTCGCGGCCGACGGATCCGTCGAGATCGTGCCCACCTACCGGGGCGAGGGGAAGAACTTCGGATGACCGCGCGCGAGACCTGGACCAACTGGAGCCGCAGCGTCGAGGCACACCCCGAGCACGTCGAGCACCCGGCCTCGACTGCCGAGGTCGTCTCGCTCGTGCAGGTTGCGCGGTCGCAGGGCCTGCCGGTCAAGGCTTACGGGGCCGGCCACTCGTTCACACCCATCGCCGCCACCGACGGGTACCTGCTCCGGCTCGACCGGATGAACCACCTGCTCGCCCGAGACACGACGTCCCGACGCGTGCTGGTGCAGGCCGGGATGTCGCTGCGAGAGCTCAACCCGGAGCTGCTCGCGCTCGGGCTCGCACTCCCCAACCTCGGCGACGTCGATCCGCAGTCGGTCGCCGGAGCCATTTCCACCGGCACCCACGGCACCGGCGGAAAGCTGCACGGCATCGCGGCCGCCGTTGTGGGGGTCCAGCTCGTCACCGCCGAGGGCGACGTGGTCGAGATCGACGAGCAGCATCCCTGGTTCGACGCCGCGCGGGTGAGCCTCGGCGCGCTCGGCATCATCACCGAGGTTACCCTGCAGTGCGAACCCGCGTTCCTGCTGCACGCGCGCGAGGAGCCGATGGCGCTGCCCGAGGTCATCGAGCGTCTACCCGAGCTGATCGAGGAGAACGACCACTTCGAGTTCTACTGGTTCCCGCACACCGAGAAGGCGCTGGTCAAGCGCAACAACCGCGTCGCCGACGGCACACGTCGGGATCCGGTCAGCCGCTTCCGTCATCTTGTCGACGACGAGCTGCTCAGCAACGGCGTGTTCGGGCTGCTCAACGAGGTGGGCGCGCGGCGGCGCTCCCTGGTGCCGCGCATCAACGGCGTCACCGGTTCAGCACTGTCGGCCCGCGAGTTCACCGATCACTCCCACGAGGTCTTCGTCTCGCCTAGACGGGTGAGGTTTCGCGAGTCGGAGTTCGCGATGCCGCGGTCAGCACTGCCCGGCGTCATCGCCGGCCTGCAGGCGTGGTTCGACGCCGGGCACGAGACGGTCTCGTTCCCGATCGAGGTGCGGTTCACCGGCTCCGACGACATCTGGATGTCGACCGGGCACGAGCGCGACAACTGCTACGTCGCGGTGCACCACTTCTTCCGCAGCGACCCGACCGCCTACTTCGCCGCCGCCCAGGACATCTTCACGGCCCACGAGGGCCGCCCGCACTGGGGAAAGATGAACACTGTCGACGCTTCATACCTCCGTGATCGTTACGCGAGATTCGACGACTTCGTCGCCGTGCGTGACGAAGCCGACCTGAAGCGGGTCTTCACGAACCCCTACCTCGACCGGGTGCTCGGCTGATGATGGTGCCCACCGCTCCGGGGTCGGCACGACTGCCCTGGATCGCGATGGGGATGGCCCTGCTCCTGGTGATCGCGTCGATGCTGTACCCCGTGCTGACCGGCGAGGACGTACGCGTGCACGCTCCGCCGCTGCACGCCGACTGGGGTCCGTCCATCGACGCCGGCATCCTGATACCGCTCATCACCGGCGTCGTGCTGCTCGCCGGGTGGCGGCTGGTCGTGGAGCGGCTGTCGTGGGGCTGGTTCCTCGTCGCGTCCTACGTCGTCGCGTGGGCCTGGCCGTTCTCACTGGCGATCTCGCACGGCCGAGATGGTTTCGCGCGGCTGTACGAGCGGCCCGGCGAGTACCTCTACGACGCTGTTCGCGTGCAGGATGTCGGCCAGATGATGAACGAGTTCGTCGACCGGATCCCCTACGCCCACCCCGACAACTGGCATGTGCACGTCGCCGGACATCCGCCCGGGGCGCTGCTGACCTTCATCGGGTTCGACCGGCTCGGACTTGACGACCCTTACAAAGTCGGCGTGGTCGTGATGTCGATCGGCGCGACGGCGGTGCTGGGTGCCCTGGTCGCCGTCCGTGTGCTCGCCGGGGAGGTCTGGGCGCGCCGAGCGGCGCCGTGGCTCGCCCTCGCACCGGTCGCGATCTGGATGAGCCACGGTGACGCGATCTTCATGGCGGCGGGTGCCTGGGGGATCGCGCTCCTCGCCGTGGCCGGCACGCGCGCATCGCCGGTAGCGCGGGCCGCGTACGGCACCGGAGCGGGCCTGATGCTCGGCCTGTGCGTCTACCTGTCGTACGGGCTGGTGCTCCTCGGTCTCCTGGCCCTGGCCGTGTTGTGGCTGACGAGACGATGGTCGGTGCTGCCGTGGGCTCTCGGAGGCGCGCTCGTCGTCGCGGCAGCGTTCACGGTCGCCGGGTTCGCGTGGTGGGAGGCCTACCCGGTGCTGGTCGAGCGGTACAGCGCCGGCATCTCCCGCGAACGGCCGTATCACTACTGGGTGTGGGCCAACCTCGCGGCGTGGACGTTCAGCGTCGGTCTGGTGACGTGGGCGGGGCTGCCGGCCGCCCTCGCGGCTGTCCGTCGGCGAGAACCGGTGGCTGTGCTCGTGGTGACTGGCCTCGCCACGATCCTTCTCGCCACGCTGTCTGGGATGAGCAAGGCCGAGGTCGAGCGGATCTGGATGCCGTTCACGCTGTGGATCCTGCTCGCCGGAGCGCTGCTTCCGCAGCGATGGCGCGTCCCAGCACTGGCGTCCCAGCTGGTCATCGGACTCGCGATCGAGATTCTCTACGTCATTCCGGTGGACGCGCTCGCCAAGAGCCCGATGTGATCAGGCGCGCGACTGGGCGATCGCGTAGAGCGCAACGCCGGCCGCGACGCCGGCGTTGAGCGACTCCAGGCCGGACGCCATGGGGATGCTCACCAGCTGGTCGCACGTCTCGGCCACGAGTCGGGAGATGCCCTTGCCCTCGCTGCCGATGACCACCACGAGCGGTCCGTCGCCGAGCTCGAGGTCGGGCAAGGCGACGTCGCCGTCGGCGGCCAGGCCGATGACCATCAGACCCGCCTCCTGGAAGGCCTTGAGCTGGCGGGTGAGGTTGGTGACGCGCGACACCGGTACCCGTGCCGCCGCTCCGGCCGACGTCTTCCACGCCGCGGCCGTCATCTGGGCCGAGCGACGCTCGGCGATGACCACGCCGTGGGCGCCGAACCCGGACGCCGACCGCACCACCGCGCCGAGGTTGCGCGGGTCGGTGACGCCGTCGAGCAGCACGACGAGCGGCGGCTCGCCCCGCTCCTCGGCCAGGGCGAGCAGGTCGTCGGGATGGGCGTAGTCGTAGGCGTTGAGCTTCGCCGCGATGCCCTGGTGTGCCGCGCCGCCGGTGAGCTTGTCGAGCTCGACCCGCCCGATCTCCATCAGCGACACGTGCTGGTCCGCGGCGAGCCGGAATATCTCGCGGATGCGGTCGTCTCGGTCGATGCCATCGGCCACGTAGAGCCCTGCGGCGGGGACGCCGGCCCGCATGAGCTCGACGACCGAGTTGCGCCCGGCCACCCACTCCGGGCCGCCGTCCTTGCCTTTGCCCTTGCGCTGGGGCCTGGCCGCCTCACGACGCTCGGCGGTCTTCGCCGTCTGGTGCGCCTTGTGGTACGGACGGTCCTCGGCCCGAGGCGTTGGGCCCTTCCCCTCCAAGCCCTTGCGCCGCCTACCGCCGGAACCCGCGGTGGGGTTGCCCTTGCCGGACTTCTTGACCGCGCCGCGCCGCTTGCTGCTGCCCGCCATCACGTTCCCCTGACTGACCAGCGCGCGCCGTTCGCAGTGTCCTCGACTTCTATGCCGGCGGCCGTGAGCTGGTCGCGCACTCGGTCGGCCGTGGTGAAGTCCTTGGCTGCGCGCGCCTCCTGGCGCTGGGCGACGAGCGCCTCGACGAGCGTGTTCAGGGCCGCATCGGTGCTGGTGCCCGCCGTGCCCGCCCAAGGTTCGGCGAGCGGGTCGAGCCCGAGCACGACGAGCATCGCCCGCACGGAGGAGAGGTTGCCGCGCAACGCCTCGGAGTCACCGTCCCCGATGAGCTTGTTGCCCTCGACGATGACGCCCTGCAACGCCGCCAGCGCCGCCGGCGCGGAGAGGTCGTCGTCCATCGCCTCGATGAACTCAGCGCACGGGAGGCCGGTGGACACGTCAACACCTCCGGTGATCTCGGTCGCGCGCTGCACGAAACCCTCGATGCGCTCGAACGCGGTGGCCGCCTCGACCAGCGCTTCCTCGCTGTACTCGACGACTGAGCGGTAGTGGGCGGCAACCAGGTAGTAGCGCAGCGCGATCGGCCGCACCCGCTTGACGACCTCGCTCACCAGCAGCGTGTTGCCGACCGACTTGGCCATCTTCGAGCCGCCGAGGTTGAGCATCGCGTTGTGCATCCACACCCGCGCGAACTGCTGTCCGGCGGCTCGCGACTGGGCCTGCTCGTTCTCGTGATGGGGGAAGCGCAGGTCGAGCCCGCCGCCGTGGATGTCGAACTCTTCGCCGAGGTACTTGCCGGCCATCGCCGAGCACTCCAGGTGCCACCCCGGTCGGCCGCGACCCCACGGCGTCGGCCAGGACGCTGTCTCGGGCTCGCCGGGCTTGTGCCCCTTCCAGAGCGCGAAGTCGCGGACGTCGCGCTTGCCCTCCGGCGGCGCGTCCTCGGCGGCCTGCATGTCGTCGATCCGCTGGTTCGACAGCTCGCCGTATGACGGCCACGAACGAACGTCGAAGTAGACGTCGCCCGAGCCGTCCTCGGCCACGTATGCGTGGCCTCGCTCGACGAGGGTGCCGATCATCTCGACCATCTCGGGCACGTGCCCGGTGGCGCGCGGCTCATAGGTGGGCGGGATGCAGCCGAGCACGTCGTACGCGGCGTGCAGCTCGCGTTCGTTCTCGTACGCGATGGCGTACCAGGGCCGGCCGAGCTCCTCGCCCTTGGCGAGCATCTTGTCGTCGATGTCGGTGACGTTGGCGACGATCGTGACCTCGTAGCCGGCCCGCTCCAGCCAGCGCCGCAGGACGTCGAACACGACCTCCTTGCGGATGTGCCCGATGTGTGGAGGCCCCTGCACGGTCAGCCCGCAGTGGTAGATGCCGACGCGGCCCGGCACGACCGGGTCGAGGTCGCGCAGCTCACGCGAGGCGGTGTCGTACAGGCGGATCGTCACGCGCCAACCCTAGTCGGCGTCAGGCTATTGAAATGTCGACCCCGTGGTAGCCGGTGGCGCCGTCAGGGAGCACGTCGGCCCGCTCAGAGGTCTGGGCGTAGCCGGACTTGTCCGTGGCCCGAACCTCGAGGCGGTGGTCCCCGGGCCGGGCGTCCCATTCCCAGCGCCACTGCACCCAGGTGTCGTCCGACGGCACGGCGCCCAGCTCGGCCTCCTGCCAGGCGCCGTCATCGACGCGCACCTCCACCTTGGCGATGCCGGTGTGCTGCGCCCACGCGACACCGGCCACCGGGACGGCTCCGGCCGTGGCGCGTCCGCGCGGCACGTCGATCCGTGAATGGGTCTTCACCGGTCCGCGCGCCGCCCACCCGCGTTGCGTCCAGTACGCCTCGGCCTCGTCGAAGCGGGTCACCCGCCAGTCCGTGACCCACTTCGTGGCCGACACGTAGCCGTACAGTCCCGGGACGACCTGACGGACCGGAAACCCGTGTTCCACCGGCAGGGGCACGCCATCCATTGCGACGGCGAGCATCGCGTCGCGGCCGTCGGTCAGCGAGGACAGTGGGGTGCCGCACGTCCAGCCGTCCTCCGAGGTCGAGAGCAGCATGTCCGCGCCGGGACGGATGCCCGCCTCGTCGAGCAGATCCCTCATCGGCACGCCGCTGAACACCGTGTTGGAGATCAGGTCGCCGCCGACCGGGTTCGAGACACAGCACAGCGTCACCCAGGCGTCGTTCAGACCCCGGTCGACGAGGTCTTGGTAGGTGATCGTGACCTCCCGCTCGACCATGCCGTGGATGCGCAGGCGCCAGCCGGCAGGGTCGATGAGCGGCGGCGAGAGGGCCGTGTCGATGCGATAGAAGGCGCGGTTCGACGTGCGCCACGGCGCCTGGCCGTCGACGCCGAGGTCGGCGCCGGCCGGCGTGGGACGACGACGGGTCGGCAGCCGGAGCGCGGCACGCAGCCCATCCAGATCGCGCCGACGACGGCGCCGCGACGCCAGCAGCTCGCCCGCCGTGCCGGCCACGGCGGTGGCCACGACGACGGCACCCACGGTCGTGAGCATCCGCCGTCGGGTGACGGCCGGACCCTTCTCGGTGTCGTCGTGGCTCGATTCTGGGAGGACGAGCGCGAGCACGCCAACGAGCACCGCCCCGCCGACGAGACAAGCCACGACTCCGCCGACCGAGCCGTACGGCCGCGACAGCACGGCAGCCGTGGCCAATCCGACGAGCACGACCACGCCGGCGACGGCCCACGTGGGATGCGGGCGCCACCAGGTGCCGACGATCGCGCCGAGCAGGACCATCACCACGACGACCGACACGATCGTGAGCGGCTTGTCGGCCGTACCGACGGCGCCGATGATCGGCTCGGCAATCCCGCCGGGCGTGAGCCTGATCGCCGTCTGGGCGATGGCCAGCACCGGGCTCTCACGCAGGCCCAGCACGGCGGCGGTCAGCTGACTCGCCGCCAGAGCAGCAGCGGCGGCGAGGGCGCCGGCCAGACGAGGGGACGTCACGACTCCATCATCGTCGCGCGACGACGTCGAGACGAGGCGATGCGGCATGATCGACCTGTGACACCTGCTCCTCGCATCGGCCTCGGCACCGACGTGCACCGTCTCGTGGCCGGGCGTCCGATGTGGCTCGCCGGCGTGGAGTGGCCGGAGGAGGACCAGGGACTCGAGGGGCATTCGGACGGCGACAGCGTAGCTCACGCGATGGTCGACGCCCTGTTGAGTGCGGCCGGCCTGGGAGACATCGGCAGCCGGTTCGGCACGTCCGATCCGGCGTGGGCGAGCGCGTCAGGGATCGCCTTCCTCACCGAGACGGCCCGTCTGGTGCGCGAGGCTGGCTACGAGATCGGCAACGTCGCGGTGCAGGCCATCGGTGAGCGTCCGCGTCTCGCGTCGCGTCGCGGCGAGGCCCAGACCGTGCTCGCCGACGCCGTCGGCGCCCCGGTGAGCCTGTCCGCCACCACCACAGACGGCCTCGGCCTCACCGGCCGTGGCGAAGGCGTCGCCGCCATCGCCACTGCACTGATCTTCCCTGCCTGAGACGGACGAAGCCCCCGACGGCGCACGTCGGGGGCTCCGGAGTCGGGAGTCAGGAAGCGAGGACCTCGTCGAGACGGATCTCGGCCTTGTCCTCATTGGTCTTCTCAGCGAGCGCGAGCTCGGAAACCAGGATCTGACGTGCCTTGGCCAGCATGCGCTTCTCGCCGGCCGACAGTCCGCGCTCGTGGTCGCGGCGCCACAGATCACGAACGACCTCGGCGACCTTGAGGACGTCGCCGGAGTGCAGCTTCTCGAGATTGGCCTTGTAGCGGCGGGACCAGTTGGTCGGCTCCTCGACGTGCTCGGCCCTCAGCACGTCGAAAACGCGCTCGAGACCGGCTTCATCGACGACATCGCGGACACCCACCAGATCGACGTTGCACGCCGGCACCCGGACCACCAGGTCGGTCTGGGAAATGATGCGGAGAACGAGGTAGTCGCGGTCCTCACCTTTGATCGTTCTGGTCTCGATGTCTTCAATGACTGCTGCGCCGTGATTTGGATAAACAACGGTTTCGCCGACCGTGAAAGTCATAAAGGGAGCACCTTTCCTAGGTGACAAGGATAACATGCACGGTCGGCACCAAATCCGCCGGATCACGGCCGCCGATGGTGTAGAAGCAGGTCAGAACACCCGCCATCCGGCGGTCCCGATACGATCTCCCCAGCACTCGACGGAAGCAGGTACACCCGGTGATTTCGGCACGCTCTCCCTGGCTGCGCCCACATCTGGTCAACACTTTGGCCGCGACACTCGCAGCGACTGCACTGGCCCTGGCCGGCTGTACCGCCACCGGCGTCGGCGCCCAGACCAACCAGCAGTACCAGCCCGGCGTCGGCGCCAACCTGCGAACCGGCCAGGTACAGCTCTACAACGCCCTTGCCGTCGACAACGGCGACGGCACGGCCACCTTGTCGACCGTCGTGCTCAACACGACCGAGGAAACGCAGAAGCTCGACTCTGTCACCGCAACGGGAGCGGACGGCACCGAGGTCGGCGTCGAGTCCGCCCCGGCCATCATCGGTCCGGGCGACACCTTCAACACCGGACCGGCAGCCACTGTCGTGTTCACCGGAGATTCTCTCGAGGCCGGCGACTTCGTCAACGTGACCCTGACGTTCGACAACGCCGGAGAGGTCTTCATCGAGGCTCCCGTCGTCGCTCGCACGACGATGTACGCGGACGTGGCGCGGACGCCCGGCGGTTCCAGCTGAGCGGAGCGCCGCCCCCTGATCTGGTAAAGCGCGTCAGCTGAGCTCGCCGGTCACCAGGTATACGACACGACGGGCCATCGAGACGGCGTGGTCGCCGATCCGCTCGTAGTAGCGGCCCAGCAGCGCCAGGTCGATCGCCGGCTCAACGCCGTGCTCCCACGAGTCGCTGAGCAGGGTGCGGAACAGGTCCTTGCGGAGCCGGTCCATCTCGTCGTCCTCGTCCTCGAGGCGCGCAGCCGCCACGACGTCGCGGTTCGCGACGATGCGCGCCGCCGCGTCGATCATCGAGTCGGCCACCTTGGCCATCGCGCGGATCGTCGGGTGCAGCTGCGGCGGGACGGCCTGGTCGGGCATGCGCATCCGCCCCACCTTCGCCACGTGCACCGAGAGGTCGCCCATGCGCTGGAGGTCGGTGACCATCCGCAACGTCGCGACGAGCTGCCGGAGGTCGGTCGCCACCGGCTGCTGGGTGGCGAGCAGGAGCAGAGCACGCTCCTCGATGGCCTCGGTCTCCTCGTCGATCACGGCGTCGCCGGCGATGACGAGCTCGGCCAGACGGGCGTCGGCGTCCAGCAGGGCCGTGGTCGACGACGCGACCGCCTTGCGCACGGTTCCGGTGAGGTTGACGAGCTCCTCGACGATCGTGTCGAGCTGTTCGTAGTACTGGTCACGCATGCCGTCAGCGTAAAGAGGCACGGTGAACGTGCGGCGACTCCCGGTGAACGCGGCGTGAACGGAGCCCGAAAGGCGCACGTCAACCCGCTTCCGGGTAGCGACGCGACCGACGCAGAGCCCTACGATCGATGTCGTGGACACCAGCGCGGGACTGCTGATCGCCGGGGTGATCGGAGCCACCATCGGCGCCTTGGTGACGTGGTTGTGGCGCTACAGCGAACGCCGTGAGGGCGAGGTCCCCGAGGTGGCGTCGACCGTGCCGCCCGGAGCGGAAGCCGTGTTGTCGGTGCTGTCGTCCTCGGCCGTGATCGTCGACGTCGACGACACCGTCCTGCAGGCGTCGGCACCCGCCGTCGCGATGGGGCTGGTGCGCGACGAGCGGTTGCCCGGAGAGCTCATGGACCTCGTGCAGCAGGTGCGTCGCGATGGGGAGATCCGCGAGGCCGAGGTCCGGCTCGAGCACCGGCGGGGCAACGCCACCACCCATGTGCATGCCCGCGTCGCGCCGCTGACCTCACGGCTCGTCGTGGTCCTGGCCGACGACCGCACCCAGGCCGAGCGGGTCGAGGCGATCCGGCGCGACTTCGTGGCCAACGTCAGCCACGAGCTCAAGACACCCATCGGGGCCCTGAACCTGCTCGCCGAGGCCGTGGAGGAGGCGAGGGACGACCCGGACGCGGTCACGAGGTTCGCCGGCCGCATGCAGTCCGAGAGCCTTCGGCTGACGCGCCTCGTTCAGCAGATCATCGACCTCTCACGGCTGCAGAACGACGCCATCAGCGAGGAGGCTGCGGTCGTCAAGGTCGAGGAGCTGGTGGCCGAGGCCACCGAGCACTCGGCCACCGAGGCCGAGCGCAAGGGCATCGAGATCGCCACGTCCATCGCGCCCGACCTCCTCGTGCACGGCGACCGCGGTCAGCTGTACGCCGCGGTGAGCAACCTGGTCGAGAACGCGGTCACGTACAGCCCCGCGGAGTCGCGAGTCGCGGTGATGGCCGAGCGGTCCGAGGACGACGTGCGCATCACCGTGGCCGACCACGGCATCGGCATCCCCGGTGACGAGATCGACCGCATCTTCGAGCGCTTCTACCGCGTCGACCCGGCGCGAGCCAGGAACACCGGCGGCACCGGACTCGGGCTCTCGATCGTCAAGCACGTCGCCGCGAGCAACGGGGGAAGCGTGGAGGTTTGGAGCGAGCCCGGCTCGGGCTCGACGTTCACCCTGGTGCTGCCATCCTGGTCGCACGAACTCGATGATGGAGAGCTGCCATGACGAAGGTGCTGGTCGTCGAGGACGAGACGAGTTACAGCGAGGCGTTGTCC
>NZ_JBOHDT010000063.1:0-6335 GCF_050700635.1 Aeromicrobium sp.
CCGCTGCTGGCACGACGCCGATCGATGGTCCCGAAACGTCACCCGCCGGAACCGAGCGCACTGCACCGCATGCGGGCATGTCCTGGATCCCGGGCGGCACCTTCCGGATGGGTTCCGAGGACCACTACCCGGAAGAGGCTCCCGTACACAAGGTCACCGTGGACGGCTTCTGGATGGACAAGCACGCGGTCACCAATGCGGACTTTGCCCGGTTCGTGAGAAAGACGCGTTACGTCACGTCCGCCGAGCGCGCGCCGGATGCGGCCGACTACCCGGGCGCGGCTGGCGGCGAGGTGAGTATGCAGGCCGGGTGTCTCGACGACGAGATGGTCGAAGCCGGGGGCCTCTGGCAGCGGCGGGGACCAGCCCGAGGCGTCGACGGTACGGGTGATGCGGGGCTCGGGCGTGGGCATGGCGACCCCTTTCGCGCGGGCGCGGGGAGTACTATGTTCATAGTAGACCTTTCGGAAAGGGGCGTCCATGCCCGCGGCGACCAGGGAGCGCGCACTCGAGGCGGCCGTGGAGCTGCTCGGCGCGGAGGGCGTGCGCGCGTTGACCCATGCGCGGGTCGACGAACGAGCAGGCCTTCCCCCTGGGTCGACCTCGAACTGGTTCCGCACCCGTCGGGCCCTACTCGGCGGAATTGTCGATTCGATCGCCGAGCGCGAGCGCGCCAACCTCGAGCCGGCCGCGATGCCTACGATCTCGGGAGTCGACGAGCTGATCGAGGGCTTGTGCGCCATGGCCGAACTGCAGACCGGGCCATTCGCCGCGCGCACTCGCGCACGCTACGCCCTCTTCCTCGAGCTCGCCGACGACCCTGAGCTTGGCGAGCCGCTGCGGCGGCAGCGACGCGAGTTCGAGCGGTGGACTGAGAGGATCATGATCGCCGTCGACATCGCCGACCCCGTGCCGGCGACGAGGGCCCTCATGGCACTCGGCGACGGACTGCTCCTGCACCGGCTCACCGTCGACCCCGCTCTTGACATGCGCCCCGCCATCGAACGCGCAGTGCGCGCCCTCGCGGAGTCCTGACTGAAGCTGCGGCGCAGACAATCCGAACACCGCCACAGACACACGTGGTATCAGCGGAAGGCCGGGGGGCCGCCCTGGAGCGCTCGGCGTGATGCCTCGTCGTCGGCGAAGAAGTTCGGCCCCTGATTCTCGGCGTCGTAGTAGCGGTGGAAGACCGCGGTCTGCGAGCCGGACATCGGCGGAACGATCCAGCTCCAGTCGGCGGGGCAACGGCGACCTGCCCGCTCCTCCCTCTCCAGATGGGTGAGGAACCTACGGGACTCGGTGTGGTGGTCGGAGATGGTCACGCCGTTCGCACGGAACGAATGCAGAACCGCACGGTTGATCTCGACGAAGGCCTGGTCTCGCCACAGAGTTGCCTCGTCCGAGGTGTCCAGCCCCATCCGTTTCGCAACCGTCGGGACCAGGTCATAGCGGGCGCTGTCGCACAGGTTGCGGGCACCGATCTCGGTGCCCATGTACCAGCCGTTGAAGGGTGCGGCCGGGTAAGAGACACCGCCGATGACCAGCCGGTTGTTGCTGATGACCGGCACAGCGTGCCACCGCACGCCCAAGTCGGCGAACCAGGCGAGCTCGGGGTGCTCGAGTGGGACCTCCTCCACCGCATGGCCCGGGAGCTGGAACATCTGCGGTCCCTCCTCGACGGTCTCCACGACGAGCGGGAGCACGTCGAAGGCTCCCAGCGGTTGGGGCGGCCGCCATCCGCGCTGGATCAGCCTGCTGGTGAAGGTTCGATAGCGGGGGTCGCCGAGGACAGGCCCGTCTGGCTGCTCGTACCCGGCGTACCGGATGAGCTGCTCGTTCCAGATCCTGGGGGCAGGTCGACGCGGGGTCTCCGGAGCGAACACGCTGATCATCGGCCGGATCTTCCCGCCGTTGTTGGCAGCTCGGAGGTGCTCGAAGCAGTGCCCGGCGACGCCGCCGGCGTCGGACACCGTCCTGAGATCGCGCACCTGCAGGCTGTGCCAGTACAGCCGACCGATGCACCGAGCGTTGTTGCGCCAGGCCGCACGGGCGCCGAACGTCAGCTCCGCGGGGGTGTGCCAGTAGGTCCCTGTCTGGTCGATCTCGCTCATGACGGCGGTGATCCGCGGCCCCACCGGACCAGCCTGCGGGTTCTCGGCATGGAACAGCTCGAGGAACTCCTCGGCCGCGACCCGATCCACCTCGAAGTCGGGGATCCGGGGGCTTCGCTCGAGTCCGAACAGTCTCACCTGTCGCGGTTCCGCCAGTCGCCCGAGTCAACGGCCGAGTCACGGGACAGCGGAGAGCTCCCGAGCCGATCGATCTCGGAGGCGAACGATTCCATGATCGACTGCATCTGGGCCTGCGCCGCGCGGGCATACGAGCTGACCTGCTGTCCAGCCGTACTCCTGGCCTCCTCGGCCATCTCGCGCTCGCGCGAACGCGCCTGACTGATGCGCTCGCGGGCGTCCCGGCTGACGTCCTCCACCATCTCCTCGGCCACGAGCTGTGCCTGGCTGAACATCTGGACGACCTGTTCGTTCACGCGGTCGCCCCCCTGCTCGATCTCGTCCAGCTCCGCCTGGACGCGCCGGAGCTCCGCGTTGAGGCGCTCGTTCTCGGTCCGCGTTTCACTGAGCTCTCTCTCCGTGGCCTGAACCTGGTCAGCCAGCAGGTCGAGGTACGCGTACACCTTGTCCGCATCGAGGCCGAGCATCCGACGCTGAAACATCTCGTCCCGGATGGACGCAGCCGTCTGATGGCGCGGTGAGATCCGGCGGTCGCTTTCCGTCATCTGTTGTCTCCTGACTTGCTCTGTACCGGTTCGGAACTGTTCTGGTCCGCGGCCGCGTAGTAGAAGTGCTCGTACTTGATGTGCTCGGGATGCATCCCGGTGGCGGTCAGCTGCTTCAGCGTGTGCCCCACCATCTGCGGGCCGCCACAGACCATTGCCGTGCGCCCGTACAGCGCCTGCCGGGCTGCGACCGTGCCGACCATTCCGCGCGTCCCGGGAAAGGACGGGTCGTTCGAGACGACCTCCGTGTACTCGAACCAGGGCCGCTGCTGGGCGAGCTCCCGCATCCGCGGGCGGTCGTACAGGTGCCAAGGCATACGTACGCCGTGCAGCATGTGGACCCGCGGAGCGGTGCGCGCCCGTTGCCATTCCCGGTCGATCTGCTCGATGACAGCGAGGAGCGGGGCAAGACCGGTCCCCCCGGCGACCATCAGCAGGTCACCGGGGTCGTCGGCCCGCCGCGTCAGCCGCTCGCCCACTGGTGCTCCCAGCTTCACGGTGTCCCCGACTTTCAGGGACCGCACCACGGCCGAGCTGACCTGGCCACCGTCGATCTGCTGGACGTGCAGGTCGATCGTGCCGTCGTGGCGAGGTGCGTTCGCCGGGCTGAAGTACCGCCACTGCCGGGGGCGTTGCGGGATTTCCACCGACACCGACTGGCCGGGAAGGAACTGGAATGCACGCCCGGGCCGGACCTTGAGCAGCGTGAGGTCCATGGTCCGCCGTTCGACCGACACCACGTCAGCGTCCCACCAGTCAGGGCTGGTCTCGGAGGACGTCTCCGCCGCCTCGACCATGATCCGGGCGACCACTTGGTAGGCCGCCGTCCATGCCGCGGCGAGGTCCTCGTCCCACTCTGACCCCAAGAAGTGCTTCAGGGTCGCACACAGGGATGCGCCGACCGCGTCGTAATGGTCCGCGACGACGGCGTACTTGCGGTGGTCGCGGCCGAGATGCCGCAGGAATTCCTCGTCGTTCTCGACCTGGTCGGCGTTGCTGACGATCCTGCCAAGCGCGCTGACGAACTTGTCCCGCTGGTTCGCCATGGAGAGCGGGAACATCGACCGCACCTCGGGGTGGGACACGAAGAGGTGCGAGTAGAAGTGCAGCGGCACCTGTTGGCCGTACCTCGTCACCCGGTCCCAGCTTCGCTGCAAGGCGTATGCATCCATCGGGCTTCGTTTGCCCGTTTCGAAAGACATCTCCCCGAACGAGGCGGGCGGCCCATCAGCGGGCCATGCGTAGTTTCGGTCGTCGGCAGACTGAGCCGACGGATATTGCGCTGTCAAGAGAGCTCCCTCCCGGTTCTCACCGGTCCCTCGTATCGCCCCCCTCGGCCCGACGGGTTGAACCCAGCGGACCGAAACCGTCTCCCAATGGCTCACCATCCGACCGGCAATGTCCGGGCGGCGGCGAAAGAAAGGCTTCTCCCGGCCGCCACCATACCTGCCGCCCAAACTGACCGCGATTCCGGCCGGTAGCGCTCGCCCCTACCGGTCTGACGTCCCACGCACGAGCGCGGCCAGCTGGTGCTCGACCGCCGATCCTTCGACCTCGGCCTGTCGAGCCACCTTGTGGAACTCGTCCAGGAGCATCTCCAGCTCGCGTGGCCCGTCACCTTGTTTGCGGACGAGAAATCACTTGGTAACCCGAACGCCCCCGGGACCCCACGCCGCCCAACTAGGCCGAGAGGCTGTTCTACCAGCGGTAACGCGGCAGTTGGCCGCGACCTCTGGGTCAGCGCAGACGTGCCCACCGGGCTGAAGTCGGCGTCCACGCAAGGCGGTCGGAGCGCAGCAGCGGTGGACTGTCTGCCTACAGCCGCCGACAAGAACACGTGCCCGCGCGACAGCGAGATGGCAGGTCCTCCGTGAGTGCCTCTTTTCGTCGATCACGCAAAGCGGGTGCTCGTCGATCAGGTGCGCGTTGGTTTACCTGAGTTCAGTCCCCCACCCGGCCGGTGTCGTAGGCCCACATGGCGATCTCGACCCTATTGCGGACGCCGATCTTGGTCAGAAGGTTCGCGACGTGGGTCTTGGCGGTGGTCAGGCCGATGTAGAGCTCGGCGGCGATCTCAGCGTTCGTGCGGCCGCGGGCGACCAGGGCAAGTACGTCCTCTTCGCGTGCGGTGAGCGGCTCGAGCGGTTGGGTACGTCGTTTCGACGGTTCCCGGGCGGCCAAGGTGGACAGCAGCCGCCGGGTGACGTTCGGCGCGATCAGGGCATCGCCGACGGCGGCGGCATGCACGGCCTGGACCAGCAGCTCCGGCCCGGCGTCCTTGAGCAGAAAGCCGCGCGCGCCGGCCCGAAGCGCGCCGTGGACGTACTCGTCCAGGTCGAACGTCGTGATCACCACCACCGCCATAGGGTCTGGGACGCCCCGCCCGGCGAGGAGCTCGGTCACCTCGATTCCGTCGAGCCCGGGCATCCGGATGTCGACCAGGCACACGTCGGGGCGGAGACTGCGCGCCAGCTCGACCGCGGCGTGGCCGTCGGCGGCCTGACCGACGACCTCGATGTCGGGCTGGGCGTCAAGGATCATGGACAGGCCGGTACGCACCAGGTCCTGGTCGTCGGCCACCAGCACTCGCACCGTCATCGGCGTACCTCCGTCGGCAGCTCGGCGTCGACCGCCCACCCGCCTCCAGGCGCCGGCCCGGCGCGCAACGTGCCGCCGAGCAGCTGCACCCGCTCGGTCATCCCCAGCAGCCCGAAGCCGTGGCTCGCCGGCCGCACCGGGTCGATCTGGCCGTCGTCGGTCACGCGTAACCGCAGCCTTCCTCCACCCTCGACGACCCGGATCTCCACCCGCGAGGCGTTGCGCGCGTGCCGCAGGGCGTTCGTCAGCGCCTCCTGCGCCAACCGGTAGACCGCCGCGTCGACCTGGAGCGGAAGTCCGGACATGTCACCCGCCACCTCCACGTCGACGACCGGCACCGGGTCGCGGCGGGCCAGCGACGCCAGGTCGGCAACGCCGGGCTGGGGGACGTACTCCGCCGCCGCTCCGTCGCGCAGCACCCGGACCATCGCCCGCATCTCCGCCAGCGTCCGCGACGCCTCCCCCTCGACGACCGCCAGCGCCTCGAGTGCCGCCTCAGGTCGCTGCCCGGCCAGCGTCCGCCCCGCCTGCGCCTGCACCGCGATCGCCGAGACGTGGTGGGCGACCATGTCGTGCAGCTCGCGCGCGAGGCCGACCCGCTCCTGGCTGCGGACCTGGTCGAGCGCCCGGCGCCGACTCTCGGCCCGGTAGCGGAACGCCGCTCCGCCTGCTGCCGCCGCCGCCAGGACGGCCAACCCACCGAAGAGCTCGGCCGGCCCGGTGTAGTCGGTCGCAATGCTGAATATCGCAGCGACCGCCACCATCACCAGCCCCATCACGATCTCGCGCCCTGAACCCCAGCGGACCAGCGCGTAGACGAGCACCAGGACGTAGATCATCGTGTTCAGGCCCACGCCCGGGATCCCGGCCAGCTGGCTCGCCAGTCCCAACGCCGTCGCGGTGCCGAAGCCCACCACGACGCAGGCCAATGGGTGGGTACGCC
>NZ_JBOHDT010000064.1:0-21151 GCF_050700635.1 Aeromicrobium sp.
TCTGGTCGGCGATCCGGCTCAGAGCCTCGGCGGCGTCGTCGGCGTCGGCGACCCCTGCCGGGTCGTCGGGCGGTCCCACCAGCACGAAGTCGTTGTGCATGACCGCCTCGCGACTCGAGCCATGGCCCTCGGCCATGAACTGCTCCTCGTCATCAGGTGAGTGGACGAGCAGTGCGTCGGCGTCTCCGCTCGCGCCCATCTCCATCGCCTGCCCGGAACCGACCGCGACCGTCTTGACGACGCAGTCACTGCTCTTGTCGAACAGAGGGAGGATCTCGTCCAGGAGTCCGGAGTCCTGGGTGCTGGTCGTGGTCGCAAGAATCATGTCTCCGCTCGGGCCGCCGGATGCCTCGGGCTCATCGGACCCGCAACCAGCCGTCGCCAGCAGGCTCACAGCGACGACAGCGCTGACCGCTGCCTGCTTCACGCTGCGATCCTGAAGTCGCCGCTGCACCGAAGGTCGTAGCCGCTCAGGCTGGAAACCCGGTCCTGGACGGCCGTGCTGGCCAGAACGTCGAGCAGCGGCGCCAGCAGACCCATCGACTCAGGTTCCACCGCCAGCTCGAAGTCCTCCCACTCGACCGGGAGGAATTCTGCGTCCACCGATTCGGCAACCGATCGGACGGCAAGCCCGGCGTCAGCGGCACCGGTGGCCACCGCGACCGCGACCCCGAGGTGGGAGTCGCACTGCTCGGCCTCCGGCGGGGGTTCGACGCCGGCGTCGCGCAGCAGCCGGGTCAACAACAGCCGTGACCCGGTGCCGGGTGGCCGCCACGCCAGTCTTGTCCCGGCGAGGTCGGTGACATCCCGGATACCCATCGGGTTGCCCTTGGGCACGACGATTCCCTGCTCGCGGCTCCACAGGTGCACGAGCATCGCCGGCTCCCCTCCCAGCACCCTCCGGACGAAGAAGTCGTTGGAACGGCCGGTCCGCGCGTCTCCAAGGTGCACCGCCGCGGCGTCGACCACACCCTGCGCCAGCAGCCCCAGACCGGCCACGCTCCCCCGACCGCCTTCAGCTCGCTCCACGGCAGGGCCGACGGCTGCCTGCAGGAGGTCCAGGGCTGGGTCGTCGCTGCCGGAAAGCCGCACCGTGCCGACGGTTGCGCTCATGGCCAGGGCACGTGCAACCCCGTCCGAGGTGACGACTGCCTGGGACCGAGGGAAACCGGAGATGACGCCCGCCTCCCGCAGGATCGAGTGCGCACGTGCTGCCGTTCCAGGGGAACATCCCACCTGCTGCGCGAGGGCCCGCACCGAGGGGATCGGGTCACCGGGAGTGAGTCGTCCGGCGACGACATCGGCGGCAATTCGTCCAGCAACGTCCTGTACCTTCTGTACCATAAATACAGAATACAGTGTTACCGGATGCGACGACCAGTCTCCTCGGTGCTGTACCCACCCAGGCCTTCGATGGATGCGTGGAAGTCGGGTGAGTCCAGCAGCTTCCACAGCGGCGCGAGGAGCGGGTCCTCGAGACTGCTGGCCTCGACCACCAGGTCGTAGGGCTCCCGCGACACCGGTATGAAGTCCAGGCCGAAGGCTCGCGCCGCAGCCATGATGCCCAGCCCGCAGTCTGCGCGCCCGGCCGAGATCGCTGCGGCGACTGCCAGATGGGTCGGCTCCTCCCGGGCATAGCCACTGACCTTCGCCGGGTCGATCCCGAGCCGGCGAAGCTCATGGTCGAGCAGCATCCGCGTGCCCGCACCACGCTGCCTGTTGACATAGGCCAGGTCCGCACCTGCCAGGTCAGCAAGCCCGGTAATGCCGCGCGGGTTTCCGGGCTGGACCAGTAGTCCCTGATCGCGGTGCACCAGGCGTACGACGGCCAGGTCGCGGTCGCTCATCATCTCGTCGAGGTAGGGCAGCGTGTACTCCCCCGTCGCGGGGTGCAGCAGGTGGGAGCCGGCGAGGTGGCACAGCCCGTCGCGCAACGCGACGAGCCCGCCGAGCGAGCCCACGTTGGTCGACACCAGGGTCAGCGTCGGATCCGCAGACCGAATCGCCGTGGCCGCCAGGTCGATCACGAGGTCGTGCGACCCGATCGTGACGATCGTGCGCTCGATCTCCGGTAGCCGGCGCAACAACTGCACCGAGACCTCCTCTCCCGCATGGTGCCCCTCGACACCAGCGGGCACGAGCAGAAGCCCGTCGGCCCGGACGAGAGACGTCAGCACGCCGGCCCCACGGGGAAGCGGTGACGCGACTACCTGGCCGGCGACGGAGCCCAGGCGCACCCGCACCCAGTCGTCCATGCCCACCACCGAGGGCAGCTTGCGCGCGAGACGGGCCGGGACCTCTGGGCGGTGGGGCGGCGCCGCGCCTTCGAGAGCAGCGAGCAGCGGTGCGGCGAAGATGTCGAACGTCAGCGCAGCCGACACCGGAAACCCGGGCACGCCGATGACAGGGGTGGCATCGACCGCGCCGAGCACCACGGGGTGGCCAGGTCGCACGGCGACCCCGTGCACGGCCAGCTCACCTTGCTCGTCGACCACCCGTGCGGTGTAGTCGTCGCGCCCCGCGCTCGACCCGGCGACCACGATGACCAGGTCCGCGGTGGCTGTCGCCTCCCGCACCTCCGCGCTGATCTGCTCCTGGACATCGGGCTGGATGGGCGTCGCCCAGGACTCGCAGCCCGCCTCGCGCGCCTGCGCGACCAGCATCAGCGAGTTGGTGTCGAGGATCTGGTCCCGCTGTGGCGGTGACCCGACCGGCACGATCTCGTCCCCGGTGGGGATGACGGCGACCCGCGGCCGGCGGCGAACGACGAGGTCGGTGGCTCCCGCCGCGGCAGCCGCGGCGACGTCGACCGGCCGCAGTCGGTGGCCCTCGGGCAGCAACAGCTCACCGGCACTGACGTCCTCGCCGATCGAGCGCACGTGCTGGTACGGCGGCACCGCGGACATGATCTCTGCGGCCTCGCCGGCGGAGGTTGTCACGTAGTGCACGTGCTCGCGCATCACGACCGCGTCGAAGCCATCCGGGATCGGATCTCCGGTGTCAACGACCTCGTAAGCATCTGGCCCGAGCTGCAGCGGAGTGGTCTGCGTGGCACCGGCGGTGTCGCTCGCCAGGACCGCGATGCCGTCCATCGCGGCGGAGTCGCCGACCGGGGAGGATCGGGTCGCCCAAACAGGCTCGGCGGTCACCCGCCCGACTGCGTCCTCCAACGTGACGGCTGCTCCCTCGAGGCGCATCGGGCAGCCGGCAGCGCCGCAGGTGTCGAACCAGGTCCGTAGCGCGGACTCGACGGGGACGTCGCTGATGAAGGGACTTTCGTGCACGGGCCGCCACGCTACCTGTACGTCGTCACGGTGACGTCGGCCCCGGACTCGAGTCCGGTTGCTGGCTCCGGGATCACGACGTATCCATCGGCGGTGGTGAGGATCGACAGCAGCGCGGAGAACCCGAACAGCGGGGTGGCGACGTCGTCGCGGACCTGCACCTGCACCACGTCCAGCCGACCCGCGGCCGAGGCGACACTGCGCGACAGTGTGGCCGATCTGGTTGGCTCCGCAGGGGGCCGCGTGATGCCGCCGAGGAGACGTAGGATCGGCAGCCCGACCAGGCGGAACACGACCAGCGCGGACAGCGGGTTCCCCGGGAGCCCGATGACCGGCACGTCGGAGCACTCGGCCAGCAGGGTGGGTTTTCCGGGCTTGATCGAGAGCCCATGGCAGAAGATGCCCGGTCCACCCAGGGACTCGACCGCGGCGGTCGTCTCGTCGCGGGCACCGACCGACGAGCCGGCCGAGACGACGATGAGATCGCTGTCCTGCAGAGCCGACTCGAGTGTCTTGGTCAGGGCATCGACGTCGTCGGGCACGATCCCTCGGAGCGACGGCTCGCCACCTGCCTCGGTGACCAGGGCCGCCAGCGCGGAGGCGGTGGCATCGCGCACCTGACCCGGCATCAGCTCCTTCGTGCTGGGCGGCACCACCTCATCGCCGGTGGAGATGATCGCCACCCGTGGTCGTGCGCACACGACCACCTCGGTGACGCCGGCCGCCGCCAGGAGCCCGAGGTCCTGGGCTCGCAACGGTCGGCCCGCCGGTGCGATCTCGGACCCGAGGGCCACGTCCTCGTCGGCGTGGACGATTCCCTCCCCCACCGCGACCGGCCGGGTCACCTCGATCACGTCCGACGTGGTGATCTGCGTGTGCTCGACCATCACCACGGCATCGGCGTCGGCCGGGATGACCGCTCCGGTGGGGATCTGGACCGCGGTGGCCGGGCGCACCGCGACATCGGCGCCGACGCCCATCCGCACCGCGCCGATCAGGTCGAGGTAGGCCGGGAGTCCGTCGCTCGCGCCGTACGTGTCAGCCGCACGGACGGCGTAGCCGTCGACCGTCGACCGGGCGAATCCGGGCAGCTCCGCGCCCGACACCACGGCCGTGGCCGGCACCCGGCCGAGCGCGTCCTCCCGGAGGACCGTCTCCTCACCGGTGCGTCGACTCGGTCGGAACCCTGCCAACGCCTCCGACACCGACAGGGTGGTGAAGAACTCCTTACCGCCCAAGGGAGGCAGCCTTCATGCGTCCGGAGGATCTTGGCGCGGCTGCGCGACCGTGTCTGGAGCCTTCTGGCGCGGCTGCGGCCGCGCGATCGTGGCGCCACGCTGGCGACCCATCACGCTGACCACCGGGCCGAGGGCCACCTGACCCAGGCCGCAGATCGAGGTCTTCCGCATGGTCACCTCGAGCTCGAGGAGCCGCTCGCGCCGCCCGTCGTCGAGCTCACCGCCGGCCTCCAGGGTGTCGGTCAGCAGCGCGTGGGCCTTCGTGGACCCGACCCGGCAGGGAACGCACTTGCCGCACGACTCGTTGCGGAAGAACCGCAGCACGTTTGTCGCGGCGGCCAGCGCGTCGGTGCCCTCGGCGATCGCGACGACTGCGCCGGACCCGAGCATCGAGCCGGCCTCGGCCAGGGTGTCGAAGTCGAGGGCGACGTCGAGGTGCTCCGGTCCGAGGAAGTTCGACGAAGCACCACCGGGCTGCACCGAGTCGAGCTCCCTGCCGTCGGACACACCGCCGGCCACGTCGAGCAGGTCACGGATCGTGGTGCCCATCGGCACGCAGTAGACGCCGGGCTTCTCCACGTGTCCCGAGACCGCGAAGAACTTGAGCCCGTCGCTGCCGTTGACGCCCTGGTCCTTCCACCAGTCCGCACCGCGTGACGCGATGACGGGCACGTCGGCGAAGGTCTCGACGGAGTTCATCAACGTCGGCTTCCCCCACAGACCGAACACGCCGGGGAAGGGTGGCTTGTTCCGCGGTTCGCCACGGTGGCCCTCCATGCACTCGATCAGAGCTGTCTCCTCGCCGAGGATGTAGCCCCCGGGTGAGGTGAAGATGTCGAGCATCAACCGGCGGCCGGTGCCCAGCACGTCCTCACCGATGAGGCCCTCGCTGCGGAGACGTTCGATCTCGGCGTGCAGGACGGTCTCCTCGGGGCCGTACTCGTGCCGGATGAAGACCCAGCCCTCCTCAGCGCCGGTGACGACCATGCCCATCAGCATTCCCTCGAGCACGAGGTGCGACTGCTCGGCCAGCAGCTGCCGGTCCTTGAATGTGCCCGGCTCGGACTCGTCCGCGTTGCAGATGGCGTACTTGACGCTGCCCTCGGTGTTGCGGACCAGGTCCCACTTCTTGCCGGTCGGGAAGCCCGCTCCGCCCATCCCTCGAAGGCCAGAGTCCTTCAGGTTGTCGAGGACATGGTCGTGCGTCATCTCTCCAGAGAGCAGGGCACGAAGCGACTGGTAGCGCGGCTCGTTGGAGGTGTAGGGGTCGTTGGGCCAGCCACCGTCCGGCCCGTACGAGACGGTTGCGCCGGGGTCCTCGTCGCCCTGACGCCGACTCTCCACGAAGCCGTCGATCTGCTCGACGCGACCGGGACGTTCATCGACAGTCGCTGCGGGCGCGATGTCACAGCGGCCAGGACAGGAGACCTCCACCAGCTCCACGTCGTCGACGCCGTCGTACTGCTCGTGCAGAGCCTTGATCCGGTCCTCGGATCCCTTGAGCCAGCACGTCAGGTCGCGGCAGACCGCGACGGTGACACCCTTCGGCGGTTCGGTGCGAAAGTGCGGGTAGAAGGAGACCAGGCCCTCGATCTCGTACAGCGGCCGCTTCTGCTCACGCGACAGCGCCACCAGATCCTCCCGGGGCAGCCAGCCCTGACGCTCCTGGATCGCCATCAGCATCGGGATCAGGCTCGGGCCCCGGAAGCGACCGTTGCGCGCTTCGACTCCGGGAACCGCAGTCCACTTGTTGGCCGCCATCGTCACTGTGTGCCACCTCCGACTCGAGCGCCTTCACGGTCACCCACAGGACCGATCCGGACAGCGCAGAACTTGAACTCTGGAATCTTGCCGGTGGGGTCGATCTCGTCGATCGTCAGCAGGTTCGCCGCGGCCTCCCGGAAGTGGAACGGGATGAAGATGTTGCCTGGCGCCTCACGGTGGGAGACCTTGACGTTGAGCACGATCTCCCCACGCCGCGACTCCACCCGGGCGAGGTCGCCGTCGCTCAGCCCGAGCCGGGTCGCGTCGTCCGCATGGAGGTAGGCCTCCGCACGTGGCGCGATGGCGTCGAGCGCGAAGGACCGCCGGGTCATCGAGCCGGTGTGCCAGTGCTCGAGCAGTCGACCGGTGTTGAGCACGAAGGGATACTCCTTGCTGGGAAGCTCCTTCGCCGGCATCCATTCGGCCGGAACCAGATGTGCCAGCCCGTCCGCGGTGTTGAAGGTCTCGTCGAACAGGACGACCGTGCCGTCGCTGTGCTCGGGATCCTCGACCGGGTAGAGCTTGCCCGACGACCCGAGGTTGTCGTAGTCCAGGTTGGCGTAGTCCGGCATCAGCGGGACCATCTCCTCGAACACCTCACGCGGTGATTCGTAGCTCCAGTCCAGGCCGAGCCGCTGCGCGATCTCCTGGACGATCTCCCAGTCGACGCGAGCCTCCCCGGGCGGGTCGAAGACCTTGCGGCCGAGCTGCACGCGCCGGTCGGTGTTGGTGTAGGTGCCGTCCTTCTCCATGTACGACGAAGCGGGAAGGATGACGTCGGCGAACTCGGCCGTCTCGGTGAGGAAGATGTCCTGCACGACCAGGAAGTCCAGCTTGGACAGTGCCTTGCGGACCTTGTTGATGTTCGGGTCGGACAGGAACGGGTTCTCTCCGAGCATGTACATCCCGCGGACACCCTCGTCGAGGATCGACTTGATGACCTCGGTGACGGTGAGGCCGTTCTCAGGGTTGAGGTCGGTGCCCCACGCCTCCTCGAACATCGCCTTCGTCTTGGGCTCGGACACACCCTGGTAGTTGGGGTAGAACATCGGGATCAGGCCCGCGTCGGAGGCCCCCTGCACGTTGTTCTGACCACGCAGCGGGTGCAGCCCGGTGCCCGGGCGTCCGACGTTGCCGGTGATGGAGCACATCGCGATGAGGCAGCGGCAGTTGTCGGTTCCGGTGGTGTGCTGGGATACGCCCATCCCCCAGAAGATGAGCCCGGCGCCGGCCTCACCCCAGAGCCTGGCCACCTCACGGATCAGCTCGACGTCGACGCCGGTGATCTGCGCCGCGAGTTCAGGCGGGTAGGCCTCGACCATCTTGGCGAGCGCCTCGTAGTTCGACGTGCGGCTGGCGATGAAGTCCTCATCGACCAGGCCGAGACGGATGACCTCATGCATGATGCCGTTGTAGAGGGCCACGTCGGTGCCCGGCTTGAGCTGGATGAATACGTCGGCATGATCCGCGACTGCCCCGGCGCGAGGGTCGATGTAGATGATCTTGGTTCCCTCTCGCCGCGCGTTCTTGAAGAACGATGACGCGACCGGGTGGTTCGAGGTCGCGTTGCTGCCGGTGATGATCGCGACGTCGGCGTTCGTGATGTCGCCATAGGTGGTCGATACCGCACCGGACCCGACGCCCTCGAAGAGCGCGGCGACGCTGGACGCGTGGCACAGCCGGGTGCAGTGGTCGATGTTGTTGGTCCCGAAGGCCGTGCGGATCAGCTTCTGGAAGAGGTAGGCCTCTTCGTTGGAGCACTTCGCAGACCCGAAACCGGCGATTCCGTCGGAACCACTCTCCGCGTAGATCCCGCCCAGCCGGCTCGCGACAAGGTCCAGCGCCTCGTCCCAGGTGGCCTCACGGAAGTGCGGCATCACCTCCTCGTAGGGCACCAGCCCGCCGGGCCGGCGGCCCTTGCCCCGCTTGGAGCGGTCCTTGTCCTCGGCCGCCTTGACGCGCTTGGTGCTGTCCTGGCCTGCGTTCTCCTTGACGTCCTCCGACAACGGCCCCTTGGGGTAGGACGAGTCGATGCGGATGAGCGGCACGGTGAGCCGCTGCGGGGAGGACGCGTAGTCCCAGCCGTAGCGCCCCTTGACGCACAGTCGGCCCTGGTTGCCCGGTTGGTCGCGGCCCTCGGCGAAGGAGATCCCGCCGCGCTCGCGATCGACGAAGTAGGTCAGGGCGCAGCCCACACCGCAGTACGGGCATACGGTGTCGACCGCTTCGAGCTTCTCGCGTGGCTGGATCGGGATGTTGTTGATCGCCTTGTTGGTCAGCGCGCCCGTGGGACACGCGGACACACATTCGCCGCAGGTGACGCACGACGACGAGCCCATCGGGTCGTCGAGGTCGAAGGCGATGCGGGTCGAGTAGCCCTTGCCACTGCGGCCGATGACGTCGTTGCCCTGGATGTCGTCGCAGGCTCGGACGCAGCGGTCGCAGAGGATGCAGGAGTCGTGGTCGACGGCGATCACCGGGTTCGAGTCGTCCTTCCCCCGCGCCGGGCCTGGGAAGAGGTCGTCGATGTCGGTGATCGCAAAGCTGTCTGCCAAGGAGAGCAGCTCGTTGTCGGCAGTGGTGGTCTGCTTGGGGTCCTGGTCGCGTGGCGGCTGGTCGTCGAGAAGCAGCTCGGCGAGCACCTTGCGGCGGTTCTCGATCTCGGGCGTCGAGGTGGAGACATCCATGTCCGACTCACAGGGCCGGATGCACGCCGCGGCGTCGGCACGTCCACCCACGTCGACCACACACATCCGGCAGACACCCACCGGGTCGTAGCGCTCGTCGTGGCACAGCACCGGGATGTCGATCCCCAAGTCACGCGCGGCCTCCCAGATCGTCGTACCTTCGGCGACCGAGACGCTCTGGCCGTCGATGGTGAGCGACACCGTGCGAACCGCGGCCTCCGATGGAGCAGGACTGGTGATGGTCATATATGCGACGCCCTTCCAGAGATGGTTTGTGCAACGAACGGCCGGCCCTCGGAGTCCAGCCCACGCTCGGCGTAGTACGTGTCGATCATGGCCCGCAATCGTTCGGCGGGCAGGGTCGCGGTGCGTCCCGAGGCCAGCTCGAGCGGGCTGTCGAGGAAGCGCTCAGGAAGCCAGTCATCGGCTGGCGTCCACCCTTCACGAAGGTTGAAGGCGCGTTTGGCATGCACGATGCGGCGTGCCGTCTCGCGCAGCTCCACTCCGTCGACATCCCACCCGGTGACCTTCGACAACAGACCCGCCCACTCGTCGAACGGCTCGGTGAAAACGCCCCGCAGGAACTTGCAGAGGATCATCGAATCCATGATGGCCGCGCGGTCCTCGGTCTCGATCGCCGCACGTACGTGTTCGGCGGTCCCCCGCACCCGGTCGAGGCCCTCCTTGAGGTCGGCCTCATAGGCCCCGGACCGGTTGTGGTCGGCGCCGCGGGCGTTGACCGCGAGCCCAAGAGCCATGGACTGCATCGTGCGCGGCTCGTAGCCCGGCATCTCCATGCCCTTGACGTGCGGTGCGAAGTCGCCGGAGCCGTGTCCGACCTCCTTCGACGCACGTCTCGAGCCTTCGGCGAGGAGGGCTCCGATGCCGGTCCGGGTGCCGATCTCGTCCAGGACCCGCAAAAGCGCCTCGCCGTCACCGAACTTCAGCCACGGCGCATCCAGCAGGCCGCGGTCGACGCACTCCATCGCCCAGGCGATCGTGCCGCCGGCCGAGATCGTGTCCACACCGAGAGCGTCGCAGCGGAAGCTGGCCTCGAGAACGTGGTCGGGATCGGACACCCCGCACATGGGTCCGAGAGCGAAGACGTTCTCGTACTCGACACGCACCTTGGTCCCGCCCTTGGTGGCATAGATGTGTTCGCACCCGATGGTGCAGGAGGCGCAGCTGTTCTTGGCCACCGAGCGGCTCTCCGCAAGGTCCTCCGCGGACAGCATCGGTGCGTCCGCGAACGTGGACTCCTGGAAGTTGCGCGTGGGAAGCGTGTTGATCGCGTTGAAGGCGAGCAGGTTCGAGAGCGTCCCGAGCTCGCGGTATTTCTTGGTGGCGGGGCCGAACGAGCGACCGCGCAGCTCCTTCGCTGCGGACAGCACCGCCTCCTGGTCGGCGATGGCGACCCGTTTGCCGCCCCTCACCGCGAGAGCCTTGATGTTCTTGGAGCCCATCACCGCACCCAGGCCGCCGCGCCCTGCGTGCCGACCGTCGTGGGAGATCGTCGCGTAGCGCACCAGGTTCTCACCGGCCGGGCCGATGCAGGCCGCGCGCCATCTCCGGCCGTAGCGCTCACGGATCGACTCCTCGGCATCGGATGCGGACATCCCCCACTGCTCCGTTGCATCAACGAGCTCGATGCCCTCCTCGTCGATCAGGAGGTTGGACGGTGATGCTGCGCACCCGGTGAGCACGATCGCGTCATGACCGGTGAACTTGCCAGCGATGGCGAAGTGGCTCGATGCCAACGCATCGGTGAGCAAGCCGGTCAGAGGTGACTTGGCCACCACGGCGAACTTGGCGCTGGTCGTCAGCGGCGTGCCCACCAGCGGTGAGAACACAAACGCGAGGGGTGCCGCCGGGTCGAGCGGTTCCACGCCCGCCGGCCCGAGCTCGTTCATCAACCAGACCCCGAGACCGGCCCCGCCGAGGAAGCGGCGCAGCACATCATCGGGCAGTGGCAGCGTCGTGCTCGAGCCGTCTGTCACATCGACGACGAGGGCTTTGCCGAAGTAGCCACCTGGTGGCGTCACCACACCGGTCACCCGCCCGCGTCCGCAGAGATGAACGACACGGTGTCACCGGGCATCAGTGGCACCATTCCGTCGCCCCGAATCTGGTCACCGTTGAGTGCGGCGACGATGTGGCCGTCGAACGCCAGCCCCACCTGCTCCGCAGCCGAGGCGATGGTCGCGGCTCGGACCTTGCGTGGGCCACGGCCCCCTCCGCTGGTCGCGAGGACGCCGTACCGCTCCACGACGATCTCGGGTGCGGGGCGGCTGCGGGCTTCGCGATACTCGTCGGGCTCGTTGACGTTGATGACGGAGTCAAGGTTTGGGTCGACGCTTGCCAAGCGTGGGTCGGACAACAGCTCCGCGTCGTCGAGCTGTCGCACGTTGCACTCCTCGAACAGGTGTGCGGGGCGCCGTCGGTCAGCATCGAGCAGCTTGGTGATCTGCGGCGCCAGGTCGGTCCGGTATCCAGCGGCCATCGGCTGACGGTAGCCGTGAACGAACGGGAGGACCACTTCGGGGCGCTCCGCATCCGGCGTTTTCGCATCAGGCTCGAAGCCACGGAGCACGGCACGTACGAAGGCTGCGTGCAGGAAGGGCAGATCTGTCGAACAGACGAAGGCCGTCTCGGAGTGCTCTGCTGCGGCCGCCAGCCCGACGGCGAGCCCCTCCATCGGCCCTCGTCCTTCCTCCACGTCGTCACACAGGACGACCCGGGGGTCCAGCTCGGGCAGCTCCTGTCCGTGTGCCCGCACCACGATGACCGGCCCTTCGACCGCACGGCCGACCACGCCGGTCACGTGGCGCAGCAAGGTGGACCCGTGCCACTCGAGCGCTGCCTTCGCTGTCCCCATCCTGGATGAGCGGCCACCCGCAAGCACGATCCCGGCCGACGCATTCATACCGTAGACGGTATACCGTCTGTCAAGATTGCCATCACCCCTCCTGGCCCGAGCCGAATGATCATTTCGGGGATCTCCGGTCGCGCCCGTCGGACCCAACCATCCTACGCCCGCCACCAGGGCCAAGGGCGATGACCAATCACCCGTCCTGCCGAGCGCGCACGAGCCGCCGTCCGACCAGAAGATCCGAGGAGCCCGAGGACTGACGCGAACTGGATACGCTGCCCGCGTGCCTGAGAATCCCGCCGAGCACGGACCGGAGCGTCCCCTCCCGCACGACCCGGACCTCGAGGCCGACGAGGGTCCCGATGGCGAACCGATCCCCGTCCACCTCTCCCCGAGCTTCATCGCCCTCGTCGCTGTGGGCGGCGCGGTCGGTTCCTTGGCGCGGTACGGCGTCGAGCTGCTGGCGGGTACGTCAGAGGGCCTGCCGGTCGGCACTCTGACGGTCAACCTCGTCGGGGCGTACGCCCTCGGCGTGCTCCTGGAGCTGCTGGCCGTGCGCGGATCCGACGTCGGGCACCGTCGCACCGCCCGGCTTCTGGCCGGCACGGGTTTCCTCGGCGGCTTCACCACCTACAGCGCGCTCGCCGTCGAGACCGACGGCCTGCTTCGTGATGGGCGAGCCGGTCTCGCGCTGACATACGCGCTCGCGACGGTGGCGATCGGTCTCGTCGCGTCACTAGCCGGCGTTCTCAGTGTCCGGGCGGTGGCGCGGTGACACCGCTCCTCATCGCCGTCGCGGGCGGGCTCGGGGCGGCCACCCGGCTCGTGGTCGACGGGCTGGTGCGGCACCGGACGACGTCGACGTTTCCATGGGCGACCATCCTGATCAACGTCACCGGGTCATTCCTGCTCGGACTGCTGATCGGCAGCGGTGTCGGGACCCGCTGGTCGGACGTCGTGGGAACCGGCTTCCTCGGCGGCTACACGACGTTCAGCGCGGCGAGCCTGGAGACTGCCGGGTTACTGCTCGACCGTCGCCCCTTGGCGGCGGCGGTCAATGCTCTCGGCGTGCTCGTGGTGTGCGTCGCTGTTGCGTCAGTCGGCTACGCCGTGGGACAGCTCTGAGTCAGGCCGTCTTGGCTGCGTCGATGGCCTTCTGCAGGTCGGGGAGCTGCGGAACTCCGCCTTGGGCGCCCTGGACCTTCTTGCCGTCGATCAGGACGGTCGGCGTTCCCTCGACCTTGGCGTCACGGGATGCTTCCGTGGCCTTCTCGATCCAGGGGATGAACCTTCCGGTCACGACGCACTGCTCCGCAGCCTCGCCGGTCACCCCGGCCTGGTTCAACGTCTCGACGAGGGCTGGGTCCTCCGGACCGGCCGTGCCCTCCGCCGGCTGGTTGGCGAAGAGCAGGTTGCTGACCTGCTTGTAGGCCTCGACGCCGCCGGATTCCTGGGCGCACATCGCCGCCGAGCCGGCGCGGCTGGAGTACTCGTTCTGGCTGGCGCGGTCCAGGAACGCGATGATGCGGTACTCGATGGTGATCTCGCCCTTCTTGACCGCTTCGTCGAGATAGGCACCGTTGGCCTGCTCGAACGACTTGCAGACCGGGCACTGGAAGTCTTCGTAGAGAACGACCTCAACCGCGTCGGAGGCGGGTTCGCCGCCGGCGGCCTCGGCGTCGTACACGACTCCGAAGTCCTCGGTGGCACCCTTCGGGGTGATGACGTCGGTCTCCTGCGCACGCGAGTCGCTCGTGGTCTTGATGGCCCAGCCACCGGCGATGACCAGCGCGAGCACCACGACGACGATCGCGACGGTGATGAGGTTGCGTTGCTTGCGGTCGGCCTTCTCCCGCTCCTTGCGCATCTGCTCGGCACGGGCGGCTCGCTGCTGGCGTTCGTTGGTCACGCTGGGAGCCTACCGACCCGGATGAATCACCCAAGAAACGGTGGGTACTAGGGTGATGCGACGTGAAGGACAAGCTGGTGTGGATCGACTGCGAGATGACCGGTCTCTCGCTGGAGAACGACGCGCTCATCGAGGTGGCCGCGCTGGTCACCGACTACGAGCTCAACATCCTTGGTGACGGTATCGACCTGGTCGTCAAGCCACCCGCCGCGGCCCTCGAACAGATGAACGAGGTTGTCACCCGCATGCACACCAGCTCCGGACTGCTCGACGAGCTCGATGCCGGACTCACCTTGCGTGAGGCGGAGGAGCAGGTGCTCGCTTACGTCCGGGAGTTCGTGCCCGAGCCGCGCAAGGCACCGCTGGCCGGCAACACCATCGGAACCGATCGGACGTTCCTCGCCCGCGACATGCCCGAGCTCGAGGGCTGGATGCACTACCGCGTCATCGACGTCTCCTCCATCAAGGAGCTCACCCGCCAGTGGTTCCCGCGTGCCTACTACGCGGCGCCGGCCAAGGGCGGCAGTCACCGCGCGCTGGCCGACATCACCGAGAGCATCGACGAGCTCCGCTACTACCGCAGAGCCGTCTTCGTGGAACCACCCGGGCCGGACTCCGATGCCGCTCGCGCCTTGGCCGCCGAGGTCCTCGACGGCACCTCTGATGAGCCTCAAGGCGCTTCGTGAGCACCCCTCGCGCTGCGTTACACTCGTCCTCGCCGTGCCGGGTGCATGCCCGGCACGCGTGGTGGGCGTAGCTCAGTTGGTAGAGCACCGGCTTGTGGTGCCGGTGGCCGCGGGTTCAAGTCCCGTCGTCCACCCCACGGAACCCCTGCACACGTGAACTCGTGGCGGGGGTTCGCCTACGTTCGAGCAGGTCGGCGATGCCCGTGACGAGCAGCGACAGGCCTAGCGCGCAAGCCACGACTCCCGAGGTCACCAGCACCGGTCGTGGGACGAACGGGTTCGACGGCGCGAACGCCTCCCCTAGCCCGCCGATGACGAACAGCGGCCCGAGGAGGCAGAGGACGAAGACTGCGGTGGTCCCCACCAGCGCCGGCTCCGAGCCAGAACGGCGCACGCCGTCAGAGCGACCCACGGAGCGACGGGGATCGATGTCGCCGTGCCCTTCGCGACGAACTCGCCGAGGGTGACCGTCGATCTGCCGGAGCCGTCGAACTGGGTGGGCCACTCGAAGATCAGCGCCAGGAGGAGTCCCACGAGCGAGGTGACGAAGATGATGACGCAGACCGCGACAACCTGCGGGTCGTCCGGAGTTCCATGGCGTTCAACTTGTCATCGGCGCAGCAGGATGTCCCCGGAATCGCTGACGACCTGCACGATGCCCTTCCCCCCGCGCACGGACTTGATCCCCGACCGGACGTCGCCACTGCCGGAACCGATGTGGAGGGAGTAGTCGATGACGCCGATCGGGATGCGGGCGAAGATGTCGCCGCTCCGCGAGCGGGCCTTGAGTGCGAACGGCTGCTCGGCGAAGTTCGCGTCGATGTCACCGTCGTGGGCTCGGGCCGAGAACTCCTGGACCCGCAAGCCGCTTCCACGGATGTCGCCGCTGCCAGTGGCAATGGTCACGACACGGTCGCGGAGACTACTGACGGTCACGTCGGCGGTGTCGGTGGCCACCAGCACCGGGAGCTTCGGCGGAACGGCCACCGTGACGACGACGCCGCAACCCGGCGAGAGCCAGTTCATGCAGCTGCCGACGACCTCGATCTCGTGGCCTCGGCGCCGGAGCTCGTAGCCCGTCTCGAGCAGGCCGCTCGTGACCTCGGCCCGGATCACGATGTCCGAGCTCGTGCCCTCGACCAGACGGACATCGGCATCGGTGGAGCGGATGGCCAGCTGCGGCTCGTCGCCGACGTCGATGCGATTCGCGGCGGTTCGAGTGGAGCTCGACGCCAGGGACGTGGCCGCGAGAGCGCCGAGCACGATCGCGATGATCCCGACCGTGACCACGACCGTGATGAGCGTGCGCACCCACGGACGCCGCTCTCCGTCGTCGAGGCGGCGGTGTGGTGCCATGAGGGAACGGTCGTGCATCAGACGGTGGCGCCGGCCTGGGAGATCGGCACGACGTCGGATGCACCCATCCGCGCCGCGTCGGCGGTCTCGTCGTCGGGCATCGTCTGACTCTCCCGCTCGGCCTCGACCCGGGCGAGGTAGTGCTCGACCTCGCGGTCACGCTGCTCGACGCTCCACCCGAGCACGTCCCCCATGAGCCCGGCAACCTCCTCTGCAACCTCGATACCACGATCGAAGGTCTCGATGGAGATGCGCGTGCGGCGGGCGATGGTGTCGTCGAGGTGACGGGCACCCTCGTGCGACGCGGCGTAGACGATCTCGGCGCGCAGGTAACCGTCCGCGCCGCCCAGCGCCTTGGCGAGGTCGGGCCGTTCGGCGATCAGGTCGAGCAGCTCGGTGACCAGCGAGCCGAACCGACGCAGCAGGTGCTCGATGCGACCGATGCCGAGGCCGCTCTCCGCTGCGAGCTTCTGCCGCTGGTTCCAGACCGCCTCGTACCCGTCGGCGCCGAGCAGCGGGACGTCCTCGGTGCAGCACTCCGGAACCTTGCGGCTGTGGATCAGCGACATGGACTGCACCGCGGCGTCGACGGCGTCCTTGGCCATGACGCGGTACGTCGTGTACTTGCCACCGGCGATGACCACGAGTCCGGTGACGCTCGTGGACACGGCGTGCTCGCGGGAGAGCTTGCTGGTGGCCGCGTCCTCACCGGCCAGCAGGGGCCGCAGCCCGGCGAACACGCCCTGCACGTCGTCGTGCGTGAGCGGCTCGACGAGCACGGTGTTGACGTGCTCGAGCAGGTAGTCGATGTCGGAGCGACTCGCTGCCGGATGGTCCTTGGAGAGGTCCCAGTCGGTGTCGGTGGTGCCGATGATCCAGTGCCGTTCCCACGGGATGACGAACAGAACCGACTTCTCCGTGCGCAGGATGAGGCCGGTCTCGCCGCGGATGCGATCGCGCGGCACCACGAGGTGGATGCCCTTCGACGCGCGCACATGGAACTGCCCGCGCTCACCGGCGAGACCTTGGGTCTCGTCGGTCCAGACGCCGGTGGCGTTGATCACCTGACGTGCGGCGACATCGTGCTCGTCGCCCGTCTCGAGGTCCTTGACGCGCGCGCCGGTGACCCGATCGCCCTCGCGCAGCAGCGAGATGACACGGGTGCGGCTGGCGACATGGGCCCCGTAGGCAGCCGCCGTGCGGGACAGGAACATCGTGTGGCGGGCGTCGTCAACCTGGCCGTCGTAGTAGTGCAGAGCCCCGATGAGAGCATCCTTCTTGAGCGCCGGCATGAGGCGACGGGCACCGCGACGGGTGAGATGACGGTGGTGCGGCACGCCGCGCGAACGTCCGGACAGGAACGCCATCGAGTCGTACAGCGCCACACCGGACCCGGCGTAGATGCGCTCCCAGACGCGGCGGGTGAGCGGATAGATGAACGGCACCGGACGGACGAGGTGAGGGGCGATCTTCTCCAGCAACAGGCTGCGCTCGGCCAGCGCCTCCGCGACGAGACGGAAGTCGAGCATCTCCAGGTAGCGGAGCCCGCCGTGGATGAGCTTGCTGGATCGACTCGACGTGCCCGAGGCGAAGTCGCGCGCCTCGACCAGCCCGACGCTGAGGCCGCGCGTGGCAGCGTCGAGCGCTGCACCGCCGCCGACCACACCGCCACCGATCACGAGGATGTCGAGCGTCTGCGAACTCATGGCGGCGAGGGCGGCCTCGCGGTTCTGCGGTGACAGTGGGACCGATCGCATGGGCCTAGTCAACCAAAGCCGTCAGTCTCACCGATTCCGACGTCGCGCGCCATCGACACCGCCTCCGCACGCGTTCGTGCATGGAGCTTGGCCAGGACGTCGCTGACCCGGTTGCGCACCGTCTTCGGCCACAGGACGAGCCGCCGCGCGATGGCGGTGTTGCCTGTACATCATGTACGTGATGAACGACTTCGCCAGCTACATCGGCTGGCTGGGTGTGACCATCGCCCTCGGCGCGATCGCCTGGATGGCGTTCCGTGACCGCACGGTCTCGCGCTGGATCGGCGTCGTCTGCCTGGTGCCGGTGCTCGCCGTGACCGCGTTCGCCGCTGCAACCGGGCTGCCGGGGTTCCCGGGCGTCGTGTCGCCACCGTTCATGGCGATCGCGTTCGCCGGACTTGCCTTCGGCAAAAGCACCATCACCCGCTGAAGGACTACTCCTCGACCCAGTCGAGGGTGCGCTCGACCGCCTTGGCCCACTGGGCCCGGGCGGTCTTGCGTTGTCCGGCGTCGGTGGTCGGGTCCCACCGGGCGTCCTCGGACCAGTTGTCGGCCAGCTCGTCCGTGCCCGACCAGAAGCCGACCGCGAGCCCAGCGGCGTAGGCGGCGCCGAGCGCCGTCGTCTCGGCGACGACCGGGCGGCTGACGGGGACACCGAGGACGTCGGCCTGGATCTGCATGCACAGGGAGTTGCTGGTGACGCCGCCGTCGACCTTGAGCACGTCGAGGCTCAGGTCGGCGTCGGCCACCATCGCCTCGACGACGTCGGCACTCTGCTGACAGATCGCCTCGAGTGCGGCACGGGCCAGGTGGGCCTTGGTGTTGAACCGCGAGAGTCCGACGATCGCGCCGCGGGCATCTGATCGCCAGTAGGGCGCGAACAGGCCGGAGAAAGCGGGGACGAAGGCCATGCCCCCGGTGTCGTCGACCTGGGCTGCGAGAGTCTCGGTCTCGGCCGCGTCGTCGATGATGCCGAGCTGGTCGCGAAGCCATTGCACGGCTGAGCCCGTGACGGCGATCGAGCCCTCGAGGGCGTAGACGGCGGGTTGGTCGCCGAAGCGGTAGCCGAGTGTGGTGATCAGCCCCCGCTCCGAGCGAACGATCTCGGTGCCGGTGTTGAGCACCAGGAAGTTGCCGGTGCCGTAGGTGTTCTTGAGGCTGCCGGGCTCGAAGCAGACCTGGCCGACGAGGGCGGCGTGCTGGTCGCCGAGGTCGCCCGCGACGGGAACCTCGGCCTCGAATGGTCCGTCGGCGCTCGTCGTTCCGTAGACCTCCGAGCTGGAGCGGATATCGGGGAGCATCTCGCGGGGTACGTCGAACAGCCCGAGCAGCTCGTCGTCCCAGTCGAGCGTCTCGAGGTCCATCAACATGGTGCGGCTGGCGTTGGTGACGTCGGTGAGGTGCAGACCGGTGAGCTGCCAGATCACCCAGGTGTCCATGGTGCCGAAGAGCGCGTGCCCCGCCTCGGCGTCGGCCCGGACGCCGTCGACGTTCTCGAGGATCCAGCGCAGCTTGCCGCCGGAGAAGTACGACGCCGGCGGGAGCCCGGTGCGCTCCTTGATCAGGTCGGCGTGGCCGTCGCGCTCGAGCTGCTTGGCGATGGCGTCGGTGCGGGTGTCCTGCCAGACGATCGCGTGGTGGTAGGGCTCGCCGGTACGACGGTCCCAGACGACGGTCGTCTCGCGCTGGTTCGTGATGCCGATCGCAGCGAGGTCGGTGGCCCTGATGCCGGCTTCCTCGAGTCCGCTCCCCACGACGTCCTGCGTGCGCGCCCAGATCTCCGACGCATCGTGCTCGACCCAGCCGGCCTGCGGCAGGATCTGCTCGTGCTCGAGCTGGTGGCGTCCCACCTCGGCCCCGTCGTGGTCGAAGACCATGAACCTGGTGCTCGTCGTGCCCTGGTCGATCGCGCCGACGTAGCGTGCCTCAGCCATGAAGGCACCTTAGCGAGGGCCCACCGAGCGGTCAGTCGGGCTTGAGCTCGCCGCGCACGTCGGCGTGCGGCACGGACGGGATGGTGCCGAGCTTGCCCTTCTGGTAGTCCTCGAACGCCTGCAGGACCTCGGCCTTGGTGTTCATGACGAACGGGCCGGCCCAGGCGATGGGCTCGCGGATCGGCTGTCCGCCGAGCACGATGACGTCGAGCGCCGGGTGACGCGACTCCTGCCGGGCGTCGGCACCGACGGTGATCGTCTCGCCGTGGCCGAGGACCGCCAGCTGGCCCGAGTGGATGGCGCGGCGGTCCTGTCCGACGTAACCGTCGCCGTTCATCAGGTAGACGAGGGCGTTGTAATCGGTGCGCCACGGCAGGGTCATCTCCGCGCCGGTGGAGACGGTGGCGTGAACCATCGTCATCGGCGTGTGCGTGCTGCCCGGACCCTTGATGCCGTCGACCTCCCCGGCGATGACGCGGATGAGCGCGCCCGCGTCGTGCGAGGCACCCAGGCCGACGTCGCCGGCGCGGATGTCCTGGTAGCGCGGTGGGAGCCACTTGTCGGCCTTCGGCAGGTTCACCCACAGCTGGAAGCCGTGGAACAGGCCGCCCTTGGCGACGAGCCACTCCGGCGGGGACTCGATGTGCAGCAGGCCGCTTCCGGCCGTCATCCACTGGGTGTCGCCGTCGGTGATCGACCCGCCACCGCCATGACTGTCCTGGTGGTCGAAGACGCCGTCGATGATGTAGGTGACGGTCTCGAAGCCGCGGTGCGGGTGCCACGGCGTGCCTTTGGGCTCACCGGGCGCGTACTCCACCTCGCCCATCTGGTCCATCATGATGAACGGGTCGAGGTGGGCCAGGTCGATGCCGGCGAAGGCTCGGCGGACCGGGAAACCCTCCCCCTCGAACCCCGACGGCGCGGTGGTGATGCTCCACACCGGACGCGGCTGGTCACCCAGCCCAGGCGCACGCACCCGGTCCAGGACGGTCAGGTCGTCGACGGTGATTGCGGGCATCGGGCCCACCTCCTCTACGTCACCGACACCAACGGTAGTTGAAGGTTGGATATTCCGTGTCACCTCGGCACCGCTAGTGTCGCTGGCGTGGACTCGGGAGGGAGTGCGTACGACGTCGTCGTGGTCGGCGGCGGCCACAACGGACTCGCCGCGGCGGCCTACCTCGCCCGGGCCGGGCTCTCCGTTCTGGTGCTCGAGCGGCTCGACCACATCGGCGGCGCCGCGGTGTCCGCGCCGGCGTTCCCCGGCTTCGACACCCGGGTGTCGCGCTACGCCCGGCTCGTCTCGCTGCTGCCGGCGCAGGTCGTCCAGGACCTCGGCCTCGACCTCGAGCTGAGGTCCCGGCCCGCTGCGTCGTACACACCCGTGGTGCGGGACGGGAAGTCCGGCGGACTCTGCGTCGAGCGCGACGAGGGTGACGAGACGGCTCGATCGTTCCGGGAGCTGACCGGTTCCGACGCGGAGTACGACGCCTGGCGGGCGTTCAACGCAGACGTCAACAGCATGGCCTCCGTCGTCTATCCGACGCTGCTCTCCCCGCTGCCGTTCGAGCGCGACGTGCGGGAGCGGGTGGACAAGGGCGTGTGGCGCGACCTGGTCGGGCAGCCGCTCGGGATGACCATCGAGGAGCGGTTCACCGACGACACCG
>NZ_JBOHDT010000065.1:0-8041 GCF_050700635.1 Aeromicrobium sp.
TGGGCCGATGGGCAGCGAACAGCTCGCATGGTCGGGTCGCACATGGCGGATGCCGGCATGGCTGTGGATCGGCTTGGCGACGATGTTCGTCAGCGTCCTGCACATCATCATCGACTTCGGCGTCGGCCTGTTCGACCTGCACGGCACACTCTCGCTCACCGAGGCGACGACCCTCATCGGCGTCGCCCTCATCCAGCTCTGGTGGGCCATCTCCTTCATGGCAGGCGCGCAGGGCAGCGGCAGCGGCGTCGCCAGCGCGGGGATCCTGGGTCTCGGCTGGGCGGCCCTGACCAATGGATTCCCCATCGTCTTCTGCCCGCCGGTGTGCGCGGAGGCGCGACCGTTGACCGACCTCGGGCACGTCGGAAGCATCGTGTTCGGGATCCTGCTCGGGCTCGTCACGATCTGGTCACTGTGGCGCGTGCGAGTGCGTCCAGGCTGGTTCATGCCGGCGATCGCGCTTGCGCTCGTGATCGGCACCATCGTGTCGCTCGCCAACACGCCGATCACGTAGTACCCGTCCCATCGTCGTCGGCGAGCTCGGCCAAAGCGCCGAACGGGTGGTCGGGCTCCGGGTACCAGTGGGCCGGGTCCTGCTCGCGCCACATGCCGACCTCCTCCTGACTCATCGTGGTCAGCAGCACTGGATGGCCGTCCTCGCCGGCCATCGGCCAGCGGAGCGGGTGGATGCCGACGTAGGCCCACGCGTGCTCCGGTGAGGTGCCATCCTCCAGCAGGAGCTGCGCGGCATCGAGCTCGACCCGCTCGTACCGGCGACCCTGACCCTCGACGACGTCGAGCAGCTCGATGTCGGCGTCGGTGCACATGGACAGGAAGAACACCGCCTCGTGCTCGTGGGCGCGCACGAGCGTCGCGACGATCTGACCGTCCTTGCGGGTGCCGTGGCTCCACACCGCGGCCAGTCCGGTGGTCTCGCACTCGAGGTTGACGAGCGGCCCACCCTGGCGCACGACCTTCGACGGACAACGGTTCGAGCCGAAGCTCAGCACGGGCGTCCGCTCCGCGAGCCCGGGCTGCCCGGAATCGCGTAGCCAGTCGTCCAGGCAGACCGCCTCACTCCCCGTCCGCACAGCCCAGCCCGACGGCGTCTCGGCGTCGACCTCGATGCGGTGCACCGTGGCGTCGGCGTCCACGACGTAGGAGTGGTCAGGCCAGTCGCCCGGGTACGGATCTTCTGGCCAGTCGCTCGCGGGTCGAGGCTCGCTCACGGCCCTATTCCAGCACGAGCAGCAGATCGCCGCCCTCGGCCTGGCGAGTGTCGGCGATCGCGAGGCGCTTGACGGTGCCGGCCGACGGCGCGGTGATCGACGCCTCCATCTTCATGGCCTCGATCGTGGCGACGGTCTGGCCGGACTCGACCTTGTCGCCCTCCCCCACGACGGCGCTGACGACGCCGGCGAAGGGCACGGCCACCTGCTTCGGATCTGACGCGTCTGCCTTCTCGGCGGACGCGACCTTCGCCTCGACGGAGCGGTCGCGCACCTCGGTGGGGCGCAGCTGCCCGTTGATCGTGCCAAGGACGTTGCGCATGCCGCGCTCGTCCGGCTCGCCGATCGCCTCGACCCCGAACAGGTGCAGGGTGCCCTCCGCGAGCCGGACCTCGGTCTCCTCGTCCGGGCGGAGGCCGTACCAAAACGCGTCGGTGGGTACTGCCGAGAGATCGCCGTGCTCGGCCTGCGACTTCTCGTAGTCGTCGGTCGGGCCCGGGAACAGGAGGTGGTTGAGGGTTCGACGTCGGGTGGCGACGTCGTCGGACGCGAGCTCCTTCGAATCGTCGTCGCTGAGCTCAGTGACCCGCGGCTTGGTGGTGCGACCCTCCAGCGCCTTGCTACGGAACGGCTCGGGCCAGCCACCGGGCGGGTCGCCGAGCTCGCCGGACAGGAAGCCGATGACCGAGTCGGGGATGTCGTACGCGGTGGGGTCGGCTGCGAACTCGTCCGGGTCGGCGCCGACGGCCACCAGGTGGAGGGCAAGGTCGCCGACGACCTTGCTCGTCGGCGTCACCTTGACGATGTTGCCGAGGATGTCGTTCGCGGCGGCGTACACGTCCTCGATCTGCTCGAACTTCTCGCCGAGCCCGAGCGCGATGGCCTGCTGGCGCAGGTTGGACAGCTGCCCACCGGGGATCTCGTGCCGGTAGACGCGCCCGGTCGGCGCCGGCAGCCCGGACTCGAACGGCGCGTACAGGCGTCGCACCGCCTCCCAGTACGGCTCGAGGGCATTGACCGCTGCGATGTCGAGGCCGGTGGTGCGCGGCGAGTGGTCCGTGGCCGCGACCAGCGCGGACATCGGCGGCTGGCTGGTGGAGCCGGCCAGAGACGCGGAGGCGGCGTCGACGGCGTCGACCCCGGACTCGATCGCGGCGATCAGGGTGGCGAGCTGGCCACCGGGTGTGTCGTGGGTGTGCAGGTGCACCGGCAGGTCGAACCTCTCGCGCAGCGCGGTGACGAGGGTGCGGGCGGCCGGGGCGCGCAGCAGGCCGGCCATGTCCTTGATGGCGAGGACGTGGGCGCCGGCGTCGACGATGTTCTCGGCCAGCTTCAGGTAGTAGTCGAGCGTGTAGAGGCGCTCGTCCGGCGAGGACAGGTCGCCGGTGTAGCAGAGCGCGACCTCGGCCACTGCCGGACCAGTCTCGCGCACCGCGTCGATCGCCGGCCGCATCTGGCTTACGTCGTTGAGGGAGTCGAAGATGCGGAACACATCGATGCCGGAAGCGGTCGCCTCGCGGACGAACGCGGTGGTGACCTCGGTCGGGTACGGCGTGTAGCCGACGGTGTTGCGTCCGCGGAGCAGCATCTGCAGGCATAGGTTGGGCATCGCCTCGCGCAGCGCGGCGAGCCGCTCCCACGGGTCCTCGAAGAGGAACCGCAGCGCGACGTCGTAGGTGGCCCCGCCCCAGCACTCGACGCTGAGCAGCTGTGGTGTCGTGCGCGCGACCACGGGCGCCGCCTCGAGCAGGTCGCGCGTGCGGACGCGGGTGGCCAGCAGCGACTGGTGCGCGTCACGGAACGTGGTGTCGGTGACGCCGACCCTCTCACTCTCGCGCAGCGCCTGCGCCCAGCCTTCCGGTCCGAGCTCGAGCAGCCGCTGTCGGGAGCCGTCGGGCGGGGCAGCATCCAGATCGACATCGGGAAGCTTGGTGCGCGGGTTGACGCTCACCGGCGCAGAGCCGTTCGGCTTGTTGACGGTGACGTCGGCGAGATAGCCGAGCAGCTTCTCGGCCTCCTCCGCCGGCGGCTGGGCCACGAGCAGCTCGGGGTGCTCGTCGATGAATGTGGTGTTGACGTGACCACCACCCTCGATGTCGCTGAACTCGGGGTGCGCAAGCAGGCCCCTGAGAAACCCGATGTTGGTGGCGACGCCGCCGACGCGGAACTCCCCCAACGCACGCCGGGCGCGGGTGACGGCCGTCTGCATGTCGGGACCGCGGCAGGTGAGCTTTGAGAGCAGCGAGTCGAAGTGGGCGCTGACCTCGGCGCCGGTGTAGGTCGTGCCGCCGTCGAGACGCACCCCCGGACCGCCGGGTGAGCGGTAGGTGGTGATCTGGCCGGTGTCGGGCCGGAACTCGTTGCCCGGGTCCTCGGTGGTGATGCGGCACTGCAACGCGGCGCCGACGGCGGTGATGGCGCCCTGGTTCGCGAGGCCGAGGTCGGCGAGCGTCTCGCCGCTCGCGATGCGCATCTGGGCCTGCACGAGGTCGACCCCGGTGACCTCCTCGGTGACGGTGTGCTCGACCTGGATTCGCGGGTTCATCTCGATGAACACGTGTCGACCGTCGGCACCCACCAGGAACTCGACGGTGCCGGCGGATGCGTAGTTGATGGACTCTGCAAAGCGCACCGCGTCAGCACAGATACTCCGGCAAAGCTCGGGATCGAGATTCGGCGCCGGCGCCATCTCGACCACCTTCTGATGCCTGCGTTGCACCGAGCAGTCGCGTTCGTGCAGGTGGACGACGTTGCCTTCTCCATCAGCGAGGATCTGGACCTCGATGTGCCGAGCGTCGGCGACGGCTTCCTCGATGAAGCAGGTGGGGTCGCCGAACGCGCCCTTGGCCTCGCGCATCGCGGCTTCGACGGCCTCGCGAAGCTGGTCGGGCTCGGTGACCCGTCTCATGCCGCGTCCGCCGCCACCTGCGACGGCCTTCACGAACAGCGGGTAGGTCAGGTCAGCAGCGGCGTCGACGAGCGCGTCTGCGTCGTCCGACGGCTGGACCGACGCCGGCACCGGCACTCCGGCCTCGCGGGCCGCCGAGACCGCACGCGCCTTGTTGCCGGTGAGCTCGAGCACGGAGGCCGGCGGTCCGATGAACGTGATGCCCGCGCTCGCGCAGGCCTCGGCGAGCTCGGGGTTCTCCGACAGGAACCCGTAGCCCGGATAGACGGCGTCGGCACCCGCGCGCTGGGCGGCCCGGACGATGGCCTGGGGGTCGAGATACGCGCGCACCGGGTGGCCCCGTTCGCCGATCTCGTAGGCCTCGTCGGCCCGGACCCGATGCTCCGAGCCGCGATCCTCATACGGGAACACCGCCACCGTGCGGGCGCCGAGCTCGTGCACGGCCCGGTACGCCCGGATGGCGATCTCGCCCCGGTTGGCGATGAGGATCTTCTGGAACACCCGCTCAACCTACCGAGGGTTGCTGCCGACGCGACTACCGCGAGTGGCGCAAAGGTGGCCGCGAGTGGCGCGAGGTGGTCAATTCGAGACGGCGTGTCGCGCCATTCTGCGCCATTCGCGGTCGGGTTTGCGCCACTCAGCGACGGGGCTTGTGCCAGACGCTGATCTGGGCGTCGGTAACGCGCACGGGGAGGTTCTGCACGGTGCCGAGGGCCTGGTGGGCGGTGGCGAGCTCGGCCTGGAGCTCGGCGATCTTCTGTTGCAGGGCGTCGACCTGCGTCTCCAGCTGGATGACGCGCCGGACGCCCTCGAGCCCGAGGCCCTCGTGGGTCAGACGGGCAACCTGACGCAGCAGCTCGATGTCGCGGAGCGAGTAGCGGCGACCACCGCCGCCCGTGCGTCCCGCCTCGACGATGCCGAGCCGGTCGTACGTACGCAGGGTCTGCGGGTGCAGGCCGGACAGCTCGGCGGCGACGCTGATCACGAAGACCTTGGCCTCCGGACCGGGAGGACTGAACGGATGTTCGGCGGCCATCATCAGCTCACCGCCTCCGTCGAGATGGTCGCGCGGGGATCGGTGTTGCCGCGGGCCGCGCGCAGGGCCTCGACGGCGGCTCGCGACTCGTCGTCGAGCTCGGCCGGCACCTGGACATCGATGGTGACGAGCAGGTCGCCCCGACCGCCGCTCCTGGTGGCGCCGCCCTTACCGCGAGCGCGGAACGTGCGTCCGCTCGGCGTACCCGCGGGGATGCGGATGCTGACGGTGGGGCCGTCGAGCGTCGGCACCGAGATGGTGGCGCCGAGCGCCGCCTCGTCGAAGGCGACCGGAACCGTGATGGTGAGGTGGTCGCCCTTGCGTGCGAACAGGCTGTGCTTCTCGACGTGCACCATGAGATACAGGTCGCCGTCTGGCGCTCCCTCGCCCCGACCGCCCTTGCCCTTGAGCCGGATGCGCTGGCCGTCCCGGACACCCGGAGGCACGCGAACCTGCAGCGTTCGACTCGACGGCGCCCGGCCCGAGCCGCGGCAAGTTGCGCACGGGTCCTCGACGACCATGCCGCGGCCACGGCACTGGTCGCACGGCTCCGTCATCGCGAAAACCCCGCCGACCGTGCCGGTCTGCATGCCGCTGCCCTGGCACTTGGAGCACACCTTGGGGACGGTGCCCGGCTTCGCGCCGGTGCCGTGGCAGGTGGGGCACGCCTCGTCGCTGGTCATGCGCAGCGGCAGCGTCGCACCGTCGACCGCCTGCTGGAACGTGATGCTGGCCTCGGTCTCGAGGTCGTCGCCGCGCCGGCCCTGCGGCTGGCGCCGGGTACGACCGCGGCCGCCGCCTCCGAAGATGCCGCCGAGGAGGTCACCGAGGTCGAAGTCGACGCCGGGGCCGCCCGGCGGGCCGTACGGCCCGCCACCACCCTGGAAGCCGCCCTTGAACTGGCCGAACAGCGTGCGCTGCTCGTCGTACTCCTTGCGCTTGTCTGGCGACGACAGCACGGCGTAGGCCTCGGAGACCTCCTTGAAGCGGTCCTCGGCGGCCTTGTTGCCCGGGTTGGAGTCGGGGTGGTTGGCGCGTGCGAGCTTGCGGTAGGCCTTCTTGATGTCGGCCTGCGTGGCGTCCTTGGACACCCCGAGCGTCTTGTAGAAGTCCTTGGTCGCCCAGTCACTGGCCGGCATGGCGGACCTCCCTACTCGGTCTCGGGTTCGTACTCGACGGGCTCGTCCACAGTTTCGGGCTCAGCTGACGTGGCAGGGTCCACGACGCCGACCTGGGCGTGTCGGATCACGTCGTCGCCGACGCGGTAGCCCGTGCGAACGACCGACTGGATCGTGGTGACGACCACGTCCTCCGACTCGCCGGCGTGGAAGAGCGCCTCGTGCAGCCGGGGGTCGAAGACCTCGCCGGGGGCGCCGAACGTCTCGAGCCGGTGGCTCTTGACGGCCTGCTGCAGTGAGTCGGCGACGGCCTTGAAGCCGCCCTCGAGCTCCCCGTGCTCCTCGGCCCGGCCGATGTCGTCGAGCACGGTGAGCAGCGAGCGCAGCACGGACGCCTCGCCCATGGTGCGCGAGATCGTCCGGTCACGCTCGACGCGCCGCTTGTAGTTGACGTACTCGGCCTGGATCCGCTGGAGGTCGGCGGTCCGCTCCGCGAGCTGCTGCTCGAGGGTCGGCTCGACGGGCTCGGGCTCCGGGGTCGCTTCGACAGGCTCAACGACCTCGTCCGTCCCTGAGCCTGTCGAAGGGTCGCCGTTCGTCTCTTCCGGACGATCGGTCACTTGCGCTCCTCGTCGGACGCGGTGTCGTCCTCGTCGACGATCTCGGCATCGACGACATCGTCGTCAGCGTCCGCCTCGCCGGCGTCACCCGTCGGTGCTCCGGCATCGCCGCCCTGGGCTGCCTGCTCGGCCGCGGCGGCCTCGTACATCGCCTGGCCCATCTTCGAGCTGGACTCGCCGAGCTTCGTGACCGCAGACTGCACGGCGTCGGCGTCGTCGCCCTTGAGCGCCTCGTTGAGGGCATCGAGGTCGGCCTGCACCTCGGCCTTGACCTCGTCACCGACCTTGTCGCCGTTCTCCTGGAGGAACTTGTCGGTCGTGTGCGCGAGGGTCTCGGCCTGGTTGCGGGTCTCGACGGCCTCGCGACGCTTGTGGTCCTCCTCGGCGTACTGCTCGGCGTCCTTGACCATGCGGTCGATGTCGTCCTTGGACAGCGCGGAGCCGCCGGTGATGGTCATCGACTGCTCCTTGCCGGTGCCGCGGTCCTTGGCGGACACGTTGACGATGCCGTTGGCGTCGATGTCGAACGTGACCTCGATCTGCGGCACGCCACGCGGGGCCGGGGGCAGTCCGGTGAGCTCGAACGTGGCCAGCAGCTGGTTGCCGGCGGCCATCTCGCGCTCGCCCTGGTACACCTGGATCGCCACGGACGGCTGGTTGTCGTCGGCCGTCGTGAACACCTCGGACCGCTTGGTCGGGATGGTCGTGTTGCGCTCGATCAGCTTCGTCATCACACCGCCCTTGGTCTCGATGCCGAGGCTCAGCGGGGTGACGTCGAGCAGGAGCACGTCCTTGACCTCGCCCTTGAGCACGCCGGCCTGCAGGGCGGCGCCCACGGCGACGACCTCGTCGGGGTTGACACCCTTGTTGGGCTCCTTGCCGCCGGTGAGCTCCTTGACGAGCTCGACGACCGCCGGCATGCGGGTGGAGCCACCCACGAGCACGACGTGGTCGATGGCCGAGAGCGCGATGCCGGCGTCCTTGATGACGTGCTGGAACGGCGCCTTGGTGCGCTCGAGCAGCTCGGCGGTGATCTTCTCGAACTCCGCACGGCTCAGCTTCTCGTCGAGGAACACGGGGTTCTTCTCGGAGTCGACGGTGATGTACGGCAGGTTGATCGACGTCGACGA
>NZ_JBOHDT010000066.1:0-11041 GCF_050700635.1 Aeromicrobium sp.
GTGCAGTAGGCATCGCCAATCGCGATCGCCGAGACGTCGTTGGTCTCGATGGCGACCATCCCCTCGTCGAGCAGTGCGATCCCCTCGTCCACGCGGTCGAGGTAGATCAGGCACCTGCCCTCGCCGATCCGTGCCAGCGCTGCGAGTTCGGGGTCGTGGAAGAGGACGCCGACCTCGGCCGCCGCGTGAAACGCCTCGTGCCCAGTGCGCACGTCGCCGGAGAACGTTGCACGCATCGCGGCCGCGTAGCGCAGGTAACCGCGTTCGACGCAGTCGATCTTGCGGTCGTCCAGTAGCCGCTGGGCGCGGTCGACCCAACCGCCTCCGCGCGCCAGGTCGCCGCTGTTCAACAGCGCGAAAGCCAGCCAGAAGGCGCACCGGGCCGCCCGTGCAACGTCGCCGACGTGCGCGCTCTTCTCGTGGGCGCTGATCCAGGCAGACCGGCTCTCGTCGCTGAACCCGGCGAGGTACGCCGCGGATGCCAGCCGCTCAAGATCGTCGACCTCGAGCGGCTCCGCGACTGCGGCCGCGGACAACTCGTCGTACGCCCGCCGCCAGGCCTGCTTGTTGAATGCGTCGCGTCCACGCCCGACTCCGTCGCCCATGGGCTCAGTGTCGCGCGAATACGGCGCCTATGCCCAGAACGACGCAGACTCGGCTGGTCCGGCCGCGATGAACCACATCTCGCGGATTCGACCGTCGTCGAACCGGTAGACGAAGGAGTCATTCATCGCCAACGTCCGCCCGTTGCGACCGAAGACGGCGTGCTCCCACTCCGCCCCCCATTCGTCGTCAGCCAGGCAGTACAACTGCTCCAGCTTCACATCCCCGTCGGTCAGCTCGAAGACGGTGCCAAGGGCCGCCAGCAAGCCGTCGACTCCGTGGTGGTCGCCTGCGAACGGAATCGGACCACGGCCGTGGAAGACCATGTCGTCGGTGAAGACTCGGGCTAGCGTCTCGCGGTCGTTCTCGACGATCGCTTCGGTCATCCGCTCGATGACCGCAACATTCGGGTGGGTGCTCATGATGTCCTCCATCGCTGGGTATGTCTCATGAGGTGACGATAGGAACTGGGAACCGGTCGCCACATCGGGAGAAGTGCCGATCTTCCGCCTGCGACGCGTCAGTACTTTCGCTGACCTCGAATGTGGGGAGCGATGCTGGGTATTACCGCAGCGTCAGACGCAGCCGCACCTTAGGTGTCGACGCGGGAGGTGTCGACGGAGTCGCCGCCGCCACGGACGCTGCCGAGGATGAAGCCGGTGCCCCAGCAGAGGTGCATCGTGGCCAGGACGACGACGTAGCGCAACCGGTCGAGCAGGGAGCCCCTGGCGGTGATCGCGGCGACGACGAGGGCTCCGACGTAGGCCAGCGGTCCGAGGTACACCAGCGAGGCGACCCAGCCCACGGTGCCGCTCAGCACACCGGTGACCTGCAGCAACGCGACGACCAGCGCCACGACGAGGTTGACGACGAGCACCGGCGGCGCGAAGAAGCGCAACGGGTTCTTCGCCCCGAGACGCCGGGTGAGCTCGCCACGCCAGATCCCGGTGGAGAGGAACTGCCGGGCGAGCTTGTTCCAGGTGTCGCGTGGCCAGTAGGTGACCCGCAGCGCCGGGTCGAGCCACACGAGGTGCCCGGCCCGGCGCAGACGGAAGTTCATCTCCCAGTCCTCGCCTCGGCGCAGGGACTCGTCGAAGCCGCCGATCTCGCGCACCGCGGAGGCCCGCATGATGCCGAGGTACGCAGACTCTGCCGGCCCGGGTTCGGCGTGGCCAGCGTGGTACGAGGCGCCGCCCAGCCCGAGCCGGCTGTTGTAGGCGCGTGCGACGGCAGCTTGGAATCCCGACCGCCCGGTCGCGACCATGATGCCGCCGAGGTTGGCGGCACCCGTCCGGTCGAGCTCGGCGACTCCACGCTCGGTGTAGTCCGGCTCGAGCTGGGTGTGCGCGTCGACGCGGATCACGATGGGGTGTCGAGCCACGGCGATGGCACGGTTGAGGCCGATCGGGATGTGCATTCCCGGGTTGTCCACGACAGTGATCCGGGCGTCTTCTGCGGCCAGCCGGCGCACGACCTCGTCGGTGCCGTCGTTGGAGGGGGCGAGGGCGAGGACGAGCTCGACAGGGCCGTCGTAGTCCTGCGCGAGGATGCTCTTGACGGCCGCCTCGACGTAGCTGATCTCGTTGAAGATCGGCATCACGTACGAGACGCCGGAACGAGGTTCCGGCGTCTTTTCCATCGGGTCAGATTATCAGCCGGGCTCGGCGACCCAGGTGGCGGCGAGGGCCCGCACGACGGCGAGATCGTCCGGGTGCGTGACCTTCATCGTGCGACGATCGCCATCGACCCAGGCGACCGTCTCGTCGGGGAAGACACGCAGCACCGCGGTGATGTCGTCGGTCGACGGCGGCGTACCGGCCAAGCGCGCCCACGCATCGGCGAGCAGGTCGCGACGGAATCCCTGCGGCGTCTGGTGAAGGCGTACGCGGTCGCGGTCGGGCATGGAGACGACCCGCTCCCCCGCCTCGTCGAGCACGACGACGGTGTCGGACGGCGGCACGACGGTGGCGACGACGTTGACGGTCTCCAGGGCGTCGAGGCATCGCTCGACGGTGTCGCGCGGCAAAAGGGGTCGTGCCGCGTCGTGCACGAGCACGTGAGTCACAGACGGATCGAGCGTGTCCAAGGCCCGGATCGTGGACGCGGCGCGGGTCTCGCCGCCGAGGACGAAGCCGGTGACCCGTTCGTCCGCCAGGAGCTCACGCGTCGTCGTCTCGTGCTCGGCCGACGTCACGACCCAGACCTCGGCCACGCGGTCGGCGTGAGCGAACGCCCGAACGGCGTGCTGCAGCACGGTCGCATCTCCGAGCGCCTCGAGCTGCTTGGGCCGACCGCCGAAACGGCTTGACATACCAGCCGCGAGCACCACTGTTGCGACCCGCATGCCGACCCCTCAGTGTAGACCTGCTCGACCCTACTGGAGCCGGTCGGCCTGCCCTGACACGATCGTCCAAAAGACGTCTCCGAACGTTGTTGCCGTCCGCCGGATGAGAGGCGTAATCTCGTTGGCGTTCGGGGATCCCGTTGCGACCAGAAACAGGGAGAGTCGCAAGATTGGGGTCGGGCATGAGGGAACTTTTCGAGGACATCGTTCGGATCGGACGGTTCGTCCCGGTCACCAGCTGGCAGCGATTCGGCTACCTGTGTGGTGCATTGCTGATGCTGGGTGGCGTGTTCCACGGCGCCGTCTACCTCGTCGACGGGGGTGCGTGGGAAGGGCCACTCTCCTGGCGCAAGCCGATCGTGTTCGGTCTCTCGTTCGGGATCACGATGCTCACGGTGACCTGGTTCATGAGCTTCCTGCGCCCAGGCCGTCGCGCAGGTTGGCTGACGCTCGGGACATTCGGCGTGGCGTCACTGGCCGAGGTCTTCCTGATCTCCATGCAGACCTGGAGAGGCGTCGCCTCGCACTTCAACGAGGACACCACATTCGACGCTCTGGTGTTCACGGCGATGGGCAGCTTGGTCAGTATCGTGGGACTGATGACGGTGCTGATCACGGTGTGGGCGTTCGTGCGGCTCGACGCTCCTGCCAGCCTGGCACTCGCGATCCGGCTCGGACTCGTCCTCATGCTGATCAGCCAGGCGGTGGGGGTGCAGATGATCGTCGAAGGCGGGAACACGTTCGGTGCTGAGGGAGCGCTGAAGATGCCGCATGCGTTCACTCTGCACTCCGCCCAGGTTCTGCCGGCCTTGGCCCTGATCCTGCTGGCGTCCCCGGCGCAGGAGCAACGGCGACTCCGGATCGTCAGTGTCGGTGCCGTGGGCTACGCGGCGATCATCATGTCGACCATGGTGCAGGCCTATGCAGGCCATGCCCCGCTCGACTTCACGATGACTTCGACGGCTTTCGCCATCGTCGGGTTGGCTCTGCTCGCGACCAGCGCAGTGCTCGCGCTGTCCGGCCTGGCCACGCGATCTCGACCACCGGACGCCGAGCAACGATCGACGAGCTCGGCCACCCACGGCTAAGGAGCTCAGGCGTCTTCGCCGGTGCCGGCCTCGAGGTCCCAGCGCTCCACGAGCGTGCGCGATCGCGACTTCGGATCGAAGGCGAAGAGGGCGTCCACAGCGCGCGACGCCGCGTGGCCGTCGTCGGCGTGGTTGAAGCGGGCGCACCAGGCGTCGTAGCGCTCCTTGTAGGTGGGTGCCCAGGAGCGGACCGAGTCGAGCAGCTCGACGACCTCGCCTGAGGTGCGGACGACCGGCCCGGCCGAGATCTCCTCGAGATCGAAGTAGACGCCGCGCACCTTGGGGTCGGTGTACTCGTCGATGTCGGGAGTGAAGAAGATCATCGGCCGCCTGGTGACGCTGTAGTCGAACATCATCGAGGAGTAGTCGGTGATCAGCAGGTCGGCGGCCAGGTACAGATCGTTGATCTGCGGATGTGTGCTCACGTCGATGACGTCGTCGTGCCGGATGACGGCACCGAGGTCGAGCGTGCGCACGTGGCCGCGCTGCAGGAAGGTGAACCCGGTGCCCAGGCGGTCCGACATCTCGACGACGTCCAGCAGCTCGACCTCCTGCCCCGCCTCACGCCAGGTGGGCGCGTACATGACGACTGTGTTGCCCTCGGGTATGCCGAGCGTCGCCCGGATCTCGGCGATGCGGGCCGGGTCGGGGTCGTGCAGCTCGTCGTTGCGCGGATAACCCGACTCGATGACGCCTTCCGGGAAGTCGTACGCGCGACGGATGATCGGGGTCGTGTCGGCGTTCTGGGAGATGAACATGTCCCAGTTGCTGCGCTCCAGTCGAACCTTCTGGAGGTGCCCCGAGCCCTTCTTCGAGCGGTCGAAACCGATCTTCTTGTACATCGAGCCGTGCCAGGTCTGAAGGACCGTCTGGAACGACCTCTTCACGAAGCGCGTGCGCAGCCACTCGTTCGTGACGATCCACCGCGCGGACTCGCGGACCTTCCACCACTCCTGCGACCCGATGATCAGCGGTGTCGCTCCCTCTGGCACCTCGATCGAGAAGTCGTCGACCGACCAGTACCGGGGCAGATCGGGGTGGCGGCGGGCGACCTCACGGTCCATCGCGCGTGGATTGCAGGTGGCGTTGCGGCCGAAGAAGCTCTCGAAGTAGACCGCGTCGATCGCCGGCAGGCCGCTTTCCGCGAAGCGGTCGAAGAGGATGTTCTGGTGGTACGAGCCGTACTCGGACTTATCGCGCGGCCGGGTGACGCGTACGCGGAGCTCGTCTCGCCGGGCGAGCTCGAGTCGCAGCCGCGTGTCAGGCCGGGAGTCGACGTGTGGCAGCCGGTCGATCAACGCCGGGCTGACGAAGGTGTTGAACTGTTCTCCGTCGATGCGGCCCTCGAGGTCGTACGCGCCACGCATCGGCGGCAACGCGGGTCCGCCCCACATGGAGAAGCGCAGCGGGACACGGGCGGCGAACCGGCCGCCGTCGTCCACACGGTCGAGCGTGACCGGGAGATCGAGGTGTTGGCTGGACATGACGAGCGAGAACACCGTGGGATCGCCGACAACGGTGCCGGTGATCCGCAGGTGTGGGATCTCCTCGTCCACGCGCTCGATGTCGTTGACCTCCACGAAGTGCGGGACATCGATGATCTGGAGCTCACGCGCCGCACTGCCCCGCACCAGAAGCGTGCTTGTGGAGGCGGGTCGGTGGCCGTCGGCGTCGTCGAGCAAGGTCAGCGACCGCCGCGAACGGCCAGATCCGATGGACGCGGCCCAGGTGGGTGGATGCCGGGCTCCGGTCTCCTCGTCGACGACGATCTGTCCGGGCGGCAGGCTCCCCACCAGCCGGACGCCGTCAGCTTCGCGCGTCACGGTCAGGGGGACGTCCTCCTGTCCCTCGCCGATCAGCACGGCCGCCTCGATGTTCGTGTCCGCGTCGACCCGCAGGCTGATCTGGCGATTGTCGAGGGTGACGTCGCGCACGAGCACATCCGGCTCCTGGGCGACGATCAGCACACCGCGACGCTCGTGGAAATGTGGGCCGACCAGGCGCCCCTCCCCGAATGGACGAAGTCGCACGATCTCCGGCGAGCCGAAGTGGTAGATGCGTCGGAGCGGACCCCACGTGCGCCGGCCGCCGCCGGTGACGCCGACGCGCACCTGCCAGGAGCCCCCGGAGGTCAGGCCGGTCAGCGACTGCCCGTCAAGGCGGGCCTCGAACGCCATGTTGCTGTAGTTGAGCTCGGCACGCGGCACGGCGCCCAGGACGTCGGGGTCCTCAACGGGCGTGACCGTTGCACGGATGCGCTCACGCCGGAATCGTCGGTGCAGCCACACCTCGAACTCGGGTCGTGCCCCCTGGTCGGCGCCACGCACGAAAGCCCAGCCCTGGAGCACGAGGTCGTCGCCGTCCCAGACCGCACGACGCAGGTTCGACATCCAGCCGAGGTGCAGGAACGGGAACCAGCGACCGATGAGTCGGTAGGTCGTGCGGACGAGTGCGAAAAGCTCGCGGAGTCGCGGGTTCGGGGACAGACGGGCCCGGTTGGCTGCCCGCCGCAGCAACTTCCTGGGGTTCACGCCGCCCTCAGCCGAACACGTGCGCGTCCGTGCGCGCGGACTCGAGCACGCGGGCCATCCACCGCATCTCCGACGCACGCAGGCGGAAGGTCTGGCGCTCGCCGCGGCGGATCATCGAGCCGAATTCGGCGATCTCGTAGCGCAGGCCGTCGCCGTCGAACTTGTAGTAGAACTTCTTGTTGTCCGACTGGTTCTCGAACCTGACCTCGAAGTACTCGGTCTTCCACCACGGTGCCGGAACGTAGATGTAGCCCCGGGTACCCGCGATGACCAGATCTCCCTCGGCCTTGACGCCGAGGCCCGTGCGCGCCGAGGCGACCGCGTGCGGAAAGCGGAAGTCGATCCGTGAGTAGAGCTCCACGTCACTTGACTCCGGCTTGAACGAGGTTGTCCGGAGATCTTCGTGGTCCTCGCCCAGAAGCTTCACCACGGCGAGCAGCGGGTAGCTGGCCAGCTCGGCCAGGCTGCCACCCCCCTGCGCGGCGTCGAGCTCTCGCACGTCGCCCGTCGTCAGCTTGGTGAATGTGGCGTCGACCGAGCGGATGTCACCGATGGAACCGCTCCTGGCCACCGCGACGAGGCGCTGGAATCCGGGTGAGAACGCGGTCTTGACGGCTTCGAGCAGCACCACGTCGGCCTGCTCGGCCGCCTCCTGCAGCCGGACGCAGTCGGCCTCCGTGAGGCTCATCGGCTTCTCGCACAAAACGTGCTTGCCGCGCTCCATCGCCGCGAGCGCGTACTCGACGTGGGTGACATGCGGAGTGGCGATGTACACGGAGTCGACCTCATCGAGGAGTTCTTCGTACGAGCCGGCGGCGAGATCGAGATCGTGCTGGTCGACGAAGGTCTTGACGTTCTCGGGACTGCGAGACCAGGCCCCCTCGATGTCGATGCCGCTCACGAAGTGCGCCTCGTCGACGAACCGGTTGGCGATGCGACCGGTGCCGACGACGCCGAGACGCATCATGCCGGCGTTCTCGTTGCGCAGCTGGGTGCTGGAGATGCCCTTGGTGCGTTCGAGGTACACGACCTCGCAGTAGTCCTTGAGGTAGTCGAACTTGCCGAGCCAGTCGGAGCCGATCGCGAAGATGTCGATGTGGTGCCGCTGGATGTCGTTGATCTTCTGACCTTCGTACTCCTCGATGATCACCTCGTCGGCGAGACCGCTGTCCTGGACGTTCTGGATGCGGTCCATCAAGGTCTCTTGGACGTTCAGCTTGCCGCGCGCATCGTCGAAGTTCTCGGTGGTGACCGCGACGATGAGGTGGTCGCCGAGAGACCGGGCGCGCTCGAGAAGGCGACGGTGTCCGTCGTGGAACAGGTCGAATGTTCCGTACGTGATGACGCGCATGGGGCTCCTCGGGGCTAACTGGTGCGACCTCAGGTTACCGATGAGGCAATCGGATGCCGAATCACGTCTCTGACTAGTCTTGGCGCCTAGTGTGGGCGCGTGACTCCTGCCATCGACACCTCGCAGCTCGACCCGTCCATCCGCGTCCAGGACGATCTGTTTCGTCATGTGAACGGCCCCTGGCTGCGTACCACCGACATTCCCGCCGACCGCGCCAGCGCCGGCGCCTTCATGACGCTGTTCGACGAGGCGGAGAAGACGGTGCGATCGATCGTCGAGACCTGCCGGGACGACCCTTCCGACGATCCCGCGGGCGAGGAGCGCAAGATCGGCGACCTCTACTCCAGCTTCATGGACGAGGAGCGCGTCGAGACCCTCGGGGCGCAACCGCTGGCCGACGAGCTCGGACAGGCGGAGGCCGTCACCGACGTCGCCTCTTTCGTGCGCACGCTCGGCACGCTCGAGCGCTCGGGCGTCGGCAGCGTCTTCGGCCTGTTCATCGCCCCCGACCGTGGACAACCCGACCGGTACATCACGCACCTGTCCCAGGACGGCTTGGGACTTCCAGACGAGTCCTACTACTCAGGTGACGACTTCACCGCCATCCGCGAGGCCTACGTCGAGCACGTCGCCACCATGCTCGACCTCGCCGGTCTGGACGAGGCGGCAGCGCGAGCGCAGCGCGTCATGGACCTGGAGACCCGACTGGCGACCCACCACTGGGATCGTGTCGCCTGCCGCGACACCCAGAAGACGTACAACCTCGTCGATGCCGCCGGGCTGCAAGCGCTCGTACCGACGTTCGACTTCGAGGCGTGGTCCACCGCGGCTCGCATTCCGGCACCGGCCGTGGCCGAGGTCGTGGTGGCCCAGCCGTCGTTCCTGCAAGGCTTCTCGACTCTGCTCGTCGACGACGAGCTGCCGGCCTGGTGCGACTGGCTGCGCTGGCAGATCGTGCACAGCGGGGCGCCGTACCTGTCGTCGGACTTCGTCGACGCCAACTTCGAGTTCTACGGACGCACGCTCAGCGGCACCGACGAGCTGCGTCCCCGCTGGAAGCGCGGCGTCGGGTTCGTGGAGGGCGCGATGGGTGAGGCGGTCGGCAAGATCTACGTCCGCACCGAGTTCCCTCCAGCCGCGAAGGAACGCATGGGCGACCTGATCACCAACCTCATAGCCGCCTACCGCGAGAGCATCATCTCGCTGCCCTGGATGAGCGAGACCACCAAGGAGCGGGCCCTCGAGAAGCTCGCCTCGTTCACCCCGAAGATCGGTCATCCGGAAGAGTTCAAGGACTACAGCGCACTCGAGACCGACCCCACCGATCTGCTCGGCAATGCCCGCCGTGCGCTCGCCGTCGCGATGGATCGCGAGCTGGCCAAGATCGGCTCACCCATCGACCGCGACGAGTGGTACATGACGCCGCAGACGGTCAATGCCTACTACAACCCCGCGATGAACGAGATCGTCTTCCCGGCTGCCATCCTCCAGCCGCCCTTCTTCCATCCGGACGCCGACGACGCAGTCAACTATGGAGCGATCGGTGCCGTCATCGGCCACGAGATCGGCCACGGTTTCGACGACCAGGGCTCGCATTACGACGGCACCGGCGCGATGCGCAACTGGTGGACCGACGAGGACCGCGCCGCGTTCGAGGCCCTCACCGCCGTGCTCGTCGATCAGTACGACCACCTCTCCCCCGAGGGTGGCGACGCCCATACCGTCAACGGGTCACTGACGATCGGCGAGAACATCGGCGATCTCGGGGGGCTCGGCATCGCCCACCGGGCCCTGCGCCTGGCCCTCGCCGGCACCGAACCCGACGCCATTGACGACCTCACCGCCGACCAGCGATTCTTCTTCTCGTGGGCACAGGCATGGCAGGCCAAGGTCCGTCCCGCGGAGACCGTGCGGCGTCTGACGATCGATCCCCACTCCCCGCCGGAGTTCCGCTGCAACCAGGTCGTGCGCAACATCGACGCGTTCTACGACGCCTTCGACGTGAAGCCCGACGACGGACTGTGGCTCGAACCCGACCGACGAGTCACGATCTGGTAGTCCCGTGACGACGACTGCGGAGAGCACGCGCATCCAACGCCGGATCGTCACGGTGCTCTCGCTCGTCCAGGTCGTCGGCGGCATCGGCGTCGGCGCGGGGATCGCGATCAGCTCCTTGGTCGTCAAGGACGTCACCGGGTCGTCCGGCTGGGCCGGAATGGCCGTGGTGATGATGACGCTCGGAACCGCGTCCGCGTCAGTGCCCCTTGCCGCGGTCGCCGTTCGATTCGGCAGGCGCCCGGCGCTGACGCTCGGCTGGCTGCTCGGATCCATCGGCGCCGTACTCACCGTGCTCGGATCGGAGCTCGTGTCGCTTCCGCTGGTCCTGCTCGGGCTCCTGCTGTTCGGGTCCGCCATGGCGTCCAACCTGCAGTCGCGCTTCGCTGCCACGGATCGCGCCAACCAGACACAGGTCGGTCGTTCGCTGTCGCTCGTGGTCTGGTCCACGACCATCGGCGCAGTCGCCGGGCCGAACCTGACCGATCCGGGCGCCGACCTCGCCCGCCGCGTCGGCGTGCCCGATCTCTCCGGACCGGTGCTGTTCTCCGTCGTGACGTTCGCGCTGGCGGCCATCATGACGTTCGTGTTCCTGCGGCCGGACCCGCTTGAGCGCACGGAGGGCGCCGCTTCTGCGCCGAGCGGTGTGCGGGCCGCACTCCCGCACGTGCGCGGCACGGCATTGGTCGCCGTCTACGCGATCGCCACGGCGCACGCCGTGATGGTGGCGGTGATGGCCCTGACGCCGGTGCACATGGAGGACCACGGATCGTCGCTGCGCGTCATCGGTCTCACCATCAGCCTGCACATCGCCGGCATGTTCGCCTTCTCGCCGGTGATGGGGTGGTTGAGCGACCGCTGGGGTGCGGGTCGGACGATTCTCCTCGGACAGTGCACGCTCATCGTCGCGGTGGCCGTCGCCGGCACGTCCGGGAGCTCCGACCTGCAGATCACGATCGGCCTGACCCTGCTCGGCCTCGGTTGGTCGGCATCAGTCATCGCCGGTTCCGCGCTGCTCAGCACCTCGGTCGAGGCGAGCGTCCGTCCGGCGGTCCAGGGCTTCAGCGAC
>NZ_JBOHDT010000067.1:0-6024 GCF_050700635.1 Aeromicrobium sp.
CCACATGCACGCTTCAGACGACTTCGCCAGAATCCTCGGAGTCGTCGCCGCCGTCGATATTCCACTTGAGCTGGAACTCGACCTCTTCCTCGTCGTCACCACGCTCGTGCTCGATCGAGAACTGGGCGTGCTTGGGCACCCGAAACCGTTCCCCTGCGATCTGGATGCGGAACGAATCGGCCTTCTCGAGAGCGTCCGCGAGCCGGCGCAGCTTCGCCACGACGTCAGCGGTCTCGTAGATGCGTTCGATGTCTCGCGATTCCTTGGCCATGCGGTGATCCTACGCAACTGTTGACAAGGCACGCGCCCCGCCGAGACCTCACCGGGCGGTCGCATGGATGGACGAAGCGTCAGAAGCTTGAGGCCGCTCGGTCTGTCGCGCGGGCCGAAGAGCGCCGCCCAAATCGACGGAGCGTCGACACCTGAGCGCGCCTGCGAGTGGGCTGCCGCGTCTCCCCACCGCGAGACGCCCATCGCAGGGTCTGCGTCATGTGTGGCAGTGAGTGATTGCCCCACCTGCGGGATTGACTTCATCACCCCTGCGCCAGTGTTAGGGTCGCGCCGACGCCACGACAAGCGCGGCGATCGGACCAACCTCTGCACCGAGTGGGATGAAGAATCGTGCCTGCCGGTAGCTCCCAGGAGCAAGAGACGAGCCCCTCGCAGAAGACGAGCTGGTTGCCGCTCGTGGCCTTGGCCATCGCCCAGTTCGTCATGGTGCTGGACCAGTCGGCGATGAATGTCTCGATCAGCCGGGCTCACCTCCGCGTTCGTCTCCAACGTCTCGACCGATGAGCGGATCAGCAGCGCAGTCTCCGAGCAGGTCGGCGTGGCCGTCGGGTCCGGAATCGACTTCGTGTCCGCCGACCAGATCGGAGCCGCTGCCCGGGAGGCAGGGCTGGACGAGCCGACCGCCGAGGCGCTCGTCGACGACTACGAGTCCGCGCAGCTGCAAGCGCTCAAGACCGGGCTGCTGGCAGCGGCATTCTTGGCCCTTCTCTCCCTGGCCTTCACCAAGGATCTGCCGCATGAGGCGCCCACCAAGAAGAAGGAACCTGACGAGACTGGGGCGGGAAGGGCTCTGTGAAGATCCTCCGAGCATGCACCGGGTGGGCCGGATGGTTCACCCGTTTCAGGTGAGAGTTGCGGCTGGAGACGTCGCCTAGTCTGAAGCAACGCCTGGCTCTGCCTGCGCTTCACCGGGCACCATCGATGGGCCGAGGGCATCGAGTCCTAGGAGTAGCGGATGTTCAAGCAGCTGATCTTCGTGTGGTTGGCCGTAGCCGTGGCCATCGCCATCACCGCGGCGATCGTGCCGTCGGTGGAGATTGACGGCGGAGTCCTCTCCCTTCTGGGGGTGGCGCTGGTGCTCGGCTTCGTCAACGCGCTGATCGGACCAGTCCTGCGGCTGATATCGATACCGCTCACCGTCGTGACGTTCGGTCTGTTCGGGCTGGTGGTCAACGGGGCACTGCTCGGCATCACCGCGGGGCTCACTGACGCGCTCGACGTGGGCGGGTTCCTGGCCGTCATCGTGGCCGCGATCCTCATCTCCGTCATCTCGGGGGTGCTGGTGTTCGTCGGTGCCCGGGTCTTCTCGACCGAAACGAGCGAGTAGCCGTCGCCACGTCCGCCCGGGCAGGCACGACGAAACTAGTCTTCTCTTGATTCGCCCGCCGCCACAGGACTGGCGGTGCCGGACTCAGCGAGCAGCTCCACGATCAGAAGGCACACCACGGTGCCGATGACCACCGTCAGGGCGGTTGCACCCGTCGGATGGGCCTGCAGGAGATAGATCAATGCGGCGGTTCCGATCACCCCGACACGAACCGGTGTGCGGTACTCGGCCAGAAAGACGCCGACCCGGCTGGATTGCAGTCCCGCCATGGGGCCACGCGCGCGAACTGCGGCGATGGCACGGGCAATGCCCCCGCGGGTCGCCGCACCGGCACCGGTCGGCGCGCTGAGCCATGCTGCGACGGCGACAGTCAAGGCGACGACGAGGAGACCCCGAAGCGCGATCCGGATGAACGACACCAGCTGGTCGTACACGGCGCCGGCGGCCTCAGGCGAGGAGCTTGCCGGGAGCGCGTCCAGATAGAACGGGCGGATGATGTTCAGGCTGGCCCCGAGCAGCAGCATCGCGGCGGCCACGGCCAGGCCTGCTGCCAGCACCGCACGTCGTCGGTCGCGGGACACCATGATCGCCACGGCCAGGAGTGTGAGTCCTACCACCGGCAGCCAGGTGGCGAGGTCGTTGAGGAAGCCGAGCAACATCTGGACCTTGGAGAGCTCGGCGGACTCGACGATCGTGAAGCTCGCCTGGACCTCGGGGATTCGGTCGGCGATGCCGAACCCGGCATCGGTGAGCTGCTGCTTGACCGTGTTGATGAGCGTGGCCAGATTCACGCTCACCGACCCGCGGTCGACCGTGACGCTGCCTCCGCCCTCGCCCAGAAGGGCGGCCACGAGCTCAGAGTGGGCGGTCCGGTTGGCCTCGACCCACGCCTGCTCGAAGGCGTCCGACCTCACGAGATCGTGAATGCGGTCGGAGACGAAATTCCGGATCGCGGCGGCAAGCGGTACCGCAGCGGCCTCGAGGGTCGAGGCCACTCTCGGTGGAAGGTCCTGGGAGTTGATCGCCTCGACCAGCTGCTCGGTCACCGATTCGAGGTCGAGGTAGGAGAAGACCACCTGTTCCACCCGTGCAGCGATCGCATCCTGGACCGCCGGGTCCTTCGCCAGCGGCGCGACCGTCTCGAGGTAGCGGTCGGTGTCCTCGATCTGACCGCTCGCCCAGGTCGCAAGCACTGACACCGGTGCCAGGAGGGCGGCGACAGCAATCAGAAGGCCGGCCACGACCGGTCGCCACCACCCTGGCCGGCGACCACGGTCAGACGTCTTCGATTCCTCCTTGAGCCTGTCGATCTCGGCCTTGAGTCGAGCCACTTCCCCGTCGTCATCTGGTCCGGTCGGCGAGCCGGATGGTCCGGTGCTGGTCATGTGGTCCACCGTGCGAGGTTGTCGTGCTCTTGGCGTCACCCGTTGTGGGTGACGCGCTCACGCTCACCAGTGGGGATCGTGGTGCCGTTCGCAGATGGCATCGACGAATCGAGACCACCATGTCGAGGGCCGCATACGAGATCCGGGCCGAGGGCACCCTGCTCCCGTCCATGCTCGACGATTTCGACGGGATCGCCGTCGACAGCAACCCAAGCGGCCTGACCATTCGCGCCGACCTCGCCGACGAAGCCGAGCTGCACGGACTCCTCGACGCGCTCCGTCGCGGCGGACTCGTTCTCGTCGAGATCCGCAGAGAGCAGCTCCACGGACCGCGTGACAGCGGTGGCTCGAGCGAGGGCTCCCCGGAGGATCCGTCAGCGGGGTCATGAGCCTGGGCGTTACGCAGGGGTGTGCAGGCCGCAGCGCGCGTGGCTTTCGATGTTTCGTGATTCGTGCTTTCGCGCGCTCGAGGTTCCCTATGATGGCGGTGTTGGTGGGGCGAGAGGGAGCAGGACGCACCCATGACCAGGACCAGACTCATTAGGCGCGGTGGCAACGTCGCGGCGAAGGGGTTGGTCGACTCGTTCCTCGAGCCGAAGCTTCACCCGCCACCGACCCGCGAGCACTGGGTCGAACGGACTCGACTGCTCGATCGTCTGGACCACGCCACACATCAACCCGTCACCCTGGTCGCGGCCCCTGCCGGATACGGCAAGACGACGCTCGTCTCGCAGTGGTTGGCACGCGGCAGCGGCCCAAGCGCTGCATGGATCTCCCTTGACGCAGGTGACAACGACCCTGCTCGCCTGTGGACGCACGTCGCAGCGGCGCTGCAGCGAGCCGGCTGCGACCTGGCCGCCGATGCCGCAGCGTCCATGCCGTCGAACAGCGGTGAGCTGGTCACCGGCGTGTTGCCGACGATGATCAATGCCTTGGCGGCGATGCCCGAGGACCTCATCATCCTGTTCGACGACTTCCACGTCCTGCACGAACCCGCGTGCCGAGATGACGTCGAGTTCCTGGTCGAGAACCTGCCCCCTCAGGCCCATCTGATGATCATCACGCGGGCCGATCCTGGCCTGCGCCTCGGTCGTCTTCGCGCGTCGGGCCGGCTCGCCGAGCTTCGAGCCGCCGATCTCAGCTTCGATGCCGATGAGGCGTCCACTCTGCTGGCCGCCGAGAAGGTGAATCTGTCTGACGACGCCGCTGCTGTGTTGATGACGCGCACCGAGGGTTGGCCGGCCGGCCTCTACCTGGCCACCCTGTCGCTCGCAGGACTGGCCGACCCGGATGAGTTCGTGCATCGGTTCAGCGGCAGCAACCGGTTCATCGTTGACTACCTCATCGAGGAGGTCTTGAGCCGGCACACGGCCGACGTCCGTGACTTCGTCCTGACGATGTCGATCCTGGATCGGTTCTGCGCACCCTTGTGCGACTTCATCGCCGAAATCACCGACTCGGCGAGCATGCTCCGGGATCTCGAGCGCACCAACCTCTTCCTCGTCCCCCTCGACGACGAACCCCATTGGTTCCGCTTTCATCACTTGTTCGCCGAGATCGCACGGGGCGAGCTCGAGGTCGCGCACCCGAACCGCCTCCACGCCCTCCACGCCCGCGCCGCGGAATGGTTCCGCGACCACGGGCACATCGACGAGGCGATCGAGCACTCATTTGCCGCGGGCCGGATCAGCGATGCGGTGCTGCTCATGCAGACCAACTGGGTGACGTACGTCAATGCCGGCCGGACCGAGACTGTCCTCGGGTGGCTCGAGGCACTGGAAGGGAACCCGTTCGCCACCGACCCGGCAACACATGTCATGGCTGCGTGGTTGGCGGCATGGTGTGGCGACGAGTCAGCCCTCGTTGAGCACCTGAACATCCTGGTGGAGTCTCAGAACGACGGCCCTCTGCCCGATGGATCGCATTCCGTCGAATCGTCCATCGCGATGATTCGGGGGCTCGTCGGCCACGAGGGCCCGATCGAGATGTCGGAAGGCGCGCGTCGAGCCGTCGAGCTCGAGACCGACGGTCGCTCCCCGTATCACGCGATCGCCCATCTCGCCCTCGGCCACTCTGCCTACGTCGCAGGAGATCTGGACCTCGCCAAGAGTGTGCTCGCGACGTCTTCTCACAGCGAGGCCGCCCCGCCGATCATCAGTGTGATCAGCCTGTCGGTCGAGTCCCTGGTCGAATCCGAACGAGGGCGGCCGAGAACCAGCCGTGAACTCGCCGAGCTCGCGACAGAGACCGTCGACACCTACGGCTTGCGTGCCATGCCCCAGGCATCAATGGCGTTCACCGCGCTCGGACAGGCGCAGGCCGCGGCCGGCAAGATCACTGATGCCATGTCCACCCTCGAGCAGGGCCTGGCGCTGCGCCTCAGGAGTCCCGTCCTCGGCCCGTGGGGACCGATTCACCACCTCCTGGTGACGGCTCGCGTCGCGATCTCGGACGGACAGCTGACCATGGCGCAGGAACTGGTGGCGGACGCCACCGATCGCATGAGTCGGTACCGAGATGGCATGGGGCCCATGCGGGCCAGGCTTGCTGCCGTCCAGGACGTCATCGACCTCCATGGAGCGCCCGGGCGGTCCGTCGAACCGCTCACCGACCGTGAGCTGGAGGTGCTGCGGCTGCTCGGAGGTTCCTTGAACCTGCGCGAGATGGCCGACGGGCTCTGTCTTTCCTTGAACACCATCAAGACCCACACGCGGGCGATCTATCGGAAGCTCGACGTCCATTCCCGCATCGCCGCCGTTCGGATCGCTCGCGAGCACCACCTCACCTGACACCGCGTCGATCGGACGACAAATCTCACCTGGATGAGATCCGAGACGAGGTGAGGCTGCCTCACCCTCGGGCCCCGCATCATGTCAGCATCAGCGACTTTCGCGGAGGATGAGCGGCCATGAAGGTATCCGATCTGCCCTCGAGCACGACCGGAGTCATGCCCGTCGACCCGTTCCTGCCCGAACCGGCCGACCCTGAGCTTCCCGCTGACGACCCTGCCTGGGGATACGC
>NZ_JBOHDT010000068.1:0-29211 GCF_050700635.1 Aeromicrobium sp.
TTCATCAGCTCGACGGCGCGGTCGCCGGCCTCGATCGAGACGCCGGCGGACTCGTAGTCCGTCACGGATTGACCACCGTGAGGGATGTTTCGCCCGGGTTCTCCAGCAGGTGCTTGCCGATGAGGTCATCCTCGGGCAGCGGTATCGGGTAGATGCCGTCGAAGCAGGCCCGGCACAAGTTGTCCTTGGGGACGTTGGTGGCCTCGATCAGCTGGTCGAGCTCGACGTAGGCCAGCGAGTCGGCGCCGATGGAGCGGCGGATCTCGTCGACTGAGATGCCGTTCGCGATGAGCTCGGCGCGGGAGGCGAAGTCGATGCCGTAGAAGCACGGCCACTTGACCGGCGGGCTGGAGATGCGCACATGAATCTCTGCAGCTCCAGCCTCGCGCAACATCGCGACGAGAGAACGTTGAGTGTTTCCTCGCACGATGGAGTCGTCGACCACCACCAGTCGCTTGCCGGCGATGACGTCACGCAGGGGGTTGAGCTTGAGCCGGATGCCGAGCTGACGGATGGTCTGCGACGGCTGGATGAAGGTGCGCCCGACGTAGGAGTTCTTGACCAGGCCGTGCCCGAACGGGATGCCGCTCTCCTCGGCGTAGCCGATGGCGGCGGGGGTGCCGGACTCCGGCACCGGAATGACGAGGTCGGCCTCGACCGGGTGCTCGCGGGCGAGCCGGCGGCCGATCTCGGCGCGCACGGTGAAGATGCGCTGTTCGGAGATCGTGGTGTCAGGACGGGCGAGGTAGACGTACTCGAACAGGCAGCCCTTGGGCGCGGCCTCGGCGAACCGCTCGCTGCGCAGGCCGTTCTCGTCGATGGCCAGGAACTCGCCCGGCTCGACCTCGCGGATGTAGGACGCGCCGACGATGTCGAGTGCAGCCGTCTCGCTGGCGATGACCCAGCCGCGCTCCAGCCGGCCGAGCACCAAGGGCCGGATGCCCTGCGGGTCGCGGGCGGCGTACAGCGTGGTCTCGTCCATGAAGACGAGTGAGAAGGCGCCGCGCAATCGGGGCAGCACGTCGATGGCAGCTTCCTCGACCGATCGGTCGTCCAACGACGAGAGCAGACTCGCCATCACGCCCGTGTCGGAGGTGGTCAGCTCTGACTTTCCGTTTCCCTTGTGGTCAGGTACTGCATCGGCCGTGCGCTCCTCGAGGAGCTCGACGAGGTCGTGGGTGTTGGTCAGGTTGCCGTTGTGGGCCAGCGCGACCGAGCCGGCGGACGTGGGACGGAACGTGGGCTGGGCGTTCTGCCAGACGCTCGACCCGGTGGTGCTGTAGCGCGAGTGGCCGATCGCGACGGAGCCCTTGAGCGACTCGAGCGTCGCCTCGTCGAAGACCTGCGAGACCAGGCCCATGTCCTTGTAGACGAGGATCTGCTGGCCGTTGCTGACCGCGATGCCGGCCGATTCCTGGCCGCGGTGCTGCAGGGCGTAGAGGCCGAAGTAGGTGAGCTTGGCGACCTCCTCGCCGGGGGCCCAGACGCCGAAAACGCCACAGGCGTCCTGGGGTCCGACGTCCTGGGGGTCGAGGTCGTTCGTCAGACGACCGTCTCCGCGGGGCACATTTCCAGTGTACGGGCGCTACCGTGCCGTTGTGGTCACGGCGTTGCTGTACGGACTGGGCACTGCGGTGCCCCTGGTGCTGGGCGCGGCGATCGGATTGCGATGGACCTTGCCGAGGGCCCTGCTGGCCGGGTTGATGGCGTTCGGGGCCGGCACCTTGGTCGCTGCGGTCAGCGAGGAGCTCTTCGGCCCCGCGTTCGAATCGATGACCCCCGCGCTGGCCAGCGTGTCGCTGCTGGCGGGTGCAGCGGTCTACGTCGTCGCCAGTCACCTCATCGACACGCGGCTCGGCGCGAGCGCCGTCGGGTGGGCCCTCCTCCTCGGGGCGGTGCTCGACGGCGTCCCGGAGAACGTCGCCCTCGGCGTCTCGATGGACCAGGGCGGGCTCGTCCTCCTCGTGGCCATCGCCGTGGGCAACACCCCTGAGGCAATCGGCAGCGGCGCCTACCTTCGAACCGAGATGGGCATGGCGCGACGACGAGGGATGCTCCTCTGGGTGGCCACCGGCGTGCTGCTGGTGCTGGTGACCGTCGGGGCGGACGCGGCCGCGGGTTCGATCGGACCGGCCTCGATCGCGGCCATCCAGGCGTTCGCCGGCGGCGCGACCATCGCCGTGCTCGCGGACACCCTCATGCCCGAGGCCTACAAGGAGGGCGGCTGGTGGGTCGGCCTCGCCACCGCCCTCGGCTTCCTCGTCGCTTTCCAGCTCGGATAGCTGCAGACACACCGCGCCGCTGGTCACGCGCGTCGTGACGTCATGTGCGTAACTCTCCTGATGGGGAGTCGTTGGTCACGTCAACGCGGCGCTGGGCCGCGCCATCGGGAGGTAAACGTTCATGCGTTTGTCACGCACTCTGTTCACGCTCGCCGCCAGCGCGATCCTCGTGGTCGCCGGCATCGCCTCGGCGGGTACGGCCACCGCGGGGAAGAGTCCCAAACCGCCCAGGGCGGCCGCGGCTTGGGCCCCGGCTGACACGGCGCAGATCCACCCCGGCACGATGATGTACACCGACGGAGCGCAGTGCACCGCGAACTTCGTGTTCACGAACGGCACCTCCGTCTATGTCGGGTACGCCGCCCACTGCGCCGGCACCGGTGCAGCCACCGAAACGAACGGCTGTGACGCCGATTCTCTGCCGCTCGGCACGAGGGTCGACTTCGTCGAGGGCGGAAGCCTCGCCAGCGGCGGCAAGCGAGTCGGTGGCGGCACACTCGCCTACTCGTCGTGGCTGGCGATGCAGCAGAGGAACGAGTCCGACCAGAACGCGTGCGACTACAACGACTTCGCCGTAGTGAAGGTCGATGCCGCTGACGTCTCCAAGGTCAACCCGAGCATCCCGTTCTACGGCGGCCCGACCGGCATCGACATCGACGGAACCGTCGTCGGCGACACGGTCTACTCCTACGGCAACTCCAGCGTCCGCGGCGGCGCCGAGCCGCTGTCGCCCAAGCAGGGCAGCAGCGTCGGCGACCAGGGCGAGGGCTGGTCGCACGACGTCTACACCGCGACCCCGGGCATCCCGGGCGACTCGGGCAGCGCGTTCATCGACGACCAGGGCCGGGCGCTCGGCACCCTCTCCACCGTCCAGATCGCTCCGCTCGCCGGCTCGAACGGTGTGAGCGACCTCGCCAAGGAGCTGGCCTACGCCCAGGCGAATGGCCAGTCCGGCCTCACCCTGGCCAACGGGACGGAGCCGTTCGCACCCGTCCTCTGATCGGCCAGGGGCCTGACGGAAGGGTGCTGGTGGTTGTGGGCTTGCCACCAGCACCCTTCCTCGTCGCGCTCCTGCCGGGTGACGGTTGCCGCTGGATGACCCGCGTAACCCGACCGCTGACATGTCGTTGATCTCACTAGCGCGGCGTCGGCCGCGCCATCGGGAAGGGTCCCCATGCGCTTGTCACGAGCACTGTTCGCCTCCGCCGCCACCGCAGTCCTCGTGGTCGCCGGCATCGCCTCAGCCGAGACGGCCACCGCCGGGAAGAAACCGAAGCCGAGTGCCGCAGTTGCGTGGGCTCCCGCCGACACGGCTCAGATCCACCCCGGCACGATGATGTACACCGACGGAGCACAGTGCACCGCCAACTTCGTGTTCACCAAGCGCAGCTCCGTCTACGTCGGGTACGCGGCCCACTGCGCCGGCACCGGTGCAGCCACCGAAACCAACGGCTGTGACGCCGAGTCCCTGCCGCTCGGCACCAAGGTCGACTTCGTCGAGGGCGGCAGCCTGGTCAGCGACGGCAACCGGGTTGGTGGCGGCACCCTCGTCTACTCGTCGTGGCTGGCGATGCAGCAGAACAACGAGACCGACGCGAACGCGTGCGACTACAATGACTTCGCCTTGGTCAAGGTCGATGCCGCTGACGTCTCCAAGGTCAACCCGAGCATCCCGTTCTACGGCGGCCCGACCGGCATCGACACCGACGGCACTGTCATCGGTGACACGGTCTACTCCTACGGCAACTCCAGCCTCCGCGCCGGCGCAGAGCCGCTGTCGCCCAAGCAGGGCACCAGCGTCGGAGACCAGGGCGAGGGCTGGTCGCACGACGTCTACACCGCGACCCCGGGCATCCCGGGCGACTCGGGCAGCGCCTTCATCGACGACCAGGGCCGCGCGCTCGGCACCCTCTCGACCGTGCAGATCGCCCCACTCGCCGGCTCGAACGGCGTGGGCGACCTCGCCAAGGAGCTGGCGTACGCACGGGCCAACGGTCAGTCGCGCCTCGCCCTGGCCCTCGGCACGGAGCCGTTCGCACCCGGCCTCTGATCGTCAGGGCAGTTGTACGCTGACGTGACCCCCATCACGCCTGAGGAGCCTCGATGCTTGCCGAAGTCCCCGAAGCGACCTACCTGAGCGATTACCACCAGTACCGCGCCGACCACGATCCCGACGGACACTGCTGGACGTTCGGCGACCGCACCTGGACGTGGGGGCAGGCGTGGGACGACGTCCGCCGGTTCGCCGGGGCGCTGCGCGCCGAGGGGGTCGAGCACGGCGACCGCATCGCGTTCCTCGACAAGAACAACCCTGCGATCCTCACCGCCACACAGGCGGTCTGCCTGATCGGGGCCGCGAACGCCATCGTCAACTGGCGGCTCGCCGGCGACGAGCTCGACTACGTCATCAACGACACCGGCGCACGGGTGCTCTTCGTCGGCCACGAGCTGATGCCGTCCATCGACCTGATCCGCGACCGCCTCACCGAGGTCGACAAGGTCATCGTCGTCGGTGGCGAGGACGACGAGCTCGACGCCTGGATCGCCGCTGGTGAGCCGATCGACCGGCAGGACGACGTCTCACCCGCCGACCCCTGCCTGGTGATGTACAGCTCCGGCACCACCGGCAGGCCCAAGGGCGTGGTGCTCACCCAGCACAACATGGTCACGCACACCGGCAGTGCCATGGGCGACATCGAGTACGGCGACGGCGACATGATGCTCATCGCGATGCCGATGTTCCACGTCGGCGGGTCGTCGTACGCACTCTTCAGCCCCGCCACCGGCACCGGCGGCTACATCATCCCCGAGGTCGACGCCCAGCTGCTGGCGAAGGCGATGATGGCCGGCGCCACACACGCCTTCCTCGTTCCAGCGGTTGTGGCCGCGCTGATCCAGGCCGGGCCCGAGGCGATGGGACTGTTCAGCCGCCTCAAGGCGTTCGCCTACGGCGCCGCGCCCATGCCGCTGCCGATCCTGCGCGCGGCGCTGGAGGCGTGGCCGAACACCAAGTTCATGCAGGTCTACGGGATGACCGAGTTCGGTGGCGTCGTCACGATCCTCGACGACGCAGCCCACCGCGACACCGGCCACCCCGAGCGCCTGGTCTCTGCCGGCAAGCCGATCCCGGGCGTCGAGGTCCGTGTCGTCGATGCGGCGACGCTCGAGGACGTCGGCACCGGCACGTCGGGCGAGCTCTGGTTCCGCACCGAGCAGTCGACGCCCGGCTACCACGGCAAGCCCGACGACACCGCCGAGCTCATCACCGACGATGGCTGGGTTCGCACGGGCGACGTCGGCCGCCTCGACGACGAGGGCTTCGTCTTCGTCGAGGACCGCGTCAAGGACATGATCATCACTGGCGGCGAGAACGTGTACTCCCCCGAGGTCGAGCGCGTGCTGGCCGAGCACCCCGCGGTGGCCGAGCTGGCCGTCATCGGCGTACCCGACGACCGCTGGGGCGAGTCGGTCAAGGCGGTCGTCGCGTTCCATCCGGAGCAGAGGGTCGAGCCTGACGAGCTCATCGAGTACGCCCGTGAGCGACTCGCGCACTACAAGGCGCCGAAGACGATCGACGTCGTCGAGGCGCTCCCTCGCAACCCGTCCGGCAAGATCCTCAAGCGCGACCTGCGCAAGCAGTACTGGCCCGACGCGGAGCGTCAGGTCTGAATTCCCTTCTCCCATTCCTGGGACAGATGTGACGAATGGGACGTAACCTGAGGCGCATGCGCGTGTCTTCCCCCACGCGGGCCGCATGGGCCGCCACCGTTCTTGGCACCGTGATGGCCCTTGCCCTTCCCGCGACAGCAGCTGCTGCCGACCCGCCTGCGCCCGGCGACTTCACCGGGTATGGCTTCGACACTTGCTCCGCGCCGAGCCAGAAGGTCATGGACGCCTGGAACCTGCGTTCGCCGTACTCTGCGGTCGGCATCTACATCTCCGGCCACTCGCGCTACTGCGGCGACCGGTACCAGCCGAACCTGAGCGCCTCGTGGGTCGAGGAGAACGCGTCGAAGGGCTGGCGGTTCATCCCGATCCACGTCGGCTACCAGTCGCCGTGCTTCAAGAACAATCCGGACAGCCGGGTGCAGAAGAAGAAGATGTCGTCCACCGTCTCGACGGCGCGCTCACAGGCGGCCAGTGACGCCGCCGAGGGGATCGCGGCCCTGAAGAAGTACGGCTTCGGTTCCGGCGCCGTCCACTACCTCGACCTCGAGTGGTACTCCCGCACGGCGACGTGCGACCGCGCCGTGCTCGAGTTCATCGACGTGTGGACCGAGAAGCTCCACAACGCCGGCTTCAAGTCCGGCGTCTACTCCAGCGGCTCCGCGGCCATCGCCGTTCTCGACGCCGCGAAGGCGTCCGGCCGCTCGATGACGTATCCCGACCACATCTGGATCGCCTGGACGAACAAGGTCGCGAACACCGACGGCGGGCCGTACGTGCGCGACTCCTTCTGGGACGACCACCAGCGGATTCACCAGTACCACAACAACGTCACGCAGAGCTTCGGCGGCCACAGCGTCACGATCGACAAGAACTTCATGGACGTCGGCAACGGCTCGGTCGCGAGGAGCGAGCCGAAGCCGTGCTCGGTTGCGATGTCGTTCAGCAGCTATCCGCGGCTGGACCAGGGCGACACCGGATCCCGAGTCTCTGCGCTGCAGTGCCTGCTCAAGGAGGAGGGTCACTCGGTCACCGTCGACGGGACGTTCGGCGCAAGCACGTCGAGGGCCATCGACGCATTCAGGGCGTCGCTCGGCTGGAGTCCCACCGCCGGCAACACGACCAGCCCGACCTGGACCGCGCTGCTCTCGGCCGGCTCCACACCACGCGTCCTCAAGCGCGGATCGGTCGGCTCGGCGGTCTGGCGTCTGCAGCGAGCCCTCACGGCCGCAGGGAAGACCGTGAACATCAACGGCGTGTACGACAGCAAGACCGTGTCGGCCGTCAAGAGCTACCGCAGCGCCAACGGCCTGTCGTCCTTCGAGACGACCGAGTCGTCAGTGTGGTCGCTCCTGCAGCGCGGCAAGCTCGGCTGAGTCGTCGGCATCGACGACGTCGAGCGGATGCTCGATCTCGTCGGTGAGCAGCCGGGCCCACAGGATCGTGATGACGGCCAGCACCGTGGGCACCAGCCCGGCGATGAGGAACGTCGCCCGGAGACCGATCAGCTCGCTGACCGGGCCGGCGACGGCCATCGACACCGGCATGAAGGCCAGGGAGACGAAGAAGTCGAGACTTGAGACGCGGCCGAGCAGCGCCGGCGGGACGCGTCGCTGCAGGAGCGTGCCCCAGATGACCATGCCGCCGTTGAACATCGCCCCCATGACGAACCCGGCGACGACCATCACCCACACCTGCGAGCTGACCCCGAAGACCACCAGCGGGATGCAGCCGATGCCCCACAGCAGGTTCATCACCGTCAGGTAGCGACGTGGCAGCCGGAACGAGGCCACCGTGAGCGAGCCGAGCGCCCCACCGATGCCGAAAGCGGCCAGGACGTACGCATGCTCCTGGGGACCTCCGCCGGCCAGGTCCTTGATCGAGAACGGGACGAGCACCTCGAACGGGCCCATCATCACCAGGATCATCACCGACGCGTACAGCAGCGTGGCGAGCAGCCACGGTGTGTGGATCATGTAGACGAAGCCCTCGCGCACGTCGGTGAGAACGGCCACCACCTGATTCTGACCGGTGTCGACGAGCTCGCGACGCACGGGCGTGGTGGGCAGGCCGACCACGAGCATGGCAGCACCGAGCGCGGCGAGCGATGCCGCAAGCAGCGCGAGCCCGGGCGAGGACAGAGCAATCAGGGCACTGGCCAGGGCAGGCCCGGCCGCCTGCATCAGGGTCGGACGAAGAACACCCTCGAGCCCGTTGGCCGCGAGCAGGTCCTTGGCCGGCAGGAGCGACGGCAGCAGCGCCGAGTACGCCGGGTAGTAGAGCCCGGCGGCCAGGCCGCTGATGAGCGCGACCACGGTGAGGTGCCAGACCTCGAGGAGCCCGGACATCGACAACGCGGCGGCCACGCCGATCGCCGCGGCCTGCGCCAACTCGACCGCGATCAGGATGAACTTCTGGGGGATCCGGTCGGCGAGCGCACCTCCCACCAGTGTTGTGACGAGCATGCCAACGGCGCTCGCGCTGGTGACCGCCGACAGATGTGTGGGACCTCCACCGAGCGCCACGACCTGCCAGACCAGCGCGACGATCAGCAGACCGGCCTCGAGCATCGAGACCACGAGGGTGCCGAACAGCCACCGGTACGGCTCGTGCCGCAACGGCTGCAGTGCTCGGGGTACTCGCCTCGCCACCGTTTCTCCTTCGTCGGGTCGGACCAACGGTAGAACCTCAACCATCCTTCAGGTCAAGGCAGCAGCGATGATCAGACGTCGGTGAGCGGGAGGAGGGCGGACAAGTCCGAACGCTCCCCCGACGCCTTCACTTTGGCATCGACCCACGACATTCGGCCGCGGGCGAGGGCGATCCACGTCTGCGGGTCCGTCTCGACGACCGCGGGCGGGTTGCCGCGGGTGTGGTGCTGGCCCTCGATGACCTGGGCGGCGGCGAACGGCGGCACCCGCACCTCGACACTCGTCCCGGGTGCCTTGCGCTGCAACAGGGCGAGCGTGTGCTTGGTGGCCGCCCGGAGGTCGCCGCGATCGGTGCTGCCGGCGTCGATCCGGGCGCAGACGGCCGCGAACTCGTCGTCGTCGAGCAGCGTCAGGCGGCGGGCCACGGCAACGACTGGGTCAACGTGGGGCCGAGGACGGCGGGCAGTGTCGCGCTCCAGTCGGCCCGGAGCTCGACCACGGACACGCTGAACTGGCCCGCGACCTCGAGCATGTCGCCGCCGGTTCGTCCGATCGACGCCAGCTCGACTCCGTGCTCCTCCGCAAGCGCCACGAAGTCGTCATGGCGCTCCTCGGCCACGACCACGAGGGCGCGGGCCGAGGACTCGCTGAACAGCTCGACGAACGGATCATCGAGCTCGACGTGGACGCCGACATCGTGGCGCAGGCAGCCCTCGACGAGCGACATCGCCAGACCGCCGTCGGAGAGGTCATGGGCGGCCGAGAGGAACTCGCGCCGCGCCGCCTCGCGCAGCAGCGCGGCCAGGGCCTGCTCAGCGGCGAGATCGACGACCGGCGGTAGCCCGCCGAGGTGGTCGTGGACGACATCGGCCCAGGTGGAGCCGCTCAGCTCCTCGCGCGTCTCACCGAGCACGAGCACGTGCTCGCCGGCGCGGGAGAACCCTTGGGTGACGCGGATGCGGACATCGTCGATGACGCCGAGCACTCCGACGACGGGTGTCGGTAGGATGTTGGTTTCGCCGGTCTGGTTGTAGAACGACACGTTGCCCCCGGTGACCGGGATGCCGAGCTCGGCGCACGCGTCCTTGAGCCCGTGCGTGGCCTGCTCGAACTGCCACATGACGGCCGGGTCCTCCGGAGAGCCGAAGTTGAGGCAGTCGGTGACGGCGAGCGGCAGAGCCCCGGTGACGGCGACGTTGCGGTAAGCCTCCGTAAGCGCGAGCTGGGCTCCGGCGTAGGGGTCGAGCTGGGCGAAGCGTCCGTTGCAGTCGGTCGAGACGGCCACACCGAGGTGGCTCTCGTCGTCGACCCTGATGATGCCGGCGTCCTCGGGCTGCGCGAGCACGGTGTTGCCCTGGACGTAGCGATCGTACTGGTCGGAGACCCACGACTTGTCGGCCAGGTTGGGTGAGCCGACCAGCCGCAGCAGCGTCTCGTGGAGCTCGTCCCCCGTCACCGGTCGTGGCAGTGCTTCGGCCACGTCGGCCTGCAGCGCGTCCTGCGTGGCCGGCCGCGCGAACGGACGATCGTAGGTGGGGCCGTCGTGCGCCACCGAGCGGGGCGGGACGTCGACGATGCGCTCGCCGTGCCAGTCGATGACCAGCCGGTCGCCGTCGGTGACCTCGCCGACCACCACGGCCTCGACCTCCCACTTGGCGCAGATGCCCATGAACGCGTCCAGGTTGCCGGGCTCGACGACCGCCATCATGCGCTCCTGCGACTCGCTCATGAGGATCTCCTCGGGCGAGAGCGTGGAGTCGCGCAGTGGAACGGTGTCGAGCTCGACGTGCATTCCGCCGTCGCCGGCGCTTGCCAGCTCGCTGGTGGCACAGGAGAGGCCCGCTCCACCGAGGTCCTGGATGCCGCCCACCACACGGGCACCGAACAGCTCGAGCGTGCACTCGATCAGCAGCTTCTCCATGAACGGGTCGCCGACCTGCACACTGGGCCGCTTGGCCGGTCCGCCGGCTTCGAAAGTCTCCGATGCCAGCACGCTGACGCCGCCGATGCCGTCGCCACCGGTGCGGGCGCCGTAGAGCACGACCTTGTTGCCGACCCCCGAAGCATGCGCCAGGTGAAGGTCCTCGTGACGCAGCACGCCGACGCACAGCGCGTTCACCAGCGGGTTGCCGACGTAACTGCGGTCGAACACGACCTCGCCTCCGATGTTCGGCAGTCCGAGGCAGTTGCCGTAGCCACCGATGCCGGCCACGATGCCCGGCATGACGCGACGGGTGTCGTCGGCCGTGAGCGGCCCGAACCGCAGTGGGTCCATGACCGCGACCGGACGGGCACCCATGGCGAGGATGTCGCGCACGATGCCGCCGACGCCGGTGGCCGCGCCCTGGTACGGCTCGACGTAGCTCGGATGGTTGTGCGACTCGACCTTGAACGTCACCGCGTAGCCCTGGCCGATGTCGATGACGCCGGCGTTCTCACCGATGCCGGCAAGAGTCTTGCCGAGCGGTGTCTCCTGCGGCAGCTCACCGAACTTCTTCAGGTGAACCTTGCTCGACTTGTAGGAGCAGTGCTCGCTCCACATCACCGAGTACATCGCCAGCTCGGCCGAGGTGGGACGGCGGCCGAGGATCTCGCGAATGCGCTCGTACTCGTCGGCCTTGAGCCCCAGCTCGGCCCACGGCTGGTCGACGTCGGCGTTGGCGAGGGCTTTCTCGACCGTGTCCGTCACGGCCTCAGCCTAGCGAGCGCGGACGAAGGTTCCGGACGCGAGTGGCTGGCTCACAAACCCCCGAGCCCGTAGCGGAACAGGAAGTCGCGGTCGGTGTCGCGGCCACCCTCGGGGTCAGGCACCGGCCGGGTGTCGGACTCCTCGACGGTGTCCTCGAGACGCACCGGTGCGGGCAACCGCTTGAAGCGTTTCGTGTCAGGCATCGGCGAGCACCTCCGGCAGCGGTACGCCGGGATCGGCGAGCCGCTCACGGTCAACGGTACGCCCCAGCAGCGCGCGGATGTCGTCGTTGACGTCCCAGACGTTGACGTTCATGCCGGCGGTGAGCCGGTCGCCGTCCAGCCAGAACGCGACGAACTCGCCGGTGTCGGTGTCGCCGCGGACCACGACGTCGTCGTTCGCGTCGCCGCGGCCGACGTACTCCATGCCGAGGTCGTACTGGTCGGTGTAGAAGTACGGCTGCCAGTCGTAGACGACGTCCTCGCCGAGCAGCGCCTTCGCGACCGCCTGGCCCTGCTTGATGGCGTTGTCCCAGTGCTCCACGCGCACCGGCTCGCCGAGCGCGGTGTTGCGGGCGTTGGCGACGTCGCCGATCGCCAGCACGTCGGGATCGCTGGTGGCGAAGCGCTCGTCGACGACGACGCCGTTGTCGACCGTCAGGCCCGCCGCCTCGGCGAGCTGGGTGTTGGGAGCCGCGCCGACGCCCATGAGGACGAGGTCGGCCGTCAGGACGTCGTCGCCCACGTGGACCGAGTACGGGCCGTCGCCGCTGATCGCGTCGACACCGGCCGACGTGCGCAGGTCGACACTGTGCTTGCGGTGCAGCTCGGCGAAGTAGCCGGCCATCTCGTCGCCCAGAGCATGCTGCAGCGGAAGCGGCGCGGCTTCGAGCACGGTGACCTTCACGCCGGCCTCGCGCGCGGCTGCCGCCACCTCCAGGCCGATCCATCCGCCGCCGATGATGACCGCCGTCGACGAGGAGGAGAAGCTCTCGAGCAATCCCTCGCTGTCCTCCTTCCGGCGCAGCGTGCGGGCCAGATCCGCGCCCGGGATGTCGAGCACCCTCGGGTGCGCACCGGTGGCGAGCACCGCCTTGTCGTAGGCGAGCACCTCGCCGCCGTCCAGATGGACGCGGTGCTCCGCGGGATCGAGACGCTCGACGGTGCGGCCGGTGAGGAGGCGGACGTCGTGCTCGTCGTACCAGGCGGCCGGCTCGACGATGGCGTCGTCGAAGGACTTCTTGCCCAAGAGCATGCCCTTGGACAGCGGTGGACGCTCGTACGGAGGATGTTCCTCGTCGCCGACGATCGTGATCGCGCCCTCGTGACCGTTCTCGCGCAGGGCGATGGCGGCCTTCGCGGCGGCCAGCCCGGCTCCGATGATGACGATGTCCGTGTGCCGGTCCGATTCAGTATTCATGGTGGAACAACTCTCTCATCGTTGTAGAACCGCAAGGAACTCCGCGCGGCTCTGCGGGCGCTCGCGCAGCAGCCCGCGGAGCGCTGACGTGGATGTGCTCGTCCCGGCGGCCTGGACGCCGCGCAGGGTCATGCACAGGTGCTCGGCCTCGATCACGACGCCGACCCCGCGCGGAGCGAGGCTTTCAACCAGCCAGTCCGCGATCTGCACGGTCAACCGCTCCTGCACCTGTGGCTGGCGGGCGAACATCTCGACCACGCGGGCGAACTTGGACAGTCCAAGGATCCGGTCGCCCGGCAGGTACCCCACGTGGGCGACGCCGGTGAACGGCAGGAAGTGGTGCTCGCATACGGACCGCACCGGGATGTCCTTCACGATCACGAGCTCGTCGTAGCACTCGTCGTTGGGGAACGTGGTCGGGTCGAACTCCGGGGCCGAGAGCAGGGCCGCGTAGGCCTCGGCCATGCGCCTCGGGGTGTCCACGGTGCCCGGGGAGTCGCAAGGGACTCCGAGGGCGTGGAGGAAGCTCCGCGCATGCTCGACCGCTGCGTCCTCATCCGGCGCCGCGCCCGGAATCGTGTCCGGGACGGCGACCAGGAGGTTCTCCATCAGGACAGCTCGTTCGCCCGCTGCGACACCCAACGTGCTTGGGCCAGCAGTCCGAGAGCCAGGGCGCCCACGAGCAGCCCGAAGTCACGGAGGGCGATGTCGTAGAAGTCACCGAGCGTGAGCAGGTTGACGATGATGCCGAGCAGCCAGGCCGCCACGACGAAGGCGCCGAAGCGAGGGGCGACGGCGACCAGAAATCCGGCCGCGATCTCGACGACACCGACCGCGTACATGGCCTGCTCCGCGTTGCCCGGGACGATGTCGTTGATCCATGGCGCGAGGTAGATCGTCCAGTCGGTGAGGAGGTTGGTGAACTTGTCGAGGCCGAAGGCGATCGGCGCGATCACGAAGACGGTGCGCAGCAGCTGGAAGGCTCTCGTCTCGAGTGCGGCGCTGGACGCTTTGGTGGTGCTCATGGTGGTCTCCTTGTCTAAAGTGCAGTACTTTGAACATTAGAACGATCCAGTTCTTTCGTCAACCGAAGCGTCTTTTAGAGGAGAGGGCCCGTGAGCGATTTCCTCGAGCAGGCCGCCGGCATCGGCGCGCTGGCCGATCCACTGCGACGCGACCTCTATGTCTACGTGTGTGCCCAGGACCATGCCGTGGGTCGCGGCGAGGCCGCTGAAGCGCTCGACCTGCCGCTCCACCGGGCCAAGTTCCACCTCGAACGGCTCGCGCACGATGGACTGCTGGACGTCGAGTTCGCCCGACTCTCCGGACGAAGCGGGCCGGGCGCCGGGCGGCCGTCCAAGCTCTACCGCCGCGCCACCCGTGAGATCGCCGTGTCACTCCCCGGGCGGGAGTACGAGTTGGCCGGCCGGCTGATGGCCGAGGCCATCGCCGAGTCGGGTCGAAGTGGCACGCCGGTGCTCGAGGCGCTCAGTCACGTCGCCTCCGAGCACGGCAGAACACTCGGCCAGGCGGCCCGTGCGACGGCCCAGCCGCGCGGGTCGGACAAGAAGGGGGCCGATGCTCTCGGCATCGCCTGCGCCGCCCTCGCCGAGCACGGTTACGAACCACGGATCGAACGTCGCGGCGCGACACTCGGCAACTGCCCGTTCCACGCCTTGGCGGCGTCCCACACGGATCTGGTCTGCCAGATGAACCTGTCCCTCATCGAGGGCCTCGTCGACGAGATCGCCACGGGGAAGATCGAGGCGCATCTCGATCCGGCCGAGGACCGCTGCTGCGTCACCCTCGCGAAGCGCCGTCCTGGCCGGGTTTGACCAGCCCCAGCTCGTACGCGGCGACGGCCGCCTGGGTGCGGTCGCGCAGGTCGAGCTTGCGCAGGACGGCGGCGACGTGTGTCTTGACCGTGCCCTCGCTCACGAAGAGGGCGTTGGCGATCTCCTGGTTCGACCGCCCCAGCGCCACCTGCTTCAACACGTCGGACTCGCGTTCAGTGAGACGGTCGAGTCGCTCGTCCCGCACCACGGCACGGTCGGCGTACTCGTCGAGGAGCCGTCGCACGATCGTCGGCGCGAGTGCCGTCTCACCCCGGACAGCGGCGTGTACGGAGGCGCGGATGTCCTCGGGCGGCATGCTCTTGAGCAGGTAGCCGGACGCACCGGCCCGAGCGGCGTCGACGAGGTACGTGTCGTCGGCGAACGTGGTGAGGACCACGACCTTGGTGTCGGACAACGTCGGGTCACCCATCACGGCGCGCACCACGTCGATGCCGTCCAGCCGAGGCATCCGGATGTCGACCAGCGCCAGGTCGGGACGGGTGTCGCGGATCAGCTGGACGGCGGCGACACCGTCGGTCGCCTCGCCGACTATCTCGATCTCCGGATCGACGTCCAGCACCATGCGGAGGCCCCCTAGGACGAGTGGCTCGTCGTCGGCGAGGGTGACGCGGACCGCGGTCACCTCGCCCCGGCTCCGTCGAGCGGCAGGCGGGCCATGACGCTCCAGCCGCCGTCGCCCGTCCGGCCCGTCGTCAACGTGCCGTCGAAGAGCTCGGCCCGCCGTCGCATCCCTTCGACGCCCCGACCGGAACCGGCAGTGGAGCCGTTCAGTGCCCTAGCTCGGCCGTTGTCGGTGACCTCGACGACCAAGGTGCCGTCCTCGGCAGCGATCGAGACCTCCGCGTGCGTAGCCCCGGCGTGCTTGACGGTGTTCGTCAGCGCCTCCTGGACGATGCGGTAGACGGTCGAGGAGACGCCGCCGGCGACACCACCGAGGTCGCGATCCAGGAACAGCCGGACGTCCAGACCACCGGCCCGCACCCGGTCGACCATCTCCTCCAGGTGCTGAAGTCCGGGAGCGGAACCCGGATCGCCGTCGTCTCCCACGAGCTGCAGGAAGCGGTGCATGTCGGCCAATGCGGCCCGGCCGCCGTCCTCGATGAGTCTCAGGGCGCCGACGACGGACTCCTCGGTGGCGCGCTCGCGGGCGGCGCCGGCCTGGAGGGTCATCAGGGTCAGACCGTGGGCCACGGAGTCGTGAAGGTCGCGCGCGATCCGGCCGCGCTCGGCGGCCACCTCTTCGCGGGCGAAGCGATCCTTGGCCACCTCGGCGGCTATGCGGCGGTCGGTGGCGACGCGGAGCGCGACGGCCAGGCCCCACGCCATCAGGACGATGCCGGCGTTGCCAAGGAAGTCGGCGAGGACGAACTCGTCGGCCAGGAAGTCGTAGGAGAGGGCAGCGCCTGCGATCGCCAGCACGCCGACGACGCCCTTGCGCCAGGTCGCGTGGAAGCCCAGCGACACGAGGAGGATCAGCATCGCCAGGAACCCGCCGACAACCGGCGCCTCGCCCTCGAGGGTCTGGAGCGTAAAGGCCACAGCGAAGACAAGGCATCCGAGGAGCGGCGCACGCCGCCGTAGCGCGACACAGGCGGTGGCGACCGCGAAGACGACGTGCTGGACGAGCAGGCTCCCCTCGACGCGGTCCGCCGCGAGGACGAGCTCCAGCTGCGTCGCCAGGGTCAGGACGACCGCGACTGCGACATCCCACCAGGTCGACGACAGCTTTCTCATGGATCGAGCATAGGAGTGCCGAGCCGCCCCGACCTCTGTCTTGAGGCAGAGACGGTCTGGCCGCACGACAGATCCGAAGAACCCGTCCGGCTTCCTAGCGTCGGTGGCAGCGGGACCGACCCGCCACCACACCAAGGAGAAGACATGACCGTGCACCAGCAGGATGCGGTGCAGACGCACCGTTCGAAGTCCACCATGACGGCCGTGGCCGTCTGTCTGCTCGGCGCCGTTCTCGCCGCAGCCACCATCCCGGTGATCGGCAACACGTTCGCCGGCACCGACGGCCAAGCGATCACCGAGCGCGCGATCGACAACACCGGCCGGCTGCAGCTCCTGTCGATCATCTCCGTCTACGCGGGAGCAGCCCTGATCTTCGCTGCCGTTCGGCTCGCGCGCCGGGTCGGCGGCATGGCAGGCCAGCTCATCGGCGGAAGCGGCGTGGCGATCGCGGTGCTGCTGGTCGCGTACAACTCCGCATTCACCGCCGTGGCGTCCGTCGGTTCCTTCACCGTCGACTCGCCGTCGGCAGGTCTGGCCGAGGCCGGGCTCGTGGTCGCGAACGCGCTCGACCTCGCCCGCTTCGCGCCGGGGCTCGTGCTGGTTGTCGCGGCCTCGTACGCGAAGGATGCGGTGCCGAAGCCGCTGCGGATCCTCGCGATCGTGCTGGCCGTGGCCACCGTGTTTCCGATGACGACGTGGGCGGCGGCCATGGCCATCCCAGTCTGGATGGGCATCGCCGGTGCATTCGCGTCGCCCATGAAGGAGGCCCATCACTGACGGCTTGCCTCGGCACGGCGATGGTCCGGGTCAGCCCGAGCCGTCGCCGTGCGGATGTACATCTGCGGCGACGAGTCGCAAGATGGATCCGACGCGACGAACGCGTCTGAGGACATCGCACTGAGCGGGCTGCAGCCAATGGACTATCGGGTCTCGGCGGAGGGGCGGGCGTCGTTCAAGCGCTGCCGCCGGCAGTGGGACCTCGGCGCGATCACCCGACAGCGACTCCAGCCGCTGGACCCCGAACCCTTCGACCTGACTCGCGCCGTTCGCGACGCCCTGGCCGTCTACTACTACCCGGGGATGTGGGAGTGGCAGAGCGCCACCGTCCTGCCGCTGGTGCGCAAGGCCTTCATGCGTTCGATCGCGGCGGCCCCGCCGTCCGAGCACCGCATGGCCGATCTCGATCTCGGCACGGAGCTGCTCGAGCGGTACTTCGCCTGGGCGCCGAGCGTCGACGACTTCGCACCCCTGAAGATCGAGACCGACGTCGAGGCTCTCGTCCCGGACATCAGGACTTCCGATCAGGCGCTGTCGACCAGGAGCGGGGAGCGGGTGCTCTACGCCGACCGGGTGGAGATGGTCGCGGCCGACGCCAACGACGAGTACTGGGTGGTGACCCACTCCGTCGTGCCCGAGTGGAGTGGCGGCGAGTCGCTGCTCCTCGACGAGGCCGTCGTCGCCGCGTGCTGGGCCTGGGAGCAGACCTTCCTGGGCATGCAGGTGGCCGGAACGATCCACGACGAGCTGCTGCGAACGCCGCCCGATGCCCCCGAGAAGTCGCCCACCCAGACCCGCACCGGGCGCCCCGGACGAGGCGGCCTTTCGCAGAACGAGCCCAGCGGCGGCGGTCGGTTGCTCCCGCAGTCCGAGCGGGCCGATCGGGTGGAAGGACGCCCGGCGAGCGGGCAGCCGATCCACCAGGAGGTAGCCGGCCCATTGCGGCGCACCCGGATCCGGCGTCGTCGCGCCGAGATCGAGTCGGCCGCCAGGCAGATCGGCGCCGAGGTCCTGGACATGCTCGACCCGGGCCTGTCGGTGTATCCCACCTCGTCGCCGTCGCACTGCCCGAGCTGTGTCTTCCTGGCACCCTGCGTCGCGATGAACGAGGGGGAAGACCCGGCCCTGGAGCTCGCGACCCGTTTCCGGCAGGGCCCGCTCGCGCCGGAGTATGAGCCTCGACTCGGCGCCGGCGGCGCAGGCGGCCGCAATGTCGCCCTGCCCGGGCGACCCCCGACGCCGGGGAGTCCGTAGCCGGAGGACCGATCAGGGAAACGCAGGGTCCGTGGCGCTCCTGGGATACGCTGCCGCAAACGTTCTGATCGCAGTCCCTGGAGGCCATGGTGGGTGAAGGCTTCGACTGGGTCGCGTTCGCGTCGATTCCGGTTTTCACGGCCGTCATCGGATGGCTGATCAACTGGACCGGGCTCATCATGCTCTTCAGCCCCATCAGGTTCCACGGCTTCGAGGTCCCCGGCCTGAAGGAGCTGGCCACCCTCGTGCCGCGCAAGATCCAGGAGATTCCCGGGATCATGGAAGGCCGCGTGGGCTGGCAGGGCATCGTCCCTGCACGCGCCGCGAAGATGGGGTCGATCGCCTCCGACAAGGCGATCTCGAAGCTCGGGACGCCAGCCGAGTTCTACCAACAGCTGGAGCCCGACCAGATCGCCGAGCACATCGTCCTGATGTTCGAGCCGCAGATCCCCGAGGTCGTCGACGGCGTCATGCGCAAGGAGCAGCCCGACCTGTGGGACAACCTGCCGCCGCGCATCAAGCAGGCCGTCTACGACCGGGTCAAGCAACAGCTGCCGGGGATCGTCAAGGGCATCACCGACGAGATCGGCGTCCACATCGACCAGCTCCTCGATCCGAAGCTGATGGTCATCGACCACTTCGAGAAGAACCCGGACCTCGTCGTCCGGATCTTCCGCGACATCGGCAAGAAGGAGCTGCGCCTGATGGTCAACGTCGGGTTCGTGTTCGGCTTCCTGCTCGGCATCCCGGTCGCGCTCATCGACGTCACGCTCCACCAATGGTGGCTCCTGCCGATCCTCGGTGTGGTCGTCGGGTGGACCACGAACCTGCTCGGCATGAAGCTCATCTTCGAGCCCGTCGAGCCGAAGAAGTACGGCCCGTTCACGATGCACGGCCTGTTCCTGCGCCGGCAACCCGAGGTGGCCGAGGTCTACGCGGGCATCATCGCCGACGACGTGGTCACCCTCGAGAACATCGGCACCACGTTGATGGACGGTCCGCGCGGCGACCGCACCCGCCAGATGCTGGCGAGCGCGATGCGTCCTGCGATCGACCGCGCCGCGGGACCTGCCCGGGCAGCCGCGCGGGTCGCCGTCGGCGGCCGCGAGTTCGACTCGATTCGCGACTCCTTCGCCTCCGAGGCCGTCGATCGCACGATCACCCCCTTCCGCGACCCGGCGTTCTCGAAACGACAGAGCGACAAGATCCGCGTCCTGTTCGCGTCGCGCACCAAGGAGCTGCCGTACAGGGACTTCGTCGAGATGCTGCGCTCGGCGATCAAGGAGGATGAGTGGATGCTCTACGCGCACGGGGCGATCATGGGCCTGGCCGGCGGCTTCCTCCACCTGGCGATCTTCGGGGTCTCCGGTGGCTGACCTCCACGATCCCGGCCCCGGTCCCGACGATCCAGCGGCGACCTTCGAGACCGACGAGCTGGCCGCGGCGTTGCGCCTCGCCGCGTCGGCGACCTTGCAGACGGCGGGATGGGGCGTCCGCACGTACCTGCGCACCGGACGTCGCATCGTCGATGCCGTGACACCGGAACCGGCCCGCGGCCTGGCCCGCGACCTCGAGCGGACCGCGCGCGAGCTGGCGGCGATCAGCGGCGTGACCCGCCGGTTCGAGGAGGCACGGTCGTCGAACGAGGTCCTGAACGCCGCGACCAAGGTCTTCCGCAGCCTGGTCGCAGGTCCGTTGGCAAGCCCGCCACAGCTCGGCCTGCAGAGCCTGAAGGAGAGCGGCGCCGACCTGATCCGCCGCTCCCGCGACGTCTGGAACGACGAGCAGGCGCATCCGGCCTACGAGCGCATCCTGAGCGAGCTGGCCCCCGACGAGGGGCGCGTGCTGATGCTGCTCCTGAGCAAGGGACCCCAGCCGAGCGTCGACGTCCGGACCGGCGGCCCCATCGGAATCCTCAGCTCGCACCTGATCGCTCCGGGCCTGACCATGATCGGCTCCCGCGCCGGGCTGCGTTACACCGACCAGGTCCCGGCCTACCTCAACAACCTGTTCCGCCTCGGGCTCGTCTGGTTCTCCCGCGAGACCCTGCGCGACGTCCACCAGTACCAGGTCGTCGAGGCCCAGCCCGACGTGCTGGAGGCCATGCACTCCGTTCGCTACGCCAAGATCGTGCGGCGATCGATCCACCTGACCCCGTTCGGCGAGGACTTCTGCCGAGCCTGCCTGGTGCTCGACGCCATCGACATCGCCAACCTTCCCAAGCACGCCCAGCCGGCGGACGACGACTCGGTGGCGCCGCCCATCCTCGCCGACTCATGAGTCCTCGTTGAAACGTGCGCCTGCCCGTGAAGCGCTACCGGTCCTGGACCGGGCAGTACGGCACTATTTGAGCACGAGGACGAGGACGATGGCGATCACGAACACGCTCTGGAGCGAGTGCACCATGATACCCACCCACGCGCTTTGGAACCGCCGCGACGGATAGGCCTCGAGGAAGATCCCCTCCACCAAAGTGGCCGGGATGACCCACGGCACGTGCAGGTGATAGACGGTGAACAGCACCCCATTGGCGACCGAGTCGCCCCTGCCGAAGACGGCTCGCATACGGGGCAACAGCAGCCCCCGGAAGAGAAGTTCCTCGCCGAGCACGGTGTTGAACACGGTGAACACGACGATGACCGCGAACCAGCCCCACGCGCCGCTGAAGAAATCAGCTCCGCGGTCGGAGCCGAGGAAATCAGCGAAATCTCTGTCGGACGGCCCGGGGATCGCGGGCACTAGCGCCCACACGGCACCAAGGACGACGAAAAGCAGCACCCACCACCAGACCCTTCCCCCGACGCGTCCTGTCTTCGGATCTCGCGGCGGCCGGAGCCAAAGTGCGTCGCGCACCCGCAACCATTCGAGTGACCCCAGTTCCCGCCTGAGGAGGATCAGGACAAGCATGAATTGCCAGACGAGCCCCGCCGTAAGGAGGATAAGCAGCGCCTGAGCAAGGGGCTCCTCGCCCCCGAGCTGGCCTTCGAGCCAGGGCGCGACGACCCATGCAAGCAACCCCATCGGGACGGCGGCGGCGGCCCACACGACGAGGACCTCTCGTAGGGAGTACTGCCTTACGGCTTCATACCGATCGACTTCCTGATCGAGCGCCGACATAGTCCTCGCCTCGTGTCTAAGAACCCGGCGATGATGCCGATCGTCGCGCTCGGATCGAAGAAACGATCATCTGTGCGCCCACCCACAATTGGCTATTGCGGAAACCAGAGACATCGCCAGCGTAGTCGCGGTGCACCACGCACGTCGAGGGGCAGGCAGCCAAGCCCTTCGAGTTGCCGTCGGTGCGCTTCGGGGCAGCGCGATCGGGTTTCGGACGCAACTCGTCGTCGTTCAGACTCAGGTCCCGGAAGTCATTATCGGCACATGCAACATCGTTACCAGGCCTTCTTTCGGCGGCAGGCCCGTCCGCCTCAGATGTTGGTGACCTTGAACGTCTTGGTCGTGAGGTGCACATCCTTCCAGCGCACCTCCCGCACCACAGATCAGATGTCACCTACCGTGCAGCAGTCCCTTACACCTGCGGGCGTTCTCGGGTCTTGCTTCACGCTCGCAGTTCGGGTGAACGCACAGTTCAGAAGCACTTTTCGGTTCCACGAACGTCCACCGACGTCCCAGCGGGTCCGTGCCGACTTTGCCTACAACTGGCCTACAGGTGTCGCTCTCGTGCAGCGCCGCGCTCGACCGGGCCGAGCGCTACGCCAAGGACGACCAAACCCCACTAGGCGTCTGCCAGGCTTGGCTCAACCAGGGCAATCGTTCTCAGCCTCCCGCCCTGAGTCTTGCTCGGCATCTGTCCGTATGCCCCGCGTCCCGGGACGGCTTCCGGACGGGCTATCCGGCGACACCGGTCCGTTGGGAGGGAGCCTCACTCCGCTGACCTCCGCGTTCGTCAATTGCGGTTGCCAGTCGACGCGGCCATAGGTCAGCTCGCCTGCGACAGGGCGGTGGCGATCACGGCGGCGGTCTGCTGAAGCCGCAGTCCGCCTGCAGGCGTCAGCCGGCAGCTTCCATGTTCTTCGTGACCACGTCGAGGGTCTGCTGCATCTGCTCGGTCGGGCTGAACTCGACGACCTCGGTACCGGCATAGAGCACCGGGGTGTGACCCGGGGGGACGTAGTAGGCGTCGCCGGTCTCGAACGTCTCCTCACCAGTGGATTGAGAATGCGCGTCTCCCGGGACGATTTCCTCCCTCACGGGCTGCCTCTCGGGTGGTGGGCTTCTAGAGATCCGGCGGGCAGTCGTTGGGGTCTTGGGCCGCGGCGTACGACGCGAGCGCGCTGAATGATGAGAACCCGAATTATTGGAGCACGTCTCGATGGCTGGCGAGGTAGCCGGGGAGCTCGTGGCCCCAGGCGGACCCGTAGACCTGGTGCTCGGCGAGTGTCGACTGTGCGACAAAGCTGCTCTTCGCGGCCGCAGGAGCGACCCCGACGAGCGGTGACGACCAGGCCAGCGCTGGCGGCCAGGGTGAGGCGACGTGTTGCGGCGCTCATCACGCACCGCGCCGTCACGCGGGCGCTGCGGTGGGCAGCGCGCCGATCTGGGACATGATCGTGAACAGGTCGCAGTACTGGGTGATCTCCACGATCTTGCCGTCGCGGACCCGGAACAGGTCCCACTCGGCGAACTTCACGTGCCGGCCGCTGGCGGGGACACCTGCGAAGTCGGCCTCGTGGGTGGCGGTGTAGCTGACCCAGGAGCTGATCAGGTCGTCCTCTTGCACCAGGTACCGGACATCGGCAGTCAGGTCGGGGAACGGCGCCAGGAAGCTCCCGATGGCGCCCTTGAGCTCGGCGAGGTTGGACCCGGCGCCTGCGTGGCCGACGAGCTCGGGCGAGCAGACCTCGTCCAGGTCCTCCGGTCGGCCGCTGCCGACGATCTCGTAGAAGCGCCGGACGACGCCCTTCTCGATGGTTTCCATGACTCCTCCTCTGGAGTTCAGATGTGGTGAGTCGAGGATGCTCCTCCGAGTGGTGGGTCAGCATGGGCCAAGTTACCCATTTGCGCTGCGGTTTGCCGGCGGCCCCGCGCGCTCCTCACCGCTGCGCCGGGGTGTGCGCGGCGGGCAGGTTGAGCAACGCATAGGCGGCTGCCTCGGTGCGGCTGCGAACCCCGAGCTTGGTCAAGATGTTGCTCACGTGGTGGCCCGCGGTCCGGGTGCTGATGAACAGCCGCTCGGCGATCTCGGTGTTTGAGAGGCCTTCGCACACGAGCCCGAGCACCTCGGTCTCGCGGCGGCTGAGCAGGCTGCCATCACGCGGGCCGGTCCGACCCTTGACGCCGAGTCCGCGCAGGAACGCGGCCGCCCGGTCAGCCTCAGTGGTGGCGCCCATCTTGTCGTAGGCCTGCAGCGCACTGCGCGCCTCGGTGATGGCCAGACCGTGGTCGTTTTCGACAAGGGATCGGGCGAGGTCCATCCGGGCGCGGCACGCTGCCAGTGGCCCACCGGCCTGGGCAAACCCCAGAGCCGCGGAGCGGAGCAGCCCGGTTGCCTCGCGACCGCCTCGAACGAGCGCGACCTTGCCGGCCGCGTGGTCGCGGTGCGCGCGGTGAAGCGCCGTGTCCGTCGCGGCGGCGAGGGCCGCGATGCTGCTTGCGGCGTCCTGTGCGAGCTCGGCATCGCCCGCCTCCAGGGCAGCATCCACTAGCTGCGCGCGCGCCGGCAGTGTGAGAACAGGCGTCTCCGCCAGGGCGTCGAGGACGCCCACCAGCCGGTCCACGGCGCGTGCCGGTCGGCCCAGGGCCAGGTCGAGGGCCGCGGCGGACGGCGCGCAGTCAAGGTCGTTCTCGAAGCCGGTGATCAGCGCCTCTGCCTCCTCCAGGCGGCCCTGGAGGACGCGCAGCGCAACCAGGTCAGCCACCGGGTGCAGGCAGCGCGGCCGCAGCCCCGTCCTGGCCATCTGCGCCACGGCGCCGACAAGCTGTTCCTCGGCCGCGTCCAGCCTGCCCGTGACCAGATACACGCCTCCGCAGCAACCGGTGCAGAACGCGGAGATGAGATCAGTCGCCGACTGCGTCTCGAAGGGCAGCAGCGGCCCGAACGCATACGAGGACCGGAAGCCGACCAGGAACGTCGCCCACGGCTCGACCACGCCCGGATCACCGATGAGTCCGGCGACCTCCATCAGCGTGCACAGCGCCTCGCCCACGTACTGCACGTCATGGCCCTCGCCTGAGGTCGCGGCGGTCATCGCCTCGTGCAGGTCCGACAACCCCTCGCCGATTCCACCAGTGCTGACCGTGCACGCGCCCCGGCGGGTCAGCGCCACGATCTCCAGATCCCGGTCACCACACTCGCGCGCGATCCGCAGCGCCTGGTCGGCCGCGTCGGCGGCGCGTGGGTGCGGGAGCCCGATCTCCGACTCGGCCAGCAACAGCCATCCGCACAGGCTGCCCTGGTCAGGAAGGCTCCCCAGCAGAGACCGCGCCCGAGACAGCCATCCTCTAGCCATCTCGGCACGCCGAAAAAGGCTGCGATACTGACGCGCCAGCCAGATCGCCACCGCCGTCGCCTCGGTGTCGCGGCCGTCGTGACGCAGTCGCGCGAACGCCCGTGCCCGCAACTCGAGAGCGGCCTCCGGATCATTGAGCCACCAAACCGCCAGCGCCAGCCCGTCGAGCGCATCGGCGGACTCCTCCAACGACAACGCCGACTCGAAGCAGTCACGGGCCGCAGCCCACTCGCCCGCTGCCAAGGCGGATGAGCCGGCCACGAACAGCTCGTGAGCGTCCATATCCTCGATGATCGCACCGATCTGCCTCGACGCGGAGCCATGCTCTCGAAGCCCAGCCGTACCGGTGACGTCTGCGAGTGACCGAGTGCGCGGCAGTGCACTCCGCCGACGGCGACCGTTCTCAGCGGCCGCACTTCTCTGGGGGACTCCCGACGATCGAGAACCTTCGGAGCACAGCGCGCCAAGGGAACGTTTCGGTCATGGTGGTTCCCGAACCGCCCGCTCGAACAAGGACGGCGCAGCGCGGAGTCAGGAGCCTGGTTGTTGAGCGCGTTTCCAGTCCGCGGTGGCATCGCTCTTGTGACTGACACCGAACAATCTGGCGCGGAACCACCACTTGACGACTCGCCCAAGAGCAGTTCGCCGGCACCAGCAGTCCGGGTCACAACCACATTCGCGGTTGCGTGCGTTGTGGATGCGCTGAATGACGGTCCTTGCCACGAATCCATCGTCCGCGCCGCCAAGGTCGTCGAGGAGATCGTCGGCGGAGCCCGGACCGTGGCCTTCGCATAATCAGGCCGACGACCGGCTGGGGTCGCCGGTGACGGCCAAGATTGCGCCCGGTTCAGCCGCTTTTAGCACCGCCGAGCGCGGAGCATCGCCAGTCGGCGACGCGAGCTACTGGTACACCTGGCCGGCCACCACCGTGAGCCTGGCGCCCGCCGCGAACCCGTGTGACCTCTGGATCGTCGCAGACGTTCGCGCCGACATTGCGGCACTCGCTCGAACCTCTACGTGCACAGCCGGACGTCCCGATCCACGAACGTCCAGCGCCGTTGATGCCGGACACGAGACAGCCGGCGCCGCCTTGCCCACAACTGCCTACATGCGGTGCCGGGGAACGCCAACGACGGCTTTCGGATTTCTCCGAGAACCGCCTCTGACCTGGGGTTTTACCTTTGCAGCGGGGGCAGAAGCTGAACCTGCGACCTCTGGACAAACTCAGAGGCTTACCTATTGCTACCGAACGTTTCGGGAAACAGCCGAATCGCTTGTATCTACGCGGTGTTCGCTGTCTCGAACACCTCCGACTGTAGCCGATCGACTCCTGTTGGCGCCTACTGAATCTGGAGGGTAAGAGGAGGGTTGCCGAATCTCGTCACGCAGTCTGCGCTCGTCCCGGGAGATCGTCACCGGCGGGTCGAGCAAGCAGTAGGCCGACGGCCATGACGACGGCGAAGCCGAGGTAGCCGTAGGGCATCGCCGTCTTGTCGCCGGATGCCAAGCCGATCGGCAACACGGCGGCGGTTGCCAAGACTTGGATCCAGCTGGCGAGCCAAGCCCAGCGCTCGCCTGCTCGGAGCGGAACCAGTGCGACGACGAGGCCGAGCGCGTTGAGCGCCGTGAGCGACGAGAACACGAGGCGTTCGTCCTCGTCGTGGGCGATAGCGAAAAGGCCGGACGCGTGCAATACGAGGTTGAAGATGGTCATGGCCGCAAGGACCCAGATGCCGATGCGGAAGGTTCTTGTGGTCATGTCTAAACGCTAGGAATCAGCCCCACCCCGCCGCATCGGGCGTCGTACGCCATTCGATTAGGTGCTGCCACGTAGTGGCATCAGCGGGTGGCGCGCAGGTAGGACAAGACCGCAGCGACCCGGCGGTGTTGCTCGTCGGAGTCCGTGATCTCGAGCTTGGTCATCAGGTTCCCGACGTGCGCCTCCACTGTGCGTGCGCTCAGGAAGAGCCGTCCGGCGATACCCGCGTTGGTCAGACCTTCGGCCATTAGCCGGAGCACATCGCGTTCCCTGTCGGAGAGACGCGCGAGGGGCCCCTCCTCCCGGCTGGCGACGAGCGCGGCTACGACCTTGGGGTCTAGCGCCGAGCCGCCGCCAGCGACGCGCAGTGCGGCGTCGAGGAACTCTTCGACCTCGAAGACCCGATCCTTGAGGAGGTAGCCGAACCCTGGATGAGCTACCAAGTCGACCACACTCTTGTCGACATGCTGCGACAGCAGCAGGACACCGAGCCCCGGGTGGGCGGACTTGAGGGTGCGCGCGGCGGTGGCCCCCTCGTCGGTGAACGTGGGTGGCATCCGGATGTCGAGCACGACGAGGTCGGGGTTGGCGGAGTCGACCAGATCCTCTAGGCCTGCGGCGCTGGAGGCTGAGCCGACGACGTCGTGACCCTTGTCGGTGAACAGCCGCACCAGCCCGTCACGCAGCAGCGCTTGGTCCTCGATCACGATCACGCGCATGGCAACCTCGCAGTCAGCCGGGTCCCTGCCCCAGGTGTGGAGTCGATGGTGAGGCTGCCCCCGTGGGCGCGCGCCCGGTCGATAAGGCCGAGGAGTCCGGTGCCGCGGCGTGCGCTGGCTCCCCCTGACCCGTCGTCGGTGACCGTCAGCACCAGTTCCCCCTGGGCTCGGGCGTATGCGAGCGTCACCTGATGGGCGGACGCGTGCTTGATCGCGTTCGTGAGGCCCTCGGATGCGATGAAATATGCCGCCGCCTCAAGCTCGCCAGGGAACCGCTCTGAATCGCCGCGAACGACGGCCGGGATCGGCGACCGGGCTGCCAGCTCGTGCAGCGCCGACCCGAGCCCGTGGTCGAGCGACGCGGGGCGCAGGCCGGAGGCGAGCTCGCGCAGATCGTCGATGGCGTTGCCCAGCTCGGCGACGGCGGCGTCGAGTGTCCGGTCGACCTCGACTGGTGCGCTGCCGTTGAGCGCGTGCTGGGCGTGACGGAGGCCCAGCCCGATGGAGACCAGCCGCTGCTGCGCGCCGTCGTGGAGGTCCCTGGCGAGGCGGCGGCGCTCCTCGTCGGCGACTGCGACGATCCGCGCCCGGGATCTGTCCAGCTCCTCCAATCGCCGTCGCAGCTCCATATGCAGCGCAGCGATCTCCAGCGCGAGGCGGCCGGCGTCGACGACGTCGGCCACCAAATTGGAGTCGATTTCACGGTGGCGGACGAGCGTGACGACGTGGTGCCCGGTGTCGATCGCGGTGATGAGTCGGCCGGGCGTGGGCTCCATCACCCGCGGCCGACCTGTGACGTCATAGGTCGTGCCCTCCGAGCGGAAACGCAGTGCCAAGTCGTCGTCTCCGACGGCGATGCGCAGTGACTCCTCGACGCTGTCGGCGTCCGACTCGCCGCGCCGGAGCCGGTCCACGAAGTCGGTCATCACCCGTCGGGATTCGTACCGCGCCCGTCGGAAGCGCCGGTCCACCCGATCCTGGATCCGGGCGCGAAGCGGCCGGAATGCCACCGCCACGACCAGCGCTGCTGCGGCCGCTGCCACTGGGGAAGCGACGACGGCCCCAACGACCAGCACGACCGAGGCGTACATAGCTCCCAGCACCGCGGTGAGTGTGCCGTAGACCACGGTGCGGCTGATCACCAGATCGATGTCGTAAAGCTGATGCCGAATGATCGCTACGCATACGGCGATCGGCAAGAGCGGCGGCACCACAGCGGCCGCGTATTGAATCGGGGTCCAGAAAGTCCACAACAGTGCCGACGCCGGCATCACGACCGCGAACAGGGCGGCTGCAAGCAGAACCCACTTCAGCTGCTGCCTCTCGACTCCCCGAGAGCGACGGAAGCGCGCCAAGAGAGCCACCACCGAGACGACAAGCGAGGTGCCGATAAGGACCGCACCCAGGATGTACGCCGGCTCGATCCAGGAAGCGTCTGAGGCCAACGGGTTGACCCCCGCGCTGAGGTCCTCACCGAGACGAGGGTTGAGCAGCCACCCAGGGACCGCAATGACGGCCCCTAGGCTCCACGCGCCCACTGCCCACCGCCAGCGGTGGGAGAGGAACCGGCCGTCCGGGAAGATCAGGAACAGCAACGCGATCGCCAGACCGCCGAGCGGCCAGGAGCAGAGGCTCACGATCTCGGCATAGGTGGCGCCGGGCCAGCTGGCAGCATATCCGTGGCGCCCATAGAAGAGGGCTGCGTCGAAGGGCGCTTGTGTCAAGGGCAGAACTGCGAGCAACCATCCGACCGGATGGCGGGGGTAGCGCCAAACGATGATCGCTCCCGCGACGCTCGCGGCCACGGCACCGACCGCGGAGACCACTGGCTGGCCAAGCGGCTCCAGCCCTGCGGCGAGCCAGATCGCCGCAACCTCCAGCGCGAGCGTCGCGGTGACGACCACGCCGACCAGGGCTCGCGCGGTCGAATGGAAC